>CAYVGY010000024.1:18911-25941 GCA_964451065.1 uncultured Halobacteriales archaeon
TCCTCATCGGCCTCCTGCTGTGGAGCGGCGGCACCCAATCCACGCTCGAGGTGATCCTCGCCAACCCTCCGCCCCTTCCGGCCCTCCTCTTCCTCCTCCTGGCCGCCCTCGTCAAAGGCGGCATCATGCCGTTCCACACCTGGCTCCCCGACGCGCACCCCGCCGCGCCCAGCCATGTGAGCGCCCTCATGAGCGGCGTCATGGTCGCCCTCCCCGCCTACCTCGTCCTGCGCCTCCTTGCGCCGTTCGGCGCCCCCCAGTGGGTCGCCGTCATCATGCTCCTCCTGGCCGCCCTCTCCGCCGCCCTCGCCTCCCTCCACGCCCTCCAACCGAGCGACCTCAAACGCATCCTCGCCTTCACCACGATCGCTCATATGGGTGCCCTCTTCGCCCTCCTCGCACTCGGCTTCCTCGTCAAGCCCACCGCGCCGCCGGCTCTGTCCGCGTTCATCACCTCCGCCGCCATCGCCTACGCCGTGACCCACGGCCTCGCCAAAGGCGCCCTCTTCCTCCTCGCCGGCGAGATCCACCACGCCGCCGGCGAACTCGACCGCGAACGCCTGGGCGGCCTGTGGCGCTCCATGCCCGTCCTCGCCGTCGCCAGCGGCCTGGCCGGCGTCGCCTTGGCCGGCCTTCCCCCCTTCGCCGGCTTCCCCTCCGAGGTCTCCCTCTTCGCCGCCCTTTTCGGGGCGCTCCCCCACCTGGATTCCCTGGAGGGCGTCGTCGTCCTGGGCTCCCTCTTCCTCATCGGCATCGGCGCCGGCACCGGACTCGCCGCCATCGCCAAGGTCGTCCTCGGCGCCTTCTCGGGCCCGCGCCGCTACCCGCTGGCCGTGGCGCGCCCCCCGAATCCCGCCGCATGGCCCAGCGGCCTTCTCCTCTTCGCGTCCCTCCTCCTCGGCCTGGCCCCCGGCCTCCTCTGGCGGCGGCTACCCGCGGGCGCCTCCGACGCGTGGACGCTGGCCACACCCGCAGGGACCCTCCCCGCCCTGCCGATGGTCGCCGCGGGAGTCGCCACCTTCCTCGCCTTCGCGCTTCTCCTGGCCGGCCGCCGAAGAACCACCCGCCCCGCCGACCCTTGGGCCACCGGAGGGCCCCCGCCGACTCCACGCCAGACGTACACGCCCCACGCGCTCGTCATGCCGTTCCGCATCCTCTTCGCCGAAATCCTGCGCCCGGCCTCCGACCTGCGCCTCCAAGACGCGCCCGTCGCGCCCTTCGCGCCCTCCAAAGGACACTACGAGGACCGCTCCCCCCGCTACGTCGAACCGTGGATCCATGACCCCATCCGCAAGTTCCTAGCCCCCAAGATTGAACGCCTGCGCCGCCTCCACCGCGGACCCGTCCAGACCTACCTCATCATCGCCCTCCTCGTCCTCGTCCTCCTCCTCTTCCTCCTGCCGGTGATCCCGTGAACGTCCTCCTCGCGGCCGGCGCGGCCGTCGCGCTCGCCGTCGTCGCGCCGCTCACTGTCTGGTCCGAACGCCGCGTCAAGGCGTGGACGCAGCTGCGCCGCGGGCCCACCATCGTCCAGCCCTACCGAGACCTTCGCAAGCTCTGGGCGAAGCAATCCCTCGCCCCCACCACCGCCAGCCCCTACTTCCTCCTCGCGCCCGCCCTCGCCGTCGGCGCCGTCACCGCCGCCCTCCTCACCCTCCCCCTCGCCGCACCCGATGCGATGCTTGGCGGCGGCATCGGTCTCCTCGCCCTCGGCCTCTTTCTCACCCTTCACCGGTTCATCTTGACTACGCAGGCCTACGACACGGGGACCCCCTTTGGCGGCCTCGGCGCCTCCCGCGAACTTTTCCTGGGAGGCCTCGGCGAACCCGTCTTCCTCCTCGTGGCCGCCGCCGTCTTCCTCCAACGCGGCACCGCCGCCGTCCCCCTCGAACCCCTCCCGGCTGCCGCCCCAGCGACCTGGCTCGTCGTGGCCGCCCTCGGCTTCCTCTGGCTCGCCGAAGCCGCCCGCATCCCCTTCGACAACCCCGCCACCCACCTCGAACTCACCATGGTCCACGAAGCCATGCTCCTCGAAGCCAACGGCTGGATCCTCGCCGTCCACGAATGGACCGCCATGCTCAAGCAGACCCTCCTTGGGTCCCTCGTCCTCCTCCTCGTCGTCCCCTTCCCATCAGACCCCGCGCTGCGCATCCCCGCCATCCTGGGCGCCGTCGTCCTCCTCTCGGGGATCCTCGCCCTCGTCGAGGCCGCGATGGCCAAGGTCCGCCTCTTCCGCGCCAGCCACCTCCTCATCATGGCGGCCCTCCTCGCCTTCCTGGCCAGCGCCGTGACCTACCTCAAGCGAGGGCCCGCATGAACCCGACCGAGTGGCTCGCGCTCCTCCTCCTCACGACCGCCGCCATCAGCCTCGGCGACAAACGGCTCAGCCCCGTCATCCGCACGTACGCCGTCCAATCGCTCCTCCTGGGCGTCCTCGTCATCTACGAAGGCTGGTCCGCCGACCGCCTCGCCCTCATCCTCTACGGCGTCGCCATCCTCATCGTCAAGGGCGGCCTCACGCCCTGGTACATCACCTACGTGAGCCGACGCTTCGGCGGCCGCCGCGAACTCGAACCCCTCCTCAACATCCCGCTGAGCCTCATCGCCGCCGGCCTCTGCCTCATGGCCGCCATGAAGGTCGCCGAAGGCCTCCACCTCGAATCCGCCGACGACCGCGTCCTCGTCGTGGCCGGCCTCGGGACCCTCCTCCTCGGACTCCTTACCATGGCCACGCGACGCAAGGCCATCACCCAGAGCCTCGGGCTCCTCACCATGGAGAACGGCGCCTTCCTCCTCAGCCTCACGCTGGCCGGCGGACTCCCGCTCGCCATCGAACTCGCCATCTTCCTCGAAGTCATCGTCCTCGTCGTCCTCCTCGGCATCCTCTTCGAACGCATCCGGGGCACCTTCGACTCCATGGACGCCAGCGCCATGACCACCCTGGGGGAATGAGATGCTCGAATACGTCGTCCTCCCCCTCGTCGTCGCCGCCCTCCTCGTCATCGTCCTCCCCAAGAAGTTCGCGTCCACGATCGCCCTCGTCGCCATCGCCGCCGCGGGCGCCATCGCCGTCCAATCCGTCCTCGACCTCTTCGAGACCGGCCCCCCCACAGGCCTCCAAGGCATGCTCCGCCTCGACGCCGTCGGCGCCACCGTCCTCCTCCTCATCCTCACCCTCGGGTTCCTCGCCGCCCTCGTGAGCAGCCAGACCGAAGAATGGCCCCGCCGGTTCCACGCGCTCCTCCTCACCTTCACCGCCACGATGGCCCTGGCCGCCATGGCCGACAACCTCGGGCTGCTTTGGGCGAGCATCGAAGCCACCACGCTCTCGAGCGCACTCCTCGTGGGCCACCATAAGACAAGACAAGCGACCGAGGCGGCGTGGAAGTACCTCATCCTCTCGTCCACGGGGATCCTCTTCGCCTTCGTCGCCACCCTCTTCCTCGTTCTCGCCGGACGCGACACCGGCGGCGCCACCCTCTCCTGGTCCGAACTCATGGACCAAGCCGACACCATGGACCCCGGCCTCGTCCGCCTCGCACTGGTCCTCGCCACCGTCGGCTACGGCACCAAGGCCGGCCTCGTCCCCTACCACTTCTGGCTCCCCGACGCCCACAGCGAAGCCCCCTCCCCCGTGAGCGCCCTCCTCAGCGGCGTCCTCCTCTCCTGCGCCCTCCTCGCCCTCGACCGGTTCCTCCGCATCGCCCGCGCCGCCGGCGAACCCATGGAAGGCCTCCACCTCACCCTCGGCGTCCTCTCCGTCGTCGTCGGCGGCGCCCTCGTCCTGGCCGCCCACACGTACAAGCGCATGCTCGCCTACTCCAGCGTCGAGAACATGGGCCTCGTCGTCTTCGCCCTCGGCGTCGGAAGCCCCGTCGCACTCGGCGCCGCCTACTTCCACATCCTCGCCCACGGCCTCGCCAAGAGCCTCGCCTTCTTCGCCGCCGGCCGCGTCCACCACCACCTCGGCACGGTGGAGATCTCCGAGGCCAGCGGGTTGCTCCGCCGAACCCCCACGGCCGGCCGCGGACTCCTCGTCGGACTCCTCGCGCTGGCCGGCCTCCCACCCCTCGCACCCTTCGCGGGAAAATTCATGATCCTCGCCGCCGCCCTCCCCAACGTCGAATGGTTCTACTCCGTCCCCCTCGTCCTCGGCCTCGCCCTCGCTTTCGTCGGTTTCCTGCGCCA
Organism: uncultured Halobacteriales archaeon; assembly: GCA_964451065.1. GTDB lineage: Archaea > Thermoplasmatota > E2 > JACPAO01 > JACPAO01 > CAYVGY01. Next base: position 23,100 of record CAYVGY010000024.1, read on the forward strand.
AACCAGCCAACTCATGCCCGGCGCTGCCACACCCAACCAGAACGAACAGGTCCCCATCCGCGAACCCATCACGGTCCCCATCGCGTTCTCCATCCTCATCGCGGCCAACATCGCCCTCTGCATCGGAGGACCCCTCATCCTCTCCGGCCTCCTCGACGCCATCGGCACCGTGGAGGCGATCCCGTGACGCGCGCACCCAACGGCGTCCGCATCGAAACGACGCCGGCGACCCACGACGAATGGCTCCCCGAGGCCCGACGCCTCCACCGCGACGGCTGGTGGTTCGAAGCCCTCTGGGGCCGCAAGGACCCCCAGCCCGAGGTCGACGCCCTCTTCGGCCGAAAGGGCGAACTCCGTCTGCTCCGGCTCGGCGCCGCCGGAGGCGAATTCCCCTCTCTCTCCACCTTCATCCCCGCTGCCGACTGGTTCGAGCGAGCGCTACGCGACCGCACCGGGCTCGTGCCGAGGGGCCACGCGGATCCCCGCCCGTTCCTGTTCCACGAATCCTACCCCGCCGGCTACGTCGAAGGCCAGCCCCTCAGCGGCGGCCCCGGACGCGTCGCCTCCGACTACCCCTTCGTCCGTCACGAAGGCACCGGCGTCTTCGACCTCCCCGTCGGACCCATCCACGCGGGCGTCATCGAACCCGGCCACTTCCGGTTCACCACGGTCGGTGAAATCATCCTGGACCTCGAGGTCCGCCTCAACTACACCCACAAGGGCACGCTCACGCTGGCCCGTGGCCGCCCCGTCGAACACGCCCTGCGCCTCCTCGAACGCCTCTCGGGCGACAACGCCGCCGCGCACGCCTGCGCGTTCGCCGTCGCCGCCGAAGCTGCGCTCGGAGTGGAGCCTTCGAAGGAGACCCAGACCTGGCGTACCATCCTCGTGGAACTCGAACGGTTCTACAACCACCTGGGCGACCTCGCCGGCATCGCCGTCGACGTCGCCTTCGCCGCCGCGGCCAGCCAATTCCAGGCCCTGCGCGAAGAGATGATGCGTTGGAACCAACGACTGTTCCAACACCGCCTCCTCATGAACACCGTCGCCTTCGACGGGCTCCACGCCGTCCCGCCCTCACAGGACTGGGACGCGTTCCAGTTGTCCCTTCCTCCCATCCGCAAACGGTTCGAGGCCGCGGTCGAAGTCACCGTGAACCAGTCGGGCCTCAAGGAGCGCGTCGAGGGCACGGGCCAACTCAGCAAGTCCACCGCGGAACTCCTGGCCTGCGTCGGGCCGCCTGCGCGCGCCAGCGGCATCCGCCGCGACGCGCGCTGGGACGCGCCCTGCCTCGCCTACCCGCATCTGCCGGAACGCTCCGTGTTGCGGGACCAGGGAACGGTCTCCAGCCGGATGTGGGTCAAGGTTGAAGAGGCGCGCGTCGTGCTTGACTGGCTCTCAGGCCCCCTCGCTCATCCAGGAAGGCCGCCCCCCGCAGCCACCAAGATCCCCACGACGCCCGGCGACGGGATCGGGTTGGTCGAGGCGAGCCGCGGCGCCGTACTCTCGTGGACACGCATTCGCGACGGCCGCGTCGAGGACGTCTACCAGCGCGACCCCTCCTTCCTCAACTGGCGCGGCCTCGAGGAAGCCGTCATGCGCAACATCGTCCCCGATTTTCCCCTCATCAACAAATCCTTCAACCTGTCATACTCCGGGAGCGACGCTTAATGCTCCGCCTGCTCAAGGCACGGTTCCTGCGCGGACGCGTCACCGAGCGAGAGCCGCGCGGCGGCGGCGCCCTCCCGTGGCTTCCCGTCGTGCGCGACTCCACGGCGCTCCGCAAGGACGTCTGCCCCACCACCGCCCTCGATCTCGCCACGCCGGACCGGCTCGACCTGGGCGCTTGCATCTTCTGCCGCGCGTGTGGACGCTCTGGCCTCGTGGAATGGCGCCGCGGCATCCCCGATGCAGGGTCCCGCCGCGTTCCCCTCGTCGCCGGGGCCCAGCCGCCTCCCCTGGCCGACCTCAAGACCCGCCTGGCTCAGGTGCGAGGCGTCTTCGGTCGAAGCCTCGCCGTTCGGCACCTCGACGTCGGTTCCTGCAATGGTTGCGACGTCGAGGTCGCCGCCGCGAACTCGCCCTTTGTGGACCTCGAACGGTTCGGAATCCGGTTCGTGGCCAGCCCCCGCCACGCCGACATCCTGCTTGTGACCGGCGTCGTCACGCGAAACCTCGCCGAGGCCCTCGTGAAGACCGTGGAGGCGACCCCGCAGCCTCGCGCCGTCGTCGCGCTAGGCGCCTGCGGCATGTCCGGCGGAATCTTCGCCGGGAGTCCTCACGTGCTCGGCGGCGTCGCAAGCCTGGTCCCCGTCGATGTCGTGGTCCCTGGGTGTCCGCCCCCGCCGGAATCTATCTTGGCCGGGCTCCTCGCCGCCGCTGATATTCTTTCCAAGAAGGACGGGCGGACGCAGGAGAGCCCGCTGCAAACCGCGTAGCGTTGGCCCGGCTGTCCGCGCGCCGGCGGCGCGCCGAGTCTCGGGCCTCACTTTCGCTTGCGCAACGATACGAACGGCCGCAGCGGCGGCCCGACGTAGTTGCTGAGGGGCCGGATGAGCTTGTTGTCGTCCAGCTGTTCCTGGATGTGGGCGGTCCACCCGCTGATCCGACTCACGGCGAAGATGGGCGGAAAGAGCGCCGGAGGAATCCCGAGGACTCGGTAAAGGCTGGCCGAGTAGAAGTCCACGTTCGGCCACAAGCCCTTGTCCCGCTGCACGAGGTCCTGGAGCTTGGCGCTCATCTCGTACCAGGTGGTGTCGCCATAGCGCCGGCCGGCGTCGGCGCTGAGTTCCTTGAGGATGGCGGCTCGGGGATCCATCGTCCTGTAGACGGCGTGACCGAA
>CAYVGY010000025.1:0-25907 GCA_964451065.1 uncultured Halobacteriales archaeon
TGGCTGGACCGGGCTCGTAGGGCACGGTCGCGTCGGCCAAGCGGGCGAGCAGCGGGTGCCGGGAGGCGGCCTCGCGGAGAAGGTCGTGGGCGTAGGGAAGCGACAACGCTTCGTGGACGCGGGCGTGGAGGGTCGTGCAGATGAGTCCCCCCCCAACGTTCCGGAAGGTGCGGATGACGTTGGGGCTGGCGGACTCGGACGCCACGACCATGTCCGTCTCTTCCTCGCGGCCGTCCGCGTCGTAGAGGAGGATGACGTTGCCGGCCCGGAGGCTCTCGACGGCGGCGCCAACGCGCGACTCGGATCTCAAGGTCGTCGACAGTCCGGTCATGCCCCTTCCAAAGCCCCACCCTACTTAAGTTTGAGTACCTACACAGGAATGAGTAGTGGAACTGGTTGTGAGAATCCTTGACCAGAACCCTTTAATCATGCGGCTCACGCGCCAGGGCCATGAACCGCGGCGCCCGCTCCGCATGCTCCGTCTTGGCACTCGCCCTCCTCCTTGCACCCGGCTGGGTGGCCCCGGCAAGTCCCGCCCCGGGTTCCTCGCCTTCGACGCGCCCCCTCGCCGTCACCCTGGAGTGGCCTTCTGAACTGGCTGCCCTTCCCTACGACGCGGCCGATCCCCACGCCGCCGCCCGCCGCCTCGTTCTCCAGGTGGCCGACGAGCTCGGCGGCGACCCCGGCGTCGCGGACGCGCTCCTGCAGCCCCTCGACGACCGTGTGAGCGCGTCCGGCCACCACGTCCGCTTCGCGGCACGATGGCACGACGCCCCCGTCGGCGGCGTGTCCGCCGCGATCCACTACAGCAGCGGCGGCGCCCCGTGGCTGGCGACGCTGAACCTCCCGGACCACCTGCCGCCTCAACGCGTTTCCCCTCCGCCCACGGCGGCGGACCTCGAGCGGTCGTTCCACGCGTCCTGGCTCCGCCAGCCCTCGGGCGCCGACGCCCGCGATTCTCCGCCCATGATCCACCCGACGGGGCCCGCGGTCTTCGAGTGGGACCTCGTGGACGGCGTGTACTACGAGTCGTTCCGCGCCACGATGCGCGCCCCCCACGCCGCGGAGCCGGCCAGCGCCGGCTGGGACCTGCGCGTCCACCCGACGGCGCCGGACCTCGACGCCCTGGCGCCCCGGTGGTTGGGCGCCGAAGGCACGGGCCGCGTGTTCCCCGTCAGCCCCGAAGTCGGCGCCCGCCACCCCAACCTCGTCGACGACCCGGAAGGCCGGGAGACTCCGCTTCTGGCCAACCTCACGCGGACCCTGCCGCTCCACCGACTCAACGGGCCCATCGGAGGCACGTACACGCTCCACGGCCAATGGGTCGATGTGCAGACCTCGACAAACGACACCGGGGCCTCGTTCACCTACACCCGCGATGACCCCCGCTTCGAGGACACCATGGCCTACCACCACCTCGACGCCGCCCAAGCCCTCCTCCAGACGCTCGGCTTCGCCGACGCCAACGCGGAGGACCAGATCGTGACGGCGCCGGAATGGGGAATGTACAATGCGTTCTACTACTTCGACGACTACATCACGTTCGGCTACCACGCGGAGACGCCGGGCGGCCTGGCCGACGCCGCCGAGGACGCCGACGTCGTCGTGCACGAGTACGGCCACGCCGTCCAACTCGACATCCTCCCGTGGGACCAGTGGGAAGGCGAAGAGCTCTCAGCCATCGCGGAAGGCTTCGCCGACATCTTCGCCGTCCTCGTCCTCCTCGACGCGCAAGAAGGCTACGACCCGCCGTGTCTCGCCGACTGGTTCGGAAGCTATTTCGACGTGGAACGCGCAGACGGCGTCGCCGGCTGCTTCCGCCGCACCGACAGCGATCTCGTGTGGGACCAAGCCCTCGACGCGGAGGGCCATTACGCCGGACAGGTCCTGTCGGGCTTCGCCTGGAACCTCACCCTCGCCCTGGGCCGCGACGTCGCCCTCCGGCTCATCCTCGAGGCCAACTACCTCCACCCGCTAAGCGGTGGCGACATGCGCACGTGGGCCGAATCGGTCCTGCGCGCCAGCGACGCCCTCTACGCGGGCCAGCACAACGCGATGGTGGCGTGGAGCGCGTACGACCGCCACCTCGACACCCCCTTCTTGGACGCGATGATCGGCGTCCCCTACGTGAACCGGGACGTGCCCCGCATCACGGGCCTCTCGCCCCGGGACTTCGTGGCCGCCGGCCGGGCGCTGAGCGTCAGCGGCCGTTTCTTCGTCGACGACGCGGCCGCCCAGGCACCCACGCTCCTCCTGGGCGGGCAAGCCGTGCCTCTCCTCGACTACTCTCCCTCCGGCCGGTGGCTCCGCGCGCAAGTCCCCGACCTCGAACCCGGGCCCTATGAAGTCCGCGTCCAGCGAAGCGACGGCCAAATCCTCACGTGGCCCGATGCCATCCGCGTCCTCGGCCCCCTGCGCATCGAACCTTTCCCGCCCGTCCAGGCCGCCGCCGGCGACCAATTCAGCATCTTCGGCGCGGGCCTCGGCGCCGGCCCCGACCCCAACGCCACCATCCAGGCGTTCACGGTGCCGTGGGTGGGCGGCCAGTTGGCTAGCCTGCCGGCCCGTGCCTACGCGGATGGTCGACGGCTCGACATCACGGTCCCGGCGGACCTCGCGGGACGGTACCTGGGCCTGGAGATCCAACGGAGCGACGGCGCGTCCTGGTTCGATTGGGGCGCCTTGACCGTGAATTTTCCGGAACTCGAACTGCGCGTGACGCAAGAGCCCGGCGCCGCGACGGACGTGTTGTTGCCGCCCGCCGCAGGCGGAGGACCGGAATGGGTGCTGGAGATCGCCAACATCGGGAAGGGGACCGCCGAGTTGAGCCCCGAGCGGCCCCTCGACTACGACGTCCGGATCTTTCCCGAGGGCCATGGGATCTCCGGTGCGTGGTATGGGAACGGGAATTTGACGGCGAGCCTTGCGCCTGGGGCCGTGGTCCGTTTGCCGTTGGACCTCCACCCGCTGTGCGGCTGCAACGCGACCCAATGGGGAACGCCGCCCGTGGGGACCTGGGCCGGCGAGGCTGGGAGCTTCCCGCCCCCCGACGAGGACCAGCGCAATGACAACAACCATGTCCAATTCCGGCACAGGTTCCTCTTGCCGGAGGAACCGCAACCGCCGGCGCTGCCGCTTCCTGGACCTTGAGGTCGCGAAACGCGTGGGCCGCGCGATTTTACGCTGGCGCGGTTGCAGCCGCGGCGGCGCCGCCCTCGGGCGAAAGCTGCGCCTGGACGACGGAGGCCTCGTAGCCCTTGCGGTACCGCGTCACGTAGCCGGCGATCCGGTTCCGCATCTTGATCGTGGGGACCGTGCAGAGCGCGCTCACTTTCTTCTTGTTCTCGTCAAAATTGGTGGAAAATTCGTTGGGGAAACGCTTGACCAACTCGATGGCGATGCGCTTGATGTAGGTCTGTCGGATGTTTCCCAACGGTCACCGTCCGGACGGGTAAGGCCCCGCGTAGAGGTAGGTCGTATATGAATTGCGCGCCCGAAACGGGGGCCGCGGAGATCGAGGACAACGAGTGGCGGGAATCGCCAATTGGTACCTGCTCGATTCCAGTTTCTGGATCAATTGATTGAATCAAAACGGAGTAAATACTAAATATCATGTAGTATAAATGATGCTGAGAATTGAATCATGGTCCCCTTCCTCCCTACCCCAATTCACTACAATCGCCAGCGCGAAGCTTCGCAACTCGATGCGAGATTATCGAGCCTCGCGTTCAGCCAGCGCGTCCGGGAAACATTGTACAAATTCGCCCTAATCCGAAATTCGTGGGGCACCACGAACATCGACGCGGGGCCAATTGATCTGGCGCGAGTCGCCGAACTTTACGACGTCCACAAGGTGGGGGTCACTCGCACCGGCAAAATCCTTCCAACGGAAGTGGAAGTGCTGAACTATTTTCGCCTGGTCGACGACTTGCCGGTTCAGCCCTTCCCCCTCAGTTTGGAGGACGTTCGGTTGCTCCATCAGCACTACTTTCGGGATGTCCGCCTCCAAAACGATGCCCGGGCGGGTCAGTGGAAGACCGTTGACAACGTCGTGGCCGGGCCCTACGGGATTTTGAAGACGACGCCGGCAAACCGCTCCAAGGCCGACGTCCATGCCCTCCTTGACTGGGTAAACGGGCCAGGCCAAGAACTCCCCGTGATCGTTCGGTCCGCGCTCTTCTTCCACGAGTTCCAACGAATCCACCCGTTCGGCGACGGCAATGGCCGCGCTGGCCGCCTCCTCACGCTTCTCTTGCTCAGCATTGGGGGACTCCCCGGAGTCCGAAACTGCCCCATCGACGACGCAATCAATGACGATCGGGAGGAATACTACGCGAACCTCAACGCCGCAGATCGAGGAAACTTAGAGCAATGGGTGAACTACTTCGCCAGCAAGGTGGTCGACGGCTACCGCCGCGTTCACCTTCTGGGTCAACGGCTCCAACTCGTGCCGGTTTCCCTGGACGAAGGATCCCAGCGCCTTCTCGAACGGGCGTACATTCACCGCGCCGGTGAATTCAAGGTCGTCGACGTTCGTGGTTTCTACGTGAACGCGAGCCGCGCAACGATTAGCCGCCGCCTCAAAGAACTCGACGAGTTGGGCCTAATCCGTGGCCGTGGACGTGGCGCCGGTCGCGTGTATGCGGTGGCGTCCCTTGACGCATTGGAGCAAACCAAGGAGAGCCACCCAAAGGAGTCCCGAGGAGCCTTGGTCGATGACGGTGGCGAACGCGAGGCCAAAGACAGCCGTGGAAGCCACGAGGCCCACTAGGGAGACGTTCGCGTCCGGGGCAGAGTTCCGCATTAGGCGGGCGTCGAGACTACAATCTTCGCTTCGTGCCCCGTCGCGGGTCCGCGCCTAATCCCCGTTTGCCGCAGCCCTTTTGAACACGTGGCCCGGGGCCTCGACATCGGCGTGTGGGCAAACCTTCTGACCGCCGCCGGCCGCCGTCGAATCCGCCAGCGGCCCGCCGGGGATCGAAGGCTCCCGTTCGACCGGTTTCCGGTTAGGCGGGAACGGCGTCCTCGGGGAGGAAGCGGTACACGTACGCGGCGCCGGCGTCTTCGCCGCGGTCGTCGTCCGCGTAGGCGCCGACGAGGGCCACCGACCCGGAGATGGCCGTGGAGATCCCATACCACTGCGACGGCGCGGCATCGGCGGGCGTGAGCTTCCGGTCTTGGGACCACGCCCCGTCGTCTCCCCGCCGGAACACGTAGGCCGCGCCGGAGTTTTCCTCGACGATGTCCAGGCCGTACGCGCCGATCACGGCCACGTTAGCGTCGAGCGCGAGCGCCCCGCCGAAATCGGATCCCGTGGTGGGATCGTCGGCGTACAGGGTCTGGTCCAAGGCCCACGTGCCTTGGCTGGACCGGCGATACACGAAGACGGCCCCGGTGTCGGTGCCGGCGCCGTCGTACGCGTAGTCGCCCACCATTGCGTCGTCCCCCGCGATGTCCAAGTCGAATCCGTAAAGGAAGCTGGAACCCTCGAACTGGGCCTGGCTCGTCCACGTGCCGTTGACCCGTTCAAAGAAGTAGAGGTGCGCCCGCATGTTCGAGATGACGGCGTGGTCGCCGTCGACGGCGACGCTCGCGCCAAAGAGTTCCGTGCTCGTCCAATCCGGGGCCAGGATGACCTGCCCTCGGACCCATTCCCCGTTGGGAGAGCGCAGGAACTCGTGGACGGCGCCGACGTCGAAGTACCGCGGCGCGGGGAAATTGGGATTCTGCGCGTTCCGGCAATGGCCCGAGGCGTCCCACACGCCGAGGCAGGCGTCGTAGGCCGGTGACGTGACGAGGATCGTGTCCCCGCTGATGGCGGCCCGGTGGCCGAACATGTATCCGCTGTTCTGGTACGCGGCGGGCGTGAGCTTGGCGCGTTGCGTCCACTCGTCGCCCTCCTTCTCGAACACGTATGCGGCTCCCACGGGGTCCTGACCCGGCGCAAGGATCGCCCCGTCCGCCGTGGCCACGACGGTGCCGTCGTCGGCCGCGACGTCACGACCAAACCAGGCCCACGGCGTGGGGTCGGACGCGCCCAGTTCCTGGACCACATTCCACATCCCCAACGCGTCACGCTCGAGGATGTACGCCGCGCCGGCGTTGTCGACGGCGTGGTCGTGGTGGTCGGCCCCGACGATCGCGACGTCACCATCCATGGCGACCTTCAAGCCGAAGTAGTCGATGGCGGCGCCGTCGGGCGCCACCACCTTGGACTCCAAGGGCGGGAGGTCCAAGTCTGGAAGGGACACCGCGGGTCCCGCGAACCACGCAGCCGCCAGGGCGACGGCCGCAAAGGACCTCAATCGCATCCGCCCCGAAGGGCGCTTCCCCTGCATATAAACGTGGCTGTGTCGCTGCCGAAGTCCGGAACGCCGGCAACTCGTCTAGAAACCGCGGACGGCGGGGACGCGAGTCCCGTTTAAGCGGGTGGCGGAAAACGCGGGACTTCTTCCCCTTAACCATTTCGCGCGTTCCTTATAAGTGCGGACCCGTGAAAAACGGGGTTCGGAGACCAGCGGGCGCTAGCCTTCCCACTGGCCAGAAAGCCGGGAACCTCATGGGCACACCCAGGACAGGCGGAAACCAGGTCGGTGCGGGCACACTCTGGCTGCTGGCCGGCGCCCTCCTGGCCGGTCTCGGCCTTTTGACCTTCTCCGAACCGGCCGAGGCCATCACCGCCACGCTTTCGCTTCCGGGTTCCACGACGCACATCGACAAGGTGTGCAGCCGTGTCGCCGACGGCGGCGCCATCCAGGACGAAAGCACGGACGCTCGCGACGACGACGCCAACGACTTCCAGCTCTCCAAGGACGCCTCCACGCCTCAAGGGGGCGTCTCGTGGATCATCTTCGGCATGAACTACGAGTTCACGAAGGTGTACGTCAACGTCGGCCTGGCCAGCGTCGGCACCGTGACGTGGCAGTACCGCAACGCCACCGGCTGGGCGAACCTCGCTGGCGTCAGCGACGGCACCGGTGGCTTCGCGGTCACGGGCGCCAATGCGGTCTCCTGGACCATGCCCACGGACTGGACCGCGTGGGAGGCGGACGCCACCAGCTGCAGCGGCCAGTACTACTGGGTCCGGGCCAACGGCGCCAACAACTACCTCACCATCCCGTTGGGCACCCAGGCCTCGGCCATCGCCTACAACGTCAAGGTGCAAGTGAACGACGAACTGGGCAACGCGGTCACCGGCCTCGCCCAGAGCGCCTTCACCGTCACCGCCGGCTCGGACACCGACATTTACGCGTTCCGCGAGAAGCCCGCGAGCAGCGGCACCTATGAATTCGCCCTCGAGGGGGCCGGCGGCGCCGATCGGAACTACGACCTCCGCGTCGCCAAGGACGGGTACGTGACCAGCGCCACCAAGGCCACCGGGACCCTCACGAGCACCCTCACCGACCTCACGGCCAGCCCCATGACGCTCAGCTACGCCTACAAGGTCTCCTCGGTCACGACCGAGGCAAGCACCACGCTCGCGGACGCCACCGTCACCACCGGCGACACCTTCACCACCGCCTGCACCGCCAACAGCGGCGCCTACTATTGCGCCGTCCCCTTGGCCAACACCGGCATCACCATCAAGGTCGCCAAGGACGGATACGTCACCGAATCCCTCTGGACCTTCTCCAGCGACCGCACGGCCGCGACCGGCGCTCAAGTGAGCACGACCGTCACGGGTGTCAAGTTCGCCTACAAGGTCACCAGCGTCACCGACGAGTTGGGGGCCGCGCTCACAGGGGCCACGGTCACGACAGGCGACTCCTTGACCGTGACCTGCACGGTGGCCAGCGGCGCCTACTACTGCCCCATCCCCCTCGACCACACGGGCGTGGCGATCCAGGTCGACAACGACGGGTTCGTCCGGAAGACGGGCGCGAGCTTTGCCAGCGACCGCGGCTCCGCCACCGCCGCCCAAGTCACGACCAGCGTCTCCGGCCTCCTCTACGCCTACAAGGTGACGGGCCTCACGAGCCAGACCGCCGCCGCGCTCACCTCCGCCACGGTCAAAGCCGCCACCGACTACGTGACGACCTGCACGGAATCCGGCGGCGCCTGGTACTGCGCCGTGGCCTTGGCCAACACCGGCCTCGGCATCCAGGTCGCGAAGGACGGCTACGTCACCAACACCGGCACAAGCTTCGCTAGCGACCGCACGGCGGTCACGGACGCCCAAGTCACGGCCAGCGTCGCGAACATCCTGTACACGGTCGCGGCGACCCTCACGACCGAGACGACCACCACCGGCGCCACCTTCGAACGCCAGATCGGCAGCGGCGCCTTCCTCTCCGTCAGCCCCACCGCCTCGAACGGCAACATCGCCTACTTCGCGCAGAGCCCCAGCGACGGCGCCACCGTCTACCGCGCGACTCGGTACTCGGTCACCGCGACCGCCTCGTCCTTCACGCCCTCCGCCTCCGCCCAGACCACGCGCTCGCTCGCCCTCACCTCGGCCCTCAGCGGCCTCACCACGTCCGCCGGCTCCCTGGCCGCCGGAACCCAAACCACCTACACGTTCGGCCTCACCGCCCAACACGCCTGGCCCGCCAACGGCAAACTCCTCATCACGCTCCCCAGCGGCTACACGATTGGCACCCCGACGGCCACGCTCACCGGCGCCGATGGATCCACCTCGGTCGCAGTGAGCGGCCAAGCCATCACCGTCACGCGCAGCGGCGGCACCTCGACCGCCGCCTCCACCGCGCTCACGATCGCGCTCACCCGAATCACGAACCCGACCGCGGCCGGCGCGACAGGCACCTTCGCCCTCAACCTCCGCGACAGCGCCAGCCTCGACCTCGACACCGGCAGCACACCCGCCGTCACCATCGTCGCCGCCGCCGTCGCCACCGTCACCGTGAGCCCCGCCAGCGTCACGCTGGGCCCGGGCGGCGCCCAGACCTTCTCCGCCACCGTCGCCGACGCCTACAGCAACCCCATCAACCCCGCCCCCACCTGGACCGCCAACTGCGGCGACATCACCAGTTCCGGCGCCTACACGGCGCCCACCACGGCCGGCACATGCACCGTCACCGCGACCCAGTCCTCCGTCGCCGGCACCGCCACCGCCACCGTCACCGCCGGCCCCGCCACCCACGTCGCGGCCAGCGGCGGTGCCAGTTTCAGCGGCGTCACGGCCGGATCCACCCAGGCCCTCTCCGCCATCATTCGCGACCAATACAGCAACGTCGTGAGCTCGACGACGGTCTCGTGGGCCGTGACGGCCGGCGGCGGAACCCTCTCGGCCGCCACGAGCAACTCCGGCAGCAACGGCGTGGCCACCGTGACCCTCACGACCGCCACCACCGTCGGCACCACCACCGTCACCGCGACGGTGGCCGGCCTCACCGGCAGCCCCGTCACCTTCACCGTCACCACCCAAGCCGGCGCCATCGCCAGCCTCACCCTCAACCCCTCCTCCGCGTCGCTCGTCGCCAGCGGCACCCAGAGCTTCACCGCCGCCGGCGCCGACGCCAACGGCAACGCCGTCACGCCCAGCGCGTCCTGGAGCGCGGACTGCGGCAGCGTCAATCCCTCCAGCGGCTCCTCCACCACCTACACGGCCCCCGGAAGCCCCGGCACCTGCACCCTCACGGCGACCCAAAACGCCCTCACCGTCACGGCCCCCATCACGGTCGCCTCGGGCGCCCTCTCCTCCCTCACCACCAGCCCCGCCAGCACCACCGCCGGCGCCTCCGCGTCCTACACGTTCGGCTTCACCACCGCCACCGCCTGGCCCGCCAACGGCAAACTCGTCGCCATCTTCCCCACCGGCTACAGCATCAGCAGCCCCTCCATCTCCTTCAACGGCGCGACCGGCACCGCGACCGCGTCCGTCTCCTCCCGCACCGTCACCATCACCCGCGCCAACGACGGGGTGGAACTCGCCGGCGGCTCCGCCCCCACCATCACTCTCACCGGCGTCACGAACCCCACGGCCGCGGGCGCCACAGGGACGTTCGCCCTCACCATCCAGAACTCCGCCGGCGTGAGCCTCGACGGCGGCAACGCCCCCGCCGTCACCATCGCCGCGGCGGCCCTCAACTCCATCACCATCGTCCCTGAAACCGTGAGCGTCGCCGCCGCCGGCACCCAGTCCTTCTCCGCCAGCGGTGTCGACGCCTACGGCAACAGCGTCACCTTCACGCCCACGTGGACGGCCTCCTGCGGCTCCATCAACTCGAGCGGCTCCTTCACGGCGCCGACGACAGGCGGCGCCTGCACGATCACGGGCACCTCGGCAAGCGTGAGCGACACCTCCACGGCCACCATCACGCACGCCGCGCTCGCCACCATCACGATCACGCCCACCTCCGCCAGCCTCACCGCAAGCGGCACCCAGAGCTTCTCCTCCACCGGCGCCGACGCGTATGGGAACAGCGTCTCCATGGCGCCCATCTGGACCGCCGACTGCGGCTCCATCACGTCCGCCGGCGCCTTCGCGGCACCCGCCTGGGGCGCCACCTGCACCGTCACCGCCACCCAGAGCGGCATCTCCAAGACCGCCACCGTCACGGTCTCCCCCGGCGCCCTCACCAGCCTCTCCACGTCCGCCGCGAGCCTCAGCGCCGGCGCGAGCGCGGCCTACACGTTCGGCTTCACGATCCCCGGCCCCTGGCCCGCCAACGGCAAAGTCACCGCCACCTTCCCCTCCGGCTACACGGTCGGCACCCCCACCGCGACCCTCGGCGGCGCCGACGGGACCGCCACCGTCGCCGTGGCCGGACAGACCGCCACCGTCACCCGCGCCAACAACGGACTCCAGACCACGACGAGCACCGCCGTCACGGTCGTCCTCTCCACGCCCCAGAACCCGACCTCGGCCGCCTCCTCGGGCACGTTCACCATCACCCTCCTCGACGCGTCCAGCAACAGCCTCGCCAGCGGCACCGCCCCCACCGTCACGATTGCGGCCGCCGCCGCCAACACCATCACCCTGAGCCCTGCCTCCGCGTCGCTGCGCGCCGGGGCCGGCCAGACCTTCACCGCGAGCATCATCGACGCGTACTCGAACTCGATTGGCTCCGCGCCCACCTGGTCGGCCAGCTGCGGCAGCATCACCGCCCAAGGCGCCTATACCGCCGCCAGCTCCGCCCAAACTTGCACCATCACGGCCACGCGCGACAGCGCGACCCAGACCGCCACCGTCACCGTGACCATCGGCGCGTTGACCTCCCTCACGTCCCAGCTCAACTCGCGTGTCGTCAGCGCCCAGACCAGCATCGTCTTGGGCTTCCAGCCGGCCACGGCGTGGCCGGCCAACGGACTCCTCGCTGCGACGTTCCCCAGCGGGTACACGTTCGCGGCGCCCACGGTCACGCTCGACGGCGCCGACGGGACGGCCACGGTCACGGCGAGCGGCGCCACGCTCCTCATCACGCGCAGCGGCGGAACCGAGACGGCCGCCGGCACGAGCGTCCGCGTCTACGTGTCGGGCGTCATCAACCCCGCGACGACGGCCGGCGCGGGCACGTACGGCCTCACCACGCGCACGGGTGCCAGCGTCGACTTGGATACGGGCACCGCTCCGAGCGTCGAGCTCGAGACGGGTACGTCCGGCGGGGGCGGCGGTGGCGGAGGCGGCGGAGGCGGCGGCTCCTCGTCGTCCGGTTCCACCGGCGGCTCGACCACGTCAGGCTCCACCTCGTCGGGCTCCACGAGCGGCGGATCCGGCGCGTCCGGGTCGACGCAGGACGGCGGGGCGACCAACGGCGCCTCGAGCACGACCCCGCCAACCACGGGAACGTCCACCGCGCGAACGGAGGCCCCCGCGGGCGTCATGACCGTCCTCGCGCAAGCCAGCGGCGCCGCACTCGACAAGCCCGTCGTCGCCATCGACGCCGACGGTGACGGCGTCGCAGAGAAACTCGAGGACCCCAACGGCCGCCTCGAGAGCCAACGCACCGTCCCCCTCCTCGATGGCCAACTCGCGCTGGCCATTGCCCCCCGCGGCACCCAAACCGCCGCGACGCAGGTCGTCGCCTTGTGGAACCCCGTCACGAACGAAGTCTACAACGTCGCCTCCGCCCCGCCCGTGGCGCCCGCCGTGCTCGTGCCTCTCCAAGGCGAACGCCTCAAGGTGAGCGTCACCGTCGACAAGGGCGGCTGGATCACGGTCCCCGTGGACGACGCCTGCCCCGAGTGCCCCATCGAGCTGGTGCAGCGCGGCGACGGCTCCCTCATCGCCGTGGGCGCCTACTGGCGGATCCCCGGCTACGTCATCGTCCTCGACGACCCCTCCACCGAGTACTCCGTCATCTACGGACCCCGACCCACCTCCGCCGCCGCGCAAGACTCTCCCTGGTGGCCGTGGTTGGTCGCCGGCCTCGTGGGGGCGGCGGTCGCGGCGTACCAGGCGCCCTCCGGGGCCTGGCTCGACACCCGCCGACGCCCCGGCAACGTCGCGCGGTGGGAGCTCGGCTACTGGCTCGACCACGCCAAACTGCCCAAGGCCGGCCGACGCGGGGCGGCGAAGGCCCGCCTCGCCGTGGACGGCGCCGTTTGGCGAGTCTACCACTGCGCCTCGTGCGGCGCGGGACTCACACGCCGGCAGCGGCTCGCCCGCGGCTTCCACAATTGCGGACCCTTCACGGCCCCCGTGATGGACCACGACGGCGATCCCTTCGCCCATGTCCCGGTCCAATGGGCCACCCAGCCGGGCGTCCGCCGCGTGGCGGTGCTGCGCCGGGTTTTGGCGGCACCGGGCGGCCAGCGCGTGCCCCGCATCCCACGAGCAATCGTGGCCGCGCGCAAGATCTGATGGGGCCCATTCACGCCGTCGCGTCGAGCCTGCGTTGCCGACCGCGGATTCCTGCGATGGCTCGCTCGTAGTCCCCGGCCTTGAAGACGCCATGACCGGCCACGGCCACGGTCGCGCCCGCCTTCTCCACGAGTCGCGCGTTTTCCGCCGTGACGCCGCCGTCAACCTCGATCTCGATGGGGCGCCCGGCGCCGTTGGCCTTGAGGAGTTCGCGGCACTGGCGGATCTTGGGCACGACGGCCTCGATGAACTGTTGACCGCTGTAGCCGGGGTTCACGGTCATGATCGTGACCTGGTCTAGTTCGTGGAGCACGTGTTCGAGGACGGAGAGGGGCGTGGCGGGGTTGAGCGCGACGGACGCGGCCGCGCCCAGGTCGTGGATGCGCTGCAGCGTTCGGTGGAGGTGCCGGGTGGCCTCGGCGTGGACCGTGAGCCGGTCGCCGCCGGCGGCGCGGAACTCCGCCAGGTACCGTTCGGGGTCCACGATCATGAGGTGGACATCGAACGGCTTCGTCGTCGTTTTCCGGAGCGCCGCGATCACGGGGGCCCCGAAGGTGAGGTTCGGCACGAACTGGCCGTCCATCACGTCCAAGTGGACCCAGTCGGCGCCGGCGCGGTCGCTGGCGGCGACCTCCTCGCCGAGGCGGCTGAAGTCGGCGCTGAGGATGCTGGGGGCGACCTTGAGGACCACGGCGCGGCGTAGACTCGGCTTGGTGATAGCGTTTGCGTCGCGTGCACGCAGCCCACGGTGAACACGGCTCGACGAAGGCGCGTTGACGAAGCCGTGCCTGCCCGGCGACCCCAACTCGGACCTCCACTCGAACGCCCATTGGACGCCCCTCGGCGGGCGGAGGATTCCCTCGCCGCCCGAACAGCTTCGGGTCCATTCCGGGCCGGAGCTCCGTAGGGGCGCGAACGTTAATGTGGGCGGAAGGCGGTGCGCGGATCGGGTAGTGGCTTTGAACGGCGTGCCGATGTTTGCTGCGATGATGGTGTCGTTGACCGCTCTTGCCGGCTTGGGGGCCACGCCGGGCGACGCGGAAGGGGAAGGCGGGGCGTCCCCCGGGGCCGAGTCCGCGGGGTCGTACGTGACGCCTCCGACGCCCCTCGTGGATGCGGGGACGATGCTGGCCGAGCACAAGGCCTTCGTCAAGACGTACCCCAAACGCGTCGACAACCACGCGGACCACGTGGGCGCGCGCAACGCGCTCGCCGCTGAGTTCGCCGCGGCGGGCCTTTCGGTCTGGAGGCAGCCGTTCGTGAACGGGATCCCGCAGGAGAACATCTGCGCGGCGCAGTTCGGAAGCGTCTATCCGACCGTCTGGGTGGTCGTGGGCGGCCACTACGACACGACCACGTGGGACGGCATGGTGTTCGACGAGCCCGCGCCCGACCACATGGTGAGCGAGGGTGCCTACGATGACGGTTCCGGGACCCGCATGATGGTCTCGATGGCGAAGGCCTGGAAGGCCTCCGTCACGCCGGCCTATTCCATCCTCTGGTGCGCCTTCGACGGCGAGGAGCGCGGCCTCCAGGGGAGCGCCAAGGTCAAGCAGGCGATGGGGACGAGCGCGTTCCCCTGGACCGTCACCGCCACGCGCGGCATGATGGAGATGGACATGTTCGGCCTCAACTGGCCGCTGCGGGCCCCCATCTTCGTGGACGCGAACAAGGCCTCGATCCAGAATTGGGTGACGGGGATCCGCGTCGCCAAGGGCATCCCGTCGGACATGCTCAAGTTCCGGGGGGCCTGCGTGAGCCTGCCCACGGGCGGGTGTTACACCCTCGGGACGAGCGACTACGTCCACTGGCGGAACGCGGGCGTGCCGACGCTCATCTACCTCTCCGACTTTGGCGAGCTCGGCGTCCCCGGGTCGGGCCTCGTGCCCGGCACCCTCCCGTTCCCGTCCGCGCAAACAGGGCTCTACCCCTTCTGGCACCAGACCGACACGTACGAGACGATGCTTGCCATGGCGGGCGACCCGATCACGCTCACGGCGTCGTTCCAGACCGCGCTTGATTTCGCGGGCGAGACGATCGCGCTGTTCGCGCTGCACCCCGAGATTGCCCTCTAGGAGGGGAATCGGCGACTCGCGCGGGAACCGGCGCGGCCTCGAGCGACGGGGCGGCGGTCGTCAACGGATCCAGGCGTCCGCCGTCCATGCGGGCGTCGCCGGCAGGACGAGGGTCGGCTCGAACCGGAGCACGTACACGCCGCTGTTGGCGTCCAGGAGCGCCAACCGGCCGCCGTCGAGTTCGAACACGTCGAGGCACAGCGGGGTGCGGCGGTCGACGCCGAGCCGCGCTGGAGGCGGCGCCGGGCTCTCAAAGGCCGGGATGTAGACGCCGAGCGTCGGCAGTTCCTTGCCCTCCACCGGGTCGACGCCCACGGCCCAGAGACCGCCGTGGTAGAGCGTGACGAAGAGCGTCCCGTTCACGACGCGGAAGTAGTGCGTGCTGAACGAGAGGGCTCCGTCCCAGCCGGCGGCGGGAACGTCGACGGGCATCGTCCACCGGGCGACGGAGGTGGGCCGGGTGGGGTCGGTCGTGTCGAGCTTGATGACCTGGCCGGTGGGCCGCCCGGGCGGTCTCCCGACCACTTCCTGACCGATGTAGGTGTAGTGCTTGCCGTCGACGAGGTCCGGCAGGGGGAAGGCGCCGTGGATCTGGCCCGTGGCCTTGCTGTCGTTGCGGACGCCCGGCACGCCGGGGGGGCTCGGCGGGACGGACGTCGGAAGGGGAGGGACCGTGGTGGGCGGCGGCCGGACGTCGCCCGGGGTGAAGGTGTGGTCGGACCACGTGCCGATCGTCGTGATCCTTCCTTCGGTTTCCAGCCGAGCGATGAGGAGCCCCCCATCCCAGGCGGCCATGTAGACAAGGACGTCGCCCGTGGCGGGGTGTTTCTGGATCCAGCCGTCGACGTGGCCGTTGAGGAGGCCACCCGGTTCAGGGGAGGCAGGCGTCGTGTATTGCGACGAGTGGACGCCGTAGGCGCGTAGGCGGGGCCCGGCGACGGCATTCTCCTGGATCGTGAACACTTCGAAGTAGGTCGCGGGCTGGGCCGAGCTGAGGGACGAGGCGAGGACGTACTGCTCGTCGCCGATCCTGGTGGCGAAGACGCTGTGCACGCCGCGTCCGGCCACGGGCGCGAAGTCCGCGAACGTGGGACGCGTCGGGTCCGCGATGTCGAGGAGCACGACGCCCGTCTCGAAGGGGACCTCTTCCTCCTGGGTGAAGCTGCGGTCCGCGCAGCGGCTGCGCCATTCGAAAGAGAGCACGGAGGTGGCGCCGGGGGGGTCCGGCTGCTCGTTCTGGTTGACGGTGAGCCCGATCACGACGTACTTCGCGTCCGGCGTGATGTCGGCGTCGTACGTGAACCCGCGCTTGAGGACGTACTCGCCGAGGACCTGCGGGTCCGACTGGTTCGTGACATCGGTGAGAACGATCGCGATGTCGGTGCCGTAGCTGGTGGCGGCGACGATCTTGCGCTCGCCCATCGTGGCCGCCCCGCCGCAGTAGAAGTCGCCGCTGGTCGCCTGATGGTAGTCGGTGACGAGCGGGTTCCGGCCGACGACCTCAAAGTTCGGCGTGGGGACGTTCTCGTGAGGGAACCGGTCCCGGTGGCTGTGGTTGGCGCCGAAGGGAACGGCCCGCGCGGCCCAGTCCGCGGGGACGAGGGGTTGCCGGGGTTCGTCCTCGTCGGTCTCTTTCTCCGGCACGTCGAGGCAGGCGGCAAGAACACCCGCAAGAAGCAGGAACGCGACCCAATCGACGCGCATCACGGTTCGCAAGAAGGAATCGCTCAAAACTCTTGTGTCGCCGCGTTCGAACGGCTTAAACGGCCGACCCCCTTGGCCGCGCCGTGCCCACCGTCCTCGACCTTTTCGCCGGTGGCGGCGGATTCAGCCTCGGCTTTCGCCAAGCAGGGTACACGGTCGCGCGCGCGGTCGAGAACTTCCGCCCCAAGGCCGAGACGTACGCGGCCAACTTCCCCGACGTCGACCTGTGGATGCGAGACATCCAGGACGTCGTCATCCGCGACCCCTACGACGCCGTGATTGGCGGTCCTCCCTGCGAACCCTACACGCCCGCCAACGGCAACCGCCGGGCCAACCCGCTCGACCGGCTCCTCAGGGACAAGATCGGCGGCCTCGTCCTCCAGTTCATCCGCATCGTCGGCGACGTACGCCCCGCCGCGTTCGTGATGGAGAACGTCGTCCAGGTCGCCGAGGGCCCATTGAAGGCCGAACTTGAACGCTTCTTCGCCGACCATGGGTTCCCCCGCGTCCACTTCAACGAGTTGCGCGCCGAAGACGCCGGCGCGCCGAGCCACCGCACGCGCCTCTTCATCTCAAACGTCCGGTTCCCGCTGCCGGAACCTCGGAAGGCGCCGCCCGTCGGCAAGGTCCTTTCCAACCTCCCGCCACCGGGGTCCCCCGCCGTCCCCAACCACCAACTCCACCCCCTCACCGGTGAGAAGCGGACCCAGATCGCGCGGCTCCGGCCCGGCGAATCGCTCTTCTCTTACAGGTCCGCCACAGGAAAGACGCACCAGAACTGGCTCCGGCTCCGCGACGACGCGCCGAGCCCGACCGTCCTCGGTTCTTCCCGGTTCGTGCACCCGACCGAGGCGCGCCTCCTCACGGTGCGGGAACACGCCCGCCTCATGGGCTACCCCGACGACTTCGTGTTCAAAGGCGGCCGCGACCAACAATACGACGCGGTGGGCGAATCGGTCCCGCCGCCCTTAGCCCGCTGGATCGCGGACCAGCTCTGCCCGCCGGCGTGACGTCGGCGCGAACCGATGCCCTTTTGCCGTACGTCCTCATGGCGCCCGCCATGCGGCCCCCCGCGCCCGTCGCTTTGCTGCTGCTTGGCGGATTCCTCCTCACTCCTGGATGCCTCGACGAGAAGAAGGAGGAGACGGAAGAAGGACCGCTCCTTCCCAAGAACTTCGTCCTGCGCATCGAGAACGAAGGCGATTACACGGTCGAGTACTGGGTGAACCTCACCACGCCGACCCAGACGCAGCTCCTGGCCGAGCACGACACCTTGCCCCAGAAGTCCAACCTGGGCCGCACCGTCACCATCAACCAGGAAGGCAAGCACGCGTTCGAGTACAAGTTCATCAGCCGCGGCCTCACGGGCGCGCCCGGGGGCTCCGTTTCCGGCTCGACGAGCGTCGACCCCACCAATTGTCCCGAGGATCCGGAGATCCTGGCAAATTTCAAGGTCCGCAGCGACGGCTCGATCTTGGGCCCGACCGGCGCGGGCGCAGGTGGCACGGTCACCTGCACCTAGGCGGAAATTCGACGGCCCCACCCGGGGCCCCGGCTGGAACAAACCTTTTATTGTGCCCGTTCCCCTCCGTTCAATTAGACGGATGTTCCAATCTGTTCATACCGCTCGGCGCCGGCTGGTCGCCTCATGACAAGCGTGTCAAGGCGGGCGGGGTTGGTGCGGCCAAAGCGATTGGCGGTTGCTGCCCTCGTAGCCGCGGTGGTCGGCGGCTTTGCCGCCGCCCTCACGGGCTTCGCCGCGGCGGAGCCAGACCCGACCGATCTCCCGACGGGATTCGAGGTCGCGGCGCCCATGGAAGGCGACCGTGGAATCTACCGCCTCCATTTCCTGAAGCCCAGCGACGAGGGATGGCAGGAGGCGCGACCGAGCCTTCCCATGTTCGAATTCGAATGGCTCCAAAGCGAGGACGAGTACGACGCCGCCGGCCAGCCCCACCGGGTTAATCCCCTCGAAAGTCGACGGTTCTTCGTGTCCGACGACGAGCCGAAAACCATGCAGTTTTTCCATAGAATTGAACGCTTCGACGCGACGTCCGGGCAGGTGGTTTCAGTAACGTCAATGCTTAACGACACCTCCGCGGGGTCCAGCATGGTCTACGAGTGGGGGTCCGACGAATCGCATCGCTGGACGCTGTTTGCCGGGTACGACCCTCTCTGCGGCCTTATCAATCCGTTCCAAGGCGGCCGGATTTCCCTCAACGACGGGCGCTTGGCGTTCCAGGATTGCACGCTTCCCTTTAGCATGGCCGGCGGGCTCCATGGTTCCGGCTACGCTTCCCTCGAGTTCGAACCGGTGGCCTTCGAGGACGGGGAAGGCGGACCTTTGTTGGTCGTCCAGGACTCGAGCATCGAATGGCTCGAGCTGACGGCCTGGTTTTCCTCCGCGGTTCCCACGCCAGTTCAGCTTGCCATCCGCTACGAGTATCGACCCTCCATGAAATCGGAGTACGAGGACGGACTCTACTTGGTGGCGCGCTTGGAGTCCTTCTCCCGCGGGGACGTCCCGCTGGCTCGGCCCGGCGACCCCCCCACCACGCAGCCCGTTGCCCCCATCGAGATGGCGCCCCGTCGCCCATATGGTCCTGACGACGTTGGGGTGACCCATCCGTTCCCGTTGTCCGACGCATACCGACGCGCCCGCGATGACACTGACGAGGATTCCATGCGGAACTTCCTCTCGGCACACCCGGAAGCGTTCGTGGAAGCCGCAGAATACAACGAGGTTGAACAGGTTTCAACGACGGGCGCCATGTCGCACGTGCGTTCGTGGAGTTTCATTCTGACGGACGGCGTCGATCGGTTGTCGGTCGTGTACGAGCAGGAGACGCGTCCGGTGACGCACGCCCGTGACCTGCCCCTGGGCGCTCCCGCGGCGGTGCCAACCGAAGTGGTTTACCGCCACGATTTGGACGACGCGTACCACGAAAGGCTCGAGCTAATCGGGTATGCGCCGCCCAGTCCACGGAATGTCCCCCCAGAATTCCCCACGGTATCCTCGATGCTGCGTTCTTGGAGCGCCTATGCGGGCGCGGACTATGCGGGGGCCACCCCCAACTATTGGGGATTTCAAGTCCACTGCGCGAACTACGAGAAGTGCACCGACGAGCCTGCCTTAGTCGAGTTCGACGCCGGCCACCGATACCAGACTTGGGACGTCGGGACGGTGGACGGAACCATTGAGGACCGCGGCTTCACGTCGCGGTCAAGTTCCCTTCGTGTGTACGACCAGGGCGCGGTGTGGGGTCTCATGGAGGTTGGGCGCGACTCGAACATGGACCTGCGGGTTCCCGCGGCAGGTGGCGCCCAACAAGAGCCGTTCGAGATCTTGCCGAACACCGCCGTCGAGGACGCTTTGTGGAGCCTTCCGCACGCGGCCTTGCCCGTGGCCGCGGGGGCTCTAGGCCTGTTTGCAGCGCTGGCGTACCTCATCTGGCCCGCAATCAAACAAGGGGTCTGGCTGCCACTTTACAGTCGCCTGGAGACGCCGAAGGCATTGGACCACCCCACGAGAGCGGAGATTCATTCCGCGATCCAAGCGGACCCGGGCATCCATTTCCAGGCCCTCAAACGACGGATTGGAAAAGGATCCGGCACGATGCGGCACCACTTGCAGAAATTGGTCGACGTCGGTATGATCAGCATCCAGGAGGGGGCGGGCTACACGTGCTACTTCCCCAAGGACCGCACCGACCGCAGAGTCATGCCCGCGGCGGCCGTGCTCAAATCGGCCGGGGCACGCGCCGTCCTGGAAGCCGTCCGCGCCCGTCCAGGTTCCAGCGCGACCGATCTTGCCGCCGCCACTCACCTCACCCCCCCAAGCGTGGGCTTCCATCTTCGTCGCTTCGTCGAGATCGGCTTGGTCCGAACGGAACGGTCCGGCAAGTCCCTCAAGGTCGTACCGACCGAACTTGCGGAAAGGGCCGTCTTGACGCGCGCCTCGTGACTTCCCCTCAGCTGGCCCGCGCCGACCCTCGGCGGGGATGCGATTCCTGGCGCCCCATGAAGCCTCCTAGCGCCGTAGCGCGACCTTCCTTGATTCCGGACACCGGGCGCCGGGCCGCGGCGCTTCGAAAATTCGCGGTCCCCTTGAACCCAGCGGTAGGGGAGTCCGGGGACTCGCCGGACGCGGATTCAAGAGGCGAACCCGGTAGGCCAGCGCGGCCTTCCCGGGTCCCGAAGACGCATGTGCCAATCTCCTTATCTGCCGGGCGGGCCACGCCATCATGCGCCGAGCCCGATTCGCTCGCGCGGAGTCGCAACACCATGATGAAGATCCTCCTGATGGCTGGAAGCCTATGCGTTCTCCTCTTTTCCGGATGCCTCGATGACGGCGAAGCCGCGGTCGGCCCCCAGCCGAAGATGGGACGTGACTATGGTACCCACACGTGCGCGATCGCTGGTCTCTCGGTCAACAGGGAGGGCGCCGGGGTTTCCGGCGTCACCGTCATGCTCCTCCGAGAAGACACCAAGTTGGCGGACGTACTAACGGACACCGAAGGAAGCTTCATCTTTCGCAAGATGACCCCGGACAACTACAGTCTCAAACCAATCCACGATGGGCACTACGGTCCGCGAGTCGGCGTGGACTGCATGCGTGGGGAAGCCGCATCGGGAATCCGGCTTGATGATCCGGCCGCCTAATCGAGGCCCGGATCCAATGGCGCACCCACGAAACCGGGTTCGCGGCTCACCGTCCATCCCCAAACGCTTTTATCGCGCCCCCCTCATCGACGCGCGCCCATGGCGTCGGCGGACCACCACACGGAGGACCTGCTCCGCGACTTGACGCTCCGGGCCGCGCTCCTGCGCAAAGACATCGTCCAGACCGTCTACGACGCCGGCAGCGGCCACCCCGGCGGCTCCCTGAGCTGCATCGACGTCCTCGCCTGCCTCTACTTCCACCACATGCGCCACCGAGCCGAAGAGCCCCGATGGGCCGACCGCGACCGACTCGTGGTGAGCAAGGGCCAAGCCTCGCCGGCCCTCTACAGCGTCCTCGCGATGGCGGGCTACCTCCCCCACGACGAGCTCAAGACGTTCCGCAAAGCCAACAGCCGCCTCCAAGGCCACGTCGAGATCCGCGTCCCCGGCGTCGACTTCACCACCGGGAGCCTCGGCCAGGGACTCTCGGGCGCCCTCGGCATGGCACTCGCGGCGCGCCTCGACCGCAAGGACTACCGCGTGTACGCCATCCTCGGCGACGGCGAGACCCAGGAAGGCCAAATCTGGGAGGCGGCCATGGCGGCCAGCCACTGGAAACTCGACAACCTCTGCGCCATCCTCGACCGCAACGGCCTCCAGATCGACGGCCCGACGGAACAGATCATGTCGCTCGGCGAGGCCCCCAAGCGTTGGCGCGCGTTCGGCTGGCACGTCGTCGAGATCGACGGCCACGACATGAACGAGATCATGCGCGCCCTCCACGAGGCCGAAGGCGTCAAGGGGCAGCCCACGCTCATCCTGGCCAAGACGGTCAAGGGCAAGGGCGTGAGCTTCATGGAGGGCAGCCTCAGCTTCCACGGCCGCCCCCCCAACAAGGACGAGCACACCAAGGCCATGCAGGAACTCGACGAGATGATCCATCGCGCCCGCAGCTCCATGGGGGTCGTCGCATCGTAACCCTCTCCGAGTTCGCCCGCACCGCCTTGAACCCGAAGATGAAGACGACGCGCGACCTCGCGTCCCAGTCCATCATCAACCGGGCCCGCGGCGACGAACGAATCGTCGTGCTCGACGCCGACCTCGCGCTCTCCACCAAGACGGTCCGGTTCGGCAACGAGTTCCCGACGCGGTTCTTCGACTGCGGCATCGCGGAGCACAACATGATGGGCATCGCGGCCGGGTTCGCCACCTGCGGCAAGATCCCCATCGCGGCCACGTTCGCCGCCTTCGCCACCGGCCAGGTCTACAACGTGATCCGCCAATCCATCGCGTACCCCAACCTCAACGTGAAGATCTACGCCACCCACGCCGGGATCTCGGTGGGCGGCGACGGCGCCACGCACCAGATGCTGGAGGACCTCGCCCTCATGCGGGCGCTGCCCCACTTCGTCGTCGTGGCCCCCTCGGACGCGACCGAGACCACCAAGGCCATGGACGCCCTCCTCCAATACGAAGGGCCGACCTACCTGCGCATCGGGCGCGAGGACGAGCCGGAACTCTTTACCGACTTCGAGGATTTCCGCCTCGGAAAGGGCGTGACGCTCGTCGACGGCAGCGACGTCACGCTCGCCGCGTGCGGCACCATGACGAAACAGGCGCTCGCGGCCGGGCGGGAACTCAAGACCCGCGGCATCTCCGCGCGCGTCGTCGAGATCCACACAATCAAGCCCATCGACGGGCCCTTCCTGGAAAAGTGCGCCCGAGAGACGGGCGCCGTCGTGACTTGTGAAGAGCACATGACGACCGGCGGTCTGGGCGGTGCGGTGGCGGAAGAACTGAGTCGACGGTACCCAGTGCAGATGGGGTACATCGGCGTGCACGACCGGTTCGGCGAGTCCGGGAACGCCAGGGACCTCATCGAAAAGTACGGCCTGTCCCCCAAGCATGTCGTCGAGGCCGCGTCCTTGCTGATGAGGGCTCGCACCGAGCCGACCTTCGCCCCGCCGTGGCGCCCATCCAGCAGGTAGCCTTGGGCAAGAAGGCGCGGGAAGCCGGACCGGCACGCGCTCCGACCGTGTTCCAATCGCTCCCATCGTCACTCTAGAATCCTTATAAGGCGGCGCGCCACGCGCCGTTCCGTGCGCGCGCTAGCGTTCGCGGTCCTCGCGATGGTCCTGGTTGCCGGCTGCCTCGGCGGCTCGGACCCGGAACAGGCGACTCCGCCCGATGTGGAACCACTCCCCGACACGCCGGATGAACGCCTGGACATGGGCCGCGCCAAGCCCCATATTCATGACGCTTGGGGCGATGCGGACCACCTCCCTCTGTTCTACGGAACGCTGACCGCCGGCGACTGTCACGGTTGGGGCGAGCTTCGACCCGTCGGCGAGGTCCTTGGATTCTACGGGACTCACCGGGTCGAGTCCGGGTGTGCCAGAACGGGCCTGCCCGACAAGGTCGTCGTCCCCCTCGGAACGCAGGCCCTTCAAGTTGACCTGAACGCCCAGGAATCCATCAAGCGGGGCGGCGTCCGCTTGGTGGTCTCGACGAATGGAGGCCACTCCCTCGAGGGCGACGTCGCCACCACGGAGACCCACAACTGGACGATTCCCCTTGAATCCGGGGATTGGGACCTTCCCCACCAGGAAACCTCTGGCTTCTCTTTCCTCCTCCGGGCCGAGGGCGAGGTGGCCCTCTTCGACGGACCCCTCACGCTCACTGTGGGCGCTCACAAGATCCCGGACTGGACGGCGCCCTTGGACGACGCACACCTCGACCATTGGAACCTGACCGACGAGCATACGTTCCTCGGTCCCGGCGTCATGCAGGTGCTGGACGCCACCGTCGATGTCCGCACGCCCGCCCGGACAAATTACGTGACCGGGATGGGGCCGACCGAGGCGGAGCCCGTGGCTCTGGCGGACCTCATCCCGCCGGGGACGCAGCAGGTCTCGTTGGCCCTGGTCTGGGATCCTGCCGCCGTCACGTGCAACCCGGGCCATGTCTGCGAGCCGGTCGGGTGGCTCATCAATGCATCGGAATACTGGAACGAAAAGCGTTCCTTCGCCTCGGGACCCGGCTACCGGCTCTACCGCTTCCACGTCGACGAAGACTTCGTTCCCGACAGCCCCTACGCCACCACGAGCGCGACTCAGGTCCATGCGGAGATCTACCCGTGCCTGGAGGACGACCCCTTGGGGTGGTGCTATGGGCTTATCAGCTTTCTGCTTGAGAACCGCGCCACGGCCCGGTTCGCCGTCTACGCCTGGCAGGACGCGATCGACGAGGCCAAGTTGAGGCTGTACGTCGGCATCCCGGGCTAGGCGGGCCGGGACCCGGTGCCCCACGTCCGCAAACCGTCCCTCGGACCGGCGTCACGCCCCAGCGTCGGTCAGCCCACCGCCGCGTTCGCTTTCTTTCCAGGCGAACAACCTCGGTCCAAGCCCCGCTCTAGAATTCTTAATAGGGCCGGCGCGGGGCGGGACCTTGTGCGAACGCGAACCATCGGCCCGCTGCTGCTCGTCGTGATGGCGGGTTGCCTGGGCGGCTCGGGCAACCCAGCTGCGGAAACCGCCCAAGAAACTGGGACATCCGAGATTGCGGACCAAACCGAGCCAAACATGGGGAACGCCAAGCCCCACGCCCACGACGTTTGGGGCGACGGGGACCACCTTGGCCTGTTCCACGGTACCCTCAAGGCGGGTGACTGCCGCGACGCCTGGCTCTTCCAAATCCCCCAAGATGCATTCAACGTCGTGTACACGCACCGGGTGGAGTCTGGCTGCGCACGCACCGGCTTGCCGCCCAAGGTCACGGTGCCCATCGGCACCGCGTCGCTCCAAGTGGACCTCAACGCGCAGGATGCCATGGAGCTGGGCGGCGTTCGGCTCCTCGTCTCCACCAACGCCGGGCGCACCCTGAATGGCGAGCCGACCACGCAGGTAAGCCACAACTGGACGGTGCCCTTGGACCCAGGCGACTGGGATCTGCCCCACCAGGAGGCCTCCGGTTTCTCGTTTCTCTTGGAGGCCGACGGCGACGTCGCCCGGCTTGAAGGCCGCATCACCCTGACCATCGCCGCACACAAGATTCCCGGGTGGACCGCTCCCCTCGACGCCGCCCACCTCGACCATTGGAACCTCACCAACAAGCACGCCTTCCTCGCTCCAGGGGTGATGAAGCTCCTCGATGCGACGCTCGACGTGCGAGATCCACCCGGCACGAACTACGTTACCCGCGTCGAACCCATAGATCCACCCGCCGTCGAGTTGGCGGACATCATCCCGCCCGGCACCGCGCAAGTCTCGTTGGTAATCGTCTGGGACCCCGCCGAGGCGGACTGCCATCCGGCCCACCAGTGTGCGCCTGAGGGTTGGTTGGGCAACGCATCCGAACGGTGGAACGACAAGGACCCGTTTGAGGGGGGCACCGGCTATCTGGCCTATCGGTTCCATGTCGATGAGGACTTCACCCCTGACAGCCCCTATGCGACGATAAGCGCGACCCATGTGGAGGCGGACGCTGACGCCTGCCTCGGCGAAAGGGGTCCTTCCGCCGAGTGCATTAATCTCCTCGATGAGGTCTTGGAGATTCACGTTTCGGCCCGCTTCGTCGTATATGCGTGGCAGGGTCCAATCGACGCGGGCAAGCTCAAGGAGTACGTCGGAATCTCGTCTGCGCCCGCCTCCTAACCTGGCTTTTCGCGCCCGGGTAGGGCATTGTAGTTTTGGTCTCACGTGAGC
>CAYVGY010000026.1:0-17391 GCA_964451065.1 uncultured Halobacteriales archaeon
AGCGACGCCAGACCCCGTCGCGGCTCATCGGCCGCGGCCGAACCCTGGACCGATTCCAGGAGCACCAGGGCCAGGCCCCAGACATCGACCGCCGACCCATGCTTCCCTTCGTTCCTTGCTTCGGGTGGGAGGTACCGCGGCGTGCCCGAGAACGCGAAGCCGGGCCCTTGTGTGCGCGTGGCGTCGAGGCGCGCCGCGCCGAAGTCGACGAGCTTGGCGCCCCCGTCGGTCAGGAGGATGTTCTCCGGTTTTACATCGCCATGGACGATGCCGGCTTCGTGGACTACCGCCAGCGCATCCGCCAGTCTCCGCCCGAGTTGGAGGGCTTCCTGGGGCGCCAGGGAGCCCTCGCGGAGCCTCGACCGCAGGTCAGGGCCTTCCGCCCATTCTTCCACCAACACGGGGCCCTGCGCCGCTTCGACCACGTCGTAGACGGCTACGATGCCGGGCGACTGGAGGCGCGTGAGGGCCGCCACTTCGAGGGCGGGGCCGGGCGGCAAGGGTTTGAGGGCCACCGGTCGGTCGAGTCGTTCGTCGTGGCCGCGCCAGACGGTGGAACCCGCGCCGCGCGCCGCCGGTCGTTCCGCCTTGTAGCGTCCGCCGAGCACGGCGCCCGCCGCAAGGACGGGCCGGGCGCCGCCAGACAGCGAACGCCGAAGCATCTCGTCGACGTCGGACGAGACACCGCACACGCGGCGCAGTTCGACCAAGAGACGCTCGCTGTCCGGCCGGGGATTCGCCAGGGCGTCCTCAAGGACGCGTCGGTAGAGCGCGGCCCGGTCTTCGCCGCCTGGGAGTCGAAGGGTCGTTTGAAGGCGGGGCTGGACGCGGAGTACGGTGGGAATTCCGATGGCGAGGCCCACGACGAGGGCTATCTGAGGGCCGGTGAAGCCGAGGGCACCCGATGTCCCCAGCTCCTCGGCCAGAAACACGGCGACGGCCACGAGCAGTCCGCCGACGGCTGCCGGGAGGAGGTACGAGAGGGGGGCGGCGAGTCGGTTGTCGAACCGTACGACCTGGAACCGGAGGATGGCGACCCCAACGATGAAGGCGAAAAGGATCCAGCGCAGCGAATACTGATACTTGCCGAGGTAAGCCTGCATGAAGACGGGTCGGACGCCGCCGGTTTGTACGAGGGCGGCGAGGATCCATCCCAGGACGAAGATGGAGGCGAGGCCAAAGGCCAGGAGGGCCGGGCGCCTGAGACCCTGGGGGTCGGCGCCGAGGGCGCGGGCGGCGGCGTAGATCGCGGCAGCGGCCGAGACGACGACGGCCGTGCCGGTCCACCAGCCGGCGGGCGAGTCCCCTCCCACGAGTCCAAGCTCGATGGGGATGAGGCCGAGGCGTGGCAGGAGCGCGGCGCCCAGGCCCGCGGAGAGGGCGAGGGATTGGGCCCGCCAAACGGGCGACGTCTCGTGGCTGGCCGTGACAAGAAGTCCGAGGAGGGCGGCGCAGTAGAGCGCGGCCATGAAGCCGAATAGGAGGACGCGTGCCCCCGTCCATCCGTATTCGACTGTGATGCGGTCGGTGAGGACCAGGCCGATGAGGAACCCGCTCACGGCGTAGAGGCCGAGGAAGACGGGGACGCGGTTGAGGCGGGTCCGGCGGGGGAAGACGCTCGTGAAATAGAGAAGCGCGACGGGGTCGAGTGCGAGGGCGACGAGAGCCATCCGTTGCCACGTGAGGTGAGCGCCGCTGTCGGGTTCCGCCGCGTTCGCCAGCTGTCCGGCTAGGAAGTTGAGTCCGACGAGGGCCAGGAATGCAGAGAACGCTAGGTTGGCGGGGCGGCGAGGATTGCTGGCCAAGACGCCGGCGGCTGTGGTGAACGTGACGATGATTACCGCCAATTCGAGAAGGGTAGAGACGGCCACCATGGGGGCGCGGCAGGACCGCCGTCCGACTTATTGAGGCGTCTGGTTTGGGCGCCCCGTCGCTCATCCGTCGACGCGGCTCGACGGTCCAGCCAGCGGTCGTCCCGGACGCGGCATTCGGACTGGATGCGCCCCCGGCGCGCCCGTTCGCAGGGCGCGCGTCATGGGGGTGGGACGCGGGCCCCGCCGCCATGACGAGGCCAATGGAGGGGCCTGGGGAAGGTTTGAATCCTCCGTGATGCGAACCCCGTGCGCCGGGCCGTGATGGAACTTCTTCACGCCCAGACACCAGAGAACTAATAAGGGCGGAACAGGAGTTGGGTGTCGTCTCGTGCCGGCGAGGTGAGAGGGTCTGCAGCCAAGGCTCCCGCGTTCCGTCTTCCTGACCTTGTTGACGGTGGGAGCGCTCGCGGTGCCAGCCCTCGGCATCCCGGCCGTCGACGACCCGGTCGGTCTGGGTTCCCCTTCGGTCCCGGCTCCCGGCCCATCGCCGGCCGCCTCCGACGACGAGCCCGGCCCCTACTCCATCGAGTTCCTTTGCCCCGACGGCCTCGAGACCTCCCAGACCACCGCAGCCAAGACGATCCGCGCCCGCTGCCCTTTCCTCATCATGGACGAGATTGACGCGCTCGGCTCGCCTACCATCGCGGTCCATCCGTTCGCCCCGGAGGAGATGGCCATCGCGAGCCTCCACGGCGCGCGCGGCGAAGGCCCCACGGACCGCAGCCGAACCGGGGGCGGGCTCTCCAACTCCGGCCCCCTCACCGTCTTCACGACCACGGACCGGGGGTACAACTGGGACGACAAGCCCTCGCAGGACATGGGCCGGGAGGGGTCGCCGCCCCCGCGCGCGGCAGAGCGCTACGGCGAGCACCTGTCGCTCGCGGTCGACGCCACAGGACACATCTACGGCGCCGGCCTGTTCTCCTACCGACTGGGCGCCGAGAACCCCTTCAACAGCCAGTTGGCGCTCTGGAAGTGGGACACGCCCGACCGCAACATCATCTGGAACAACCCCCGCACGACGTTCGTCGTGGACCCGCTGGCGGAGGCCGTCGACATCGACTGGGTGAGCGTGACCTACCTTCCCCTCGAGGATTCGGAGTTCTTCCAGGATCCCGTCTATGCGCCCCCCAACCGGGGCAACCGATGGGCCAACAACACGACGACCCCCACCCCCGAGCCGTCTTCGCAAGCCCCACTGCAACACGAACCCTACGAGGAGGCCGTCGTCGTCACGTGGCTCGAGACCACCCTCGACGGGAACGCCTCGCTCGAAGGCAAGAACGCTCGCCTGCGCGCCGCGTGGACCGACGTCTACAACAACAACGATTGGCGAATCCTCCCCACCGACATGTCCGTGGGACCCTGCAGTTCCATCAGCAACGGCGTGGCGTGGGACGGCGGCGTCTATGTCGCCTGCGTGGTGGAGGACGGCGCCGCGTACGACCATCGCGACCGCGTCGCCACCGGCGACATCGACATCTGGAAGATCGTGCCGAGCGGCGACCGCGCCGAACTCGTGGCCTCGACGCCGCTGCGCGGCGGCACCCCGCGCCTGGCCGCCACGATGGACGGCTGGTTCATGCTCGGCACGCTGGAACTCACGGGTCGCGACTCGATCCGCTTCGACACGGCGTTCGGCTGGTTCGGCAAGGACTGGATCAAGTTCGTGGACTTCGGCCCCACCCTCGACACGGGCGCCACGAACATCGTCGAGGCCCGCATCCAGGCGATGGTGTACCGGATCGACTCGCACATGATCCACCTCGTCTACCAAGAAGTCTACCCGCCCGTCGGGTTCAACCTGACCGACCCCGGGCCGCCCACGACGCGTCAATTCTTCAAACGACTCGTCGCGCTGAACCACTGCCAAGGCATCGTGGCCCTCTACGACCTCCAGACCGGCTTCGCCAACCAGTTCACACCCGCGTCCGAGTCGGGGACGGACTTCCGCCTCTTCAACGATCTCACGGACGGCCTCACCCTCATCCCCCCATTGGATGGGTACCAGCGCGAGTTCATCGCCTACGGCGACATGGGACTCATCGGGTTTGCGGAGCTGCAGGAGTTGAACGCGCCCCCGTGCACGCCACCGCTTGCTCCCGCCGCCCCCGTGGAGCCCCCGGCCGGCCCGTTCGCGGACCCCGTCTCACTCAGCAGCGGCACAAGCACGGCGCAACAAGTGGCGCTGGGCGTCGCCGGCGGCGCCCTCGCCCTCGGCATCCTCGTCCGCCTCCTGGCTGCGCGCCGTTCCAACTTCGCCAACGCCCCCGCGGGGATGAACAAGAAATGATGACGCCCGCGAATAAGGCCGGACCCGCCAACGACGCTCCGCCCCCGGCGGATCCGCACGACTGGGTGAAGAAGGTCGGCGTCGCCACGACGGCCGACGTCCAACTCCCCGAGCGCCTTATCGACGAGGTCATCGGTCAGGAGGAAGCCGTCCTCGCCGCCCGCAAGGCCGCCTCGCAAAAACGCCACTTGCTCCTCATCGGGGACCCCGGCACCGGCAAGTCGATGATCGCCAAGGCCATGGCGCAGATGCTCCCTGCCGAACGACAACCCGATTCGCTCTGCTACCCGAACAAGGCGAACCCCAACGAACCCAAAGTCGTGGTCGTCGAGGGCGGTGCAGGCCGGGGTGTCTTCCAGACGCACCTTGACCAGGCTCGCCGCATCGTCTGGGCGTACCGCCTCCTCACGTGGGCCATCGCCTTGGGCCTGGCGACCGGCAGCGTCTACTACCTCGTGGCGGAGAGCGACGAGCTCATCTTCCTCGTCGGGCTCCTCGTGATGGTCCTCTTTGTGATGCTCGCGATGCAGATGAAGGTCAAGGAGAGCAACCTCGTCCCCAAGCTCCTGACCGAGCACACGGTCGAGCCAGTCCCCGCGCCCTACGTCGACGGGACGGGCAGCCACGCCGGCGCGCTCCTCGGGGACGTGCGCCACGACCCCTTCCAGTCGGGTGGCCTCGAGACCCCCGTCCACGAACGCGTCGAGATCGGCGCCATCCACCGCTCCCACAACGGCGTCCTCTTCATCGACGAGATCAATGTGCTGCGCCTCGAAAGCCAGCAGGCCCTGTTGACGGCCATGCAGGAAGGCAAGTACAGCATCGTGGGCCAGAGCGAGCGAAGCTCGGGCGCCATGGTCAAGACCGAACCCGTCCCCTGCGCGTTCATCCTCGTGGCGGCCGGCAACCTTGACGCCGTCCGCCCCACCGACCCGCTCCACACCGGCATGCACCCCGCGCTGCGAAGCCGCATCCGCGGCTACGGGTACGAGGTCTACGTCAACAGCCACATGCCCGACACGCACGACAACCGCATGAAGCTCGTCCGCTTCGTGGCCCAGGAGATCCGCCGCGACGGCCGCATCCCGCCCTTCGACATGGACGCCGTCGCCGAAATCATCCGCGAAGCCCAACGCCGCGCCGGCCGCTCCGGCCAACTCACGCTTCGCCTTCGAGAGCTCGGCGGTCTCGTCCGCACCTCCGGCGACATCGCCCGCGAAGAGAACGCGCCCCTCGTCACCCTCAAGCATGTCCGCGAGGCCAAGACCATCAGTCGCAGCCTCGAACAACAGATCACCGACCGCGACGTCGCCCGCGCCACCGTTCAGGAATCGCTCGAGGTCAAGGGCGAACTCGTGGGTGCCGCCCGCGGCCTGGCCTTCCTCGGCACCGGCGAGGTCGGGGAACCCGCCGGACTCGTCGTCCCGGTCGAGGCCACCGTCACCCCCGCCGCGAGCCGCCACCACGGCAGCTTCTTCCTCTCCGGCGGCGAAGAGACGGAGGCCCGCAACCTCCTCGACAACATCGCCGCCTTGGCCAAGCGCCTCCGCGGGTCCAGGATCAGCGACACGGACCTCCACCTTCAGGTATTAGCGCAAGAACGCGTCCAAGTCGACCTCGTGGGTGCCGCCGCGGCCGTGGCCGCCGTGAGCGCGCTCGAAAGCCTCCCGGTGCGCCAAGACGTCGCCGTCGCCGGCATGATCAGCATCTCCGGACGGCTCCGCGCCGTTCCCGGCCTCACGCAGATGGTGGAAGCCGCCGCCGACCTCGGCTACAAGGTCGCCGTGGTGCCCGAGGTTTCGCGGGACGAGCTCCAGCTCGACGAACGGTACGAGAAGCGCATCGTCATCGTCTATGCGCGCGAACTCTACGAGATCCTCGACACGGCGCTCGTCGGCTCCAAGAAGAAGACCGTCGTGGGCCAACTTCGCAAGATGTCCAAGAAGGCGCCGCTCGACGCGCCGGAGCCCATCAAGGCGGTCGTGCGAAGAGGCACCCAGTAGTTGCTTTTCTTGCGATTCACGGGTCGGCCTTCGTCGCGCCACGGGAGTTGCCGTGAACCGTCTCACGGGCGTCGAGGACGCCGACCGGCGTTAGCACCAAAGGCATGGTTCGCTGGAATGCCGTGGCCCGGGATTGAACCGGGGACCTTCGGATTATGAGTCCGACGCTCTACCAACTGAGCCACCACGGCGCGAAGGGGTCGCCGAAAAGGCCCCCTCTTAATAAGCGCCACCGGGCGACTGGGCACTCGTTCCCGGCTCTTCAGCGAGCCAAGGTCGGCTTCAACGAGCTGGAGGGTGTGAGGCGAATCGTGCGCGCCGTCGTTCGCTCTTCGCACAAGAGACCCTGCCGCACGGGTTGTTGAACCTGGTATCGGACGCTTCGGGGCGGCTTGTCCAGGAGCCGGGCGTACTCGGCGGCGGTTCGACCCGGATCCGATTGGACCCTTTGTAAAACCTGAGTCCCCAAGGCGGTTGGACCGAGCGGAATCGGAGCGATTGGGCCCGGACCGCCAACGGGGTAGAGGCGTACCCAGCCCTCGCCCCGCTGGGCGCGCAGGAGCCCCTGCGCCTCCAGCCGTCGCAGATGGTAGTAGAACGTGCTCCGGGCGATTTCGAGGTCGCGCCGGACCTCGCCGGCGGTGCGTCCAGGACCGCTTCGGACGGATTCGACGATTTCCTCGCGCGTTCCGTGATACAACAGCTTGTCCTTCTGGAGCCGGGAGAAACCGCCCATGAAGGCGAAGCTGGCCCAGAGGGGACGCGAAACCGGTTCGACCCGCCGGAACCACCACGCGCTCCAGCCGAGGCCCGCGCCCGTTCCCGCGACGCCAAGGGCGAGGCCCGCCCCGGGAAGCGCGGCGACGCGTTTGGGCCCAGGCTCGGGCGCGTCGGAGCCGCCCGCCGTGGCCGCCGATCCTACGATGTACGCGCGCGTCGATTGCGCCCAGTCGCCGTATTGGTCGTTGTATTGGTACGAGTTCCAGGTCTGGACTAGCCAGTCGGACATCGTGTCGCCGTCTGAGAGCGAGAATTGGGATTGGTCGACTGACCAAACCAGGGCCGACCCTTCCACGTGACCGTCGACCTCCGGCCATTCGTCCGTCTGCCGGTCGTGGATTTGGAACCTCCATTGACCGACGGGGTTGCCGGTGTATCGCTCGCCTCCGAACATAGCCCGCATCTCGTAACCTTCATGGTCGGGGCGCGTCCTGAACCCGAGCGCGAACTGGGCACTGAACCCTTCCTCGGATACCTCCTGGGCAAGCCCCCCGAGGTCCACGAGTTCGAGTCGGAACGTCAGGTCGTCCCCCGACTCGAAGAGCTCTGCGGCGACCACGTCGGTCGTGTCCGCGCCGGGGCCTGAATAGGGCTGCCCGCCACGCATGACGTCGCCGGCGGGGTCTTCGAAGGCGATCCCGTTCTCGGTCTCGGAGGGTGCGCCAACCTCCATGGTGAGCGGCGTGTCCGCCCAGTCGCTGGATTGGATGCTTGGGCCCAGCGAGTTCCAGGACTGGACCGACCAATTCGTGAGGACATCGCCGTTCGCGACGCCAAGGTCGTCCTTGGCCACGGTCCAACGGAGCGTGGAACCTGTCTGATGCCCGTCCGCAGCGGACCATTCGTTGGTCTCGCGGTTGTGGATCTGGAAGGACCACTCTCCCAGCGGGTTGCCGGTATAGAGGACACCGCCGAACAGCGCGCGCATGGAGTACCCTTCGTGGCCGATGCGCGACTGGAAGCTGACGGCATGTTGGGAATGGAACTGCGGGTCGAGCGCCAGCGTGTTCAGGGCCGAAAGATTGCGGAGCTGCAACGCAAACGTGAGGCCGTGACCGGCGTCGGTGACCTCGACGCCCAGGATGTCGATTGTGTCGGCGTCCGCCCCCTGGTGGGGCAGGCCGGCGAGCGTGACGTCGCCGCCGGGGTCCGTGAAGCGGAACGCGCGTGGCTCTGCCACGGCCGTCGCGAGCAACATCGGGAAGGCGACGACAATCGCAACAAGGGCCGCCAGCGCTGGCGCTCGGGACCGCGTGAATCCAATGCGAACCATCTTGGCCACGGATCGAAGGACTCTGCCCAGGGTATTTACCGAGGTTGGGACGCCGTCGCCCACGGTTATAGGCTTATCGGTGCATCATTGCAACTCTGAATGCCGCGTGATGAGGCACCTTACGGGGTGAGCGGTCGGGCGGGGCGAAGCACGGCTCGCACGGGCGCCGCGCACAAGCCCTCGACCTTGAGCGGCAACGCGACGAGTTCGTAATCTCCCGGCGCCGTACGCGAAAGATCCAAGTTCTCTAGCAGCGCCACGTTGGAACCGAGCAGGACCTTGTGGGCGAGCAGGTCCTTCGAACCAAACGACTCGATGGAGGGCGCGTCCGTACCCACGAGCTTGACGCCGGCGCTCACGAGCCGGCGGGCGAGCGGTACGCCCACACCCGGAAACGTGCGCGGGAACTTCCGAGGGACTGGTCCGTGCCGCGTACGGAAAAGGACGCGCTCGGCGCCGTCCGCGTCCCTCATCAATTCGGGCCGGAGCATGCCACCCTTGGCATCCGTGGCGTCAACGACGCGGCACAACCCCAAGAATGCGGCCACGTCCAGCGCCTCGCTCTTGGGCCAAGCGGAATCGACGTGGAACGGCGCGTCGCTGTGCGTCCCGTTGTGGGGGCTCGAACAGACCCGGCTCAGGTTCACGGCCCAGGTTCCGTCGCCGATGCGTCCCGTCCAGGAGACTTCCAAGACAGAATCGCCGGGCCAGGTCCCAGCGGGATGACCGAACGCCATCGTGATGTCGATCCAATCCGACGAAGCGCGCGCCCGGCCTGCCACGTGCGCCGGAAGGTTCCGTCGTACAAAAATGCGCCCCGCGAATCCAAACGGCCATATGGCCCGGGCCCTTGACGCGCCGCGGTGGACGCGCCTCTCTTTCGCGAGGACGTGCCGATTCTTCGCACCAAGACCTACCTCAACACGTGCAGCCTCGGCCCGCTCACACGACAGGCCAAGATGCGCGTCGACCAATTTTACCGGGAGTGGGCCACGTTTGGCGCACCCGCCTGGTACAAGATCTGGTGGGAACGCCTCCAGGAGACGCGCGCCACCTTCGCCGGGCTCATCGGCGCCCGGCCGGAGGAGGTCGCCGTCCTCCCCAACGTGAGCGCGGCGCTGAGCGTGATCGCCTCCTCCCTTGACTACAAGACTCGGCCGAACGTGGTGACGACGCGGATTGATTTCCCGACGATTCCCTACGTCTGGATGGCGCGGCCCGACGCACACGTGCGCCGCGTCGGCTCCCGGCGCGACCTCCTTGTTCCCAAGGCAAAGGTCACGGCCGCCCTCGATGACTCTGTCGCCGCCTTGGCGACGACCCACGTCGTCTATTCGACCGGCGGCCTCCAAGACATCCGTGCCTTGTCGGCCGCCGCGCGCCGGGCGGGCGCCGTGAGCATCATCGATTCCTATCATGGCGTAGGCCAGGTTCCCGTCGATGTCAAGGAGGTCGGTTGCGACATCCTCATCAGCGGCGGACTCAAGTGGCTCCTCGGCGGCCCCGGCTGCGCACTCATGTACGTGCGCGGGCCCCTCCTGCGACGCCTCGAACCCACAATCACGGGCTGGTTCGCCAACGCCGAACAGTTCCAGTTCGATCCCGAGGTCTTCACGTTCCGACCGACCGCGGCCAGGTTCGAGCTCGGCACACCGAGCCTTCCGAGCACGTTCGCCACGCTGGGCGGCATGGAACTCGTGCGGAGGGCCCAACCGGCCGCCATCCGCCGGCGACAGAACCACATCGTGACGGACTTGTACGAGAAACTGCGGGACGCCGGCTTCGCGATCCGGAGCCCGCCGGAAGAAAAGGACCGCGCGGGCATCCTTATGGTGCCCGTGGCGGACCCTCCCGGCGTGGTGGCGCGGCTCGCGAAGAGACGGATCGTCATCGACCACCGCGATGGGAAGATCCGCGTCTCTCCCTACTTCTACAACAGCGGCGCCGACATCGACAAGTTCGTGGGCGCGCTCAAGGCCATCGCCAAGGCCGGCGCACGATAGGCCTATGAGCCCTCGGGCGCTTGCGCCCGGCCGTGCCCAGCATCCTCATCACCGGCGCCACGAGCGGGATCGGACTCGCCACGGCGGAAGCCTTCGCCGCGCGCGGGTGGACGGTCTGGGTCCATGGACGGGATGGACGAAAACTCGCCGCGGTCGTCAAAAGGCTCGCCGCGACGGCCATCGGCGACATCAAGCCGATTAGGTTCGATGTGCGTGACCGCAACGCCATCGAGACGGCGCATAAGACGCACAGGGCCGCCTTCGAGGAGGTCGACGTCCTGGTGAACAACGCCGGGATGGCGCGCGGCCTCGACCCCATCCAAGAGGGGAACCCCGACGACTGGGACGAGACGCTGGACACGAACGTGAAGGGGCTGCTTCAAGTGACGCGCGCCGTCCTCCCCTCGATGATTAAGCGGGGCCGCGGCCACATCGTGAACCTCGGCTCCACCGCCGGGCACTGGGTGTACCGCGGCGGCGCCGTCTACTGCGCCAGCAAGCACGCCGTGCATGCCATCACGGAGGCCCTGCGCCTCGACGTGCACGGATCCGGCGTCCGGGTCTCCAGCATCGACCCCGGCATCGTCGACCAGACGAACTTCAGCGTCGTCCGGTTCCGGGGCGACCTCGCGCGCGCCCGCAAAGTGTACGAGGGATTCGAGCCCTTGCGCCCCAAGGACGTGGCCGAGACCATCGCCTGGGTCGTCGAACGTCCCCCCCACGTGAACATCCAGGAAGTCATCCTCACGCCGACCGCGCAGGCGAGCATCCGCGACGTGCACCGAGCCGCGACGGAGCCCGCTCCCTCCAAGCCTCGCTCCACCAAGCGTAAGTAGCCGCGTCGACGGCAGGTCGCGCCATGCGGCTGCGGGCCTGCATGGCCGTCCTTCTTCTGGCCCCGATTTCCGGTTGCATGGGCACCGAGGAGCAGACTCCACCGCGGCCCCATGATGCGGCCGCCGAACCAGCGCCGGAAGACGTTTCGAATGCGACCGACCCCAGCTGGCCGCCTCTGAACGTGACAGTCTCCGAGCGGAACCTTCGTCTGGCACTGGCCGCCGCCGGTCAGGACGTCACGGGGTGGGGCAACAACTGGGGGCTCCGGCCGACCGAGAACACGACCGGCTACGTCTTCGAACTCGAGTGG
Organism: uncultured Halobacteriales archaeon; assembly: GCA_964451065.1. Taxonomy (GTDB): domain Archaea; phylum Thermoplasmatota; class E2; order JACPAO01; family JACPAO01; genus CAYVGY01. Next base: position 11,374 of record CAYVGY010000026.1, read on the forward strand.
ACGCCCTCGACGACGGACCCCGCGACCTTCAGTCTTGTGTTGTCCTACAACCCGCGCAGTTCGGCCACGAGCAGTCAATACCTCGTGATCGCCCGCGCGTCCGGCGGGAGTCCGTTGCGCCTGGCCATCGGAGCCGACCAGTTCCACACGAACGAGAGCCACACGTTGAGCGTCTATCCGGGGGCGAGCCCGGGTGGCCTCATTTTCGAGAAGCCGGTCCGACTTCAGGTTTCCGAGTTCCGAGAGCGACCGTTCGACCCGGCGCTCGCCTAGGGTGGCTCTACGGCGATGGAACGGGCGGACGCCTAACGTGGACCTGGCAACCTATGGCGGCGTCGGTCACGTCGCACGAGACGTTGGAGGTTCCGCAGTCCTCTTCCACGTGGCCGGCGTCGAGGTCGGCGACGGGCTTCTTGCAACTGGTAGCCTGAGCGGGATTGGCCACGAGGGCGATTGCGGCGGTCATCAAGGCGAGCGTTGCGCCGATGGCGATGGTTCGGTTCATGGGATGGGCCGAAGGAAACGTTCGCGGCCCCCTATTTGCCTTCAGCGGTATCCTGGCGCAAACGGGCGGCGCCGGAGGACCTGGGCCGCCCCACGACCGGGGCGGGCGGACCGTCTGCCTACGCGGATGGGACGGGCGGGTGGTTGGCGTGCGCTCGACAGTCGATGGCGCGTTCGCCGGCGTCACAGGCGACCAGGGCTGCGCCGCACTCTAGCTCGGCGTGGCCTGAGTCGACGTCGATCAACGGGTACTTGCACCAGACAGCTTGCGCTGGGCTGGCGAAGAGCGCCACAGCCGCGGTCACGAGGATGAGCGAAGCGCCGACGACGAGGGTTCGGTTTATTGAGGTACCTCGTGACGACCCGTCGCGGAGCCCGTATTTTAGGCACGGGGGAACCTTGCGCAAAACGACGTTTCCTCGATTTCCATAGCTTGACCTAGAGCCCTTCGAGTACCACGTCCCGCATCATGGCGCGCAGGCACCCCACGGCGCACTCCAGCTCGCTGCGCCCCCTGGCGGTGATCCTGTACTCCGAGTCCCGGCCCTTCATCGCCTTCGCGACCGCCCCCTCCTTTTCGAGGGCGGCCAGGGCGGGATAGAGCGTCCCGGGGCTCACGGGCGACCCGCGCCGCCAGGCGAGCCGTTCGGAGATCTCGGCACCGGTCTTGGGGCCACGGCGGACCTCCCACAGGAGCCAAAACGAGAGAAGGCCACGCAGATCGATGAGCGAGGGAAGCTCGCAGGGCTGGCCGCAGCAGACGACGCGCAGGGATTTCACGCATCGAGATGAGCGGAACCAGTATATATCGGGTGCCCAATACATCGGTCATCCGATAGGATAGGAGGTGCCTCCCACGACCTGCTGCGCCCCATTGGCCGACGCATGTCCCTGCGCCGGCTGCTGCTAAGACGCGGCCCGACCGACGCACCCGGGACCCGGGCCCGGGCGCGCCGTTATGTGCGGTCTTTACGCCAAAGCCGTATAAGCGAAGGTCGGCACGCTACGCTCGATGGTGCCGGTGCCACGTTTCTGGGTGTTTGCTGCCCTGCTTCTCCTGATCCCGCCCACGGGCCAGGCGGACGATCGGATCCAGGGCCCTCGTGACCCGCCTCCGCTCGCCCCGTGGCCGCCGGGCCAGACGGACTGCATCGGAGTCCCCGAATCCAGCCCCGAGGTCCCGCAGATCACGAATCACCTTCTCGGCACGTCCCGAGGCGCGTACGTCGCCGGACTGTGCGCCGACATCGACGCCGCTCGCTTCGGCCCCCGCATCGACGGCTACGAGGTCAACGCCAACCTCCTCGTGCCCGGCGAACATGTGGAACTCCGCCTCACGACGATCCTGGACGGCCAGGACCACAAGACCTGCCCCGGCAACTTCGACTGTGGGCCCGTGGTCCGGATCAACCAACGGCTGTGCACTCCCGTCGTCAACGTTTGCGGGCTCACACGTGACGGCCCCATTCCGACCACGTCGTGGTCCATCCGGTTCCTTGTGAGCGGCCTTTGCACTGCCCCCACGCGGATGGCGGAGGTCGATGTCGCCGCCACGGACCTCGATTCCGGCCGGATCTGGCACGCCTACGACCAAACGACCATCGTCTGCCCGTGACCCGCTTCCCGCGTCGCTGGCAAACCGCCCGACCACAACCTCGTTATAGTGGGACGTATCTACGGTAGATACATGCGGCTTCGGCTAAAACGGTGGGGCAATGGATTGGCGCTTCGCATCCCCAGGACCCTTCCCGAGCTTGGCCGCTTGGAGGAAGACATGGAGGTCGAGGTTGAGCTCCGCTCAGTGAGGCCCCTCAAGGAGTGGAAGCCGTTCACTTACGACTCTGGGAATCCCAGAGCGTCCCAGGAAATCGATGAACTGGCTTGGGGCTATCTAGAACCGAAGTTCCGTCGCCCTCAGAGGAAGCCTGCTCGACGGGGCGGGTAGGCCAAGCCGGAGGTGCGTCGGCCTGGCCATTGTTGACACGAGTTTCTTGGTGGCGCTCCAGGACCGGGCCGACTACTTCCACGAGGCGGCGAGGCGTGTACCCCTTCACGGAGACCGCTTCCTTGTCCCTTGGGAAATCTGGATCGAGCTTTCTCAATTCAGGATGCGCACTATGCCATCCGCTGAGGCCGCTCGATCTTTGGCCTCGGTTCTGGAAGGGCCCTTCGACGTGCAAAAGGTGCTCACCGCGGAGGAGATTCGCGACCTCGTCGACCGGTCCCACGGCGTCCAGGAACGGCTCCGGCGCCGCGGCGCCAAGCCCGTTTCACTTTTCGACTTGGTCGTCTTGACGTTGGCGGCCCGCTACCGAGAAGGCATCTTGACCTTTGACGAAGGTATGCTCGCAGCCATCCGCGGCAAGATGTTCCCCGGGGCGCGCGTCGCCTAGGGGCTCGCCCGGTTCATCGTGCGCGGGAACGGAATCATGTCCCGGATGTGCTCGCCCTTGACGATCCACTGGAGCACCCGCTCCACGCCGAGCCCGAACCCGGCGTGCGGCACGGACCCGTACCGGCGCAGGTCCAGGTACCACTGGTAGTTCTTGAGGTCCGCGCCCTCCTTCTTGAGTCGCTCGATGAGGAGGTCGTTGTTCTCCTCGCGGACGCTCCCGCCGATGATCTCGCCATACCCTTCGGGGGCCAGCAGGTCCGCGCAGAGCACCGTGTCGGGCTTCTGCGGGTTGACCTTCATGTAGAACGCCTTGATCTCCTTGGGGAAGTTGGTGACGAAGACCGGCATCTTCATGCTCTGCGTGAGGACGCGTTCCTGCGGCGCGCCGAAGTCGTCGCCCCACGAAATCTTCTCGCCTAGGTCCTGCAGCTTCTCGATGACCTCGCCGTAGTCCACGCGCGGGAACGGCGGCTTGACTTGTTGGAGGTCCTCCGGGTTGCGGCCTAGGTCCTTGAGCAGGTGCGGGACCTTCTTCACGCAGGCCTGGACACCTGCAGAGACCAATTCCTCCTGGAGGCGCAGGTTCTCGTCCTGGCCCGCCCACGCGGTCTCGGCCTCGAGATGCGTGAACTCGGCGAGGTGGCGGGTCGTGCGCGACTTCTCGGCGCGGAAACTTGGCGTGATCGAGTAGACCCGTTCGAGGCCAAACATGAGGACCTCGAGGTACATCTGCGCCGTCTGCGAGAGGTACGCGGTCTGGTCGAAGTACTTGAAGGGGAACAAGGTCGAGCCGCCTTCGCCCGCGATTTGCGTGATGACGCTGGGCGTTGTCTCGAAGTAGCCGTGGCCGTTGAGGTGGTCGCGGAACGCCGAGAGCAGGACGTGCTTGACCTTCATGATCTTCGTCAGCTGCTGGCTGCGAAGCCACAGGTGGCGGACGTCGAGGAGGAACTCGGTGGATTGGTCCTCCGTGATGGGGAAGGTGTCGCCGACGTGGATGGCGCGAAACCCGGTGGCCTGCACCTCCCACCCGCCGGGTGCCCGGGGGTCCTTCTTGGCGACGCCGTGAACTTCCACGCTGGACTCGAGGAGATTGGCGCGTTTGGCGGCCTCAAACTGGTCGTCGGGCAGGTTGCCCTTCTTGATCGCGCACTGGATAATTCCGCTGGAGTCGCGCAGGACCAGGAAGATGAGTTTTCCTTGCTCGCGCCACCGGTAGACCCAGCCGCGCAAGCTGACGTCCTTGCCTTCGGCTTGACCGGAAAGAACCTGTTCCACCGACGTCCATTGGACCGGGGACGCGACGTTGAGCGGCACGGGAGGGTCCGCAGAGGCCGGTCCGGTAAAAACATTTGGAGAAATGAAAAATCAGGGGAGAGAGGAGGAGGCGCGGCGATGCCGTGCCTCCCCGGTCGTTGAAGCGTTAGAAGTCGCGCCGGCCCCAGCCGCCGCGGTCCTCGCGGTCACGGCCGCCGCCGCCACCGCCGCTGCGTCCGCCGCCGTAGCCGCCGCCGCCACCGCCGCTGCGTCCGCCGCCGTAGCCGCCGCCACCGCCGCCGCCATACCCGCCCGTCCGGCGGGGGCGCTGTTGCTGCTCGTGCTCAGCGTCGCTGATGTTGTTTTCCTCGTTCACGGTGTCGATGGTCTGTTCCGTGGGCGTGATCTTGCCGTACTTGCCGGCGTTGAGGCGGATGTGGCCGCGCACCAGGCTTACGTAGCCGTTCTCGACCTGGACGGTCTCGCCTTCATTCACGGTTCCGATCTGGTCGTTCCAAAGGCTGAGAACGACGGCACCGGATTCGTCGGCCACGGTGGCCTCGGCGACCCGGTTCGAGGGTCCGTACCGGTTAGGTATTTCTCGGGCCTCGGTGACCTTGACCACCTTCGCGATGATGTTGACGCGCTTGGACTCGGGTGTCAGGTCCTTGACTTTCACATTACGGGCTTCGGTCTCCGTCGTCTCTTCCATGGTCGGATCACTTCTTGGATCGCCGGTCGTAGCGCGGGCTTGATGATTCCTCAACGTCGAAGAAAACGAACCCGTGCCGGACTAGCGATTCCCCACACTCCGTCGCCATACTTAACGGTTCGCCTCATGAGGAACGTTCACGCATCCCCCGGCAATCATCATAAGGCCGCGGCCACTCAACGAAGAACGTGCGTTTCGCCGTCGTGGCGTGCCCTGGTTGCCGCCGCGTCCAGGTCGCCGAGCTACGGTTTCAGACATCGCGGTGCCGTGGCTGTACGCAGACGCTCGAGCTCCACAAGCTCAAGGCGTTCCATCGCACCGACGAGGAAGCCGAGGCGCGCGCCGCCCACACCAGGATTTCGGCCCAGCTCGAAGGAATGCCCATCGAGGACTACGCCCGGCTTCTCGAGCATCTCGAGAAGCAGGTGCGCGGCACCGCCGACCAAGTTCTCGAATCACTGGCGACGCGCGGCGACTTTGACGAGGACGCATTCGCGAACGAGGCGCGGCGGCTACGCGTACCTGGAAATCCCGAGAATCTTCTTGCGGCCCTGGTGGCGTCCAACAGGCTTTACGAGCCGCGCCCCGGCCTGTATCGAGTCGTCTAGCGTCAACCCGGCGGTTGGTCGTCGTCCCGCAGCGTCCGGCGGGCCACGCGACGGTTGTGGATGTCCATCTCGCGCAAGATCTCGGGGGGCACCACGCGGTCGAGCAGGGTCCGCAGGACGCGGGCGATTAGCCACACACCGAAGGCGATGCCCGCGAGTGCCAGGGCGTAGCCCAGGATGGGCGGCCGCGCGAGGACCATGGCGAAGAAGAGGCCCTCGTAGGCGCCCCGGACCAACGTGGATTGAAACACGGCCGGCGGTAGGGGCCCCGTGCCGGCGCCCTGGCCGATCCAGGCGCCCATGGCCCCGTGCACGAGGATCCCGCCGATGAAGTAGAGGCCAATGAGGCACAGGATGACGACGTCCAGCCAGTCGGCGACGGCGAGGGGACCCCCATTCGTCTGGAAGCTGCGTAACACGATCATGATGAGGGCGATCACGTGCGTGGCGCCGAAGCCGAACCCGAGCGCGACTGCGTAGAAAGGCGTGTCGCGGCGGCCCCGGACCGTCCGCCAGTTGCGGACGGACGCGAAGGCCAGCGA
>CAYVGY010000026.1:17401-23700 GCA_964451065.1 uncultured Halobacteriales archaeon
GGCCCATGAGCCCCGCGAAGGTGAGGAGGTAGAGGCTGGTGGTGAAGGTCACGGTGCCGCCGCCGAGCACGCTGCCGATGGGAATCATGACCAGCTCGGCGACCGTCAGCAAGACGCCGAAGATGATGCCGACGAAGAACGTCCGGAAAATCCGCTTCTCGCTAAAGAACGACTCGTACTGGCGCAGCACGATGTAGAGGAACCCCATCGCGGGCACGAACCCGAAAAAGACCCCCACGAGGAACGGGTCGGTGACCATTTCCCGTTCGAACGGGAAACCTCTATAAGAATTCGGGCTTTGGTCGGCGCATGTCAGGCGCGTTGCCGCGCGTGGTCGTGAATTTCAAGACGTATCCCGAGGCCACCGGGCGTCGCGCCGTGGCGCTCGCCCGCGCGGCGCGCGCGCTGGAGCGGCGTCACAGAGTCGCGGTGGCGGTCGCCGTCCAGGCGGTCGACGCCCGCGCCTGCGTCGCGACGGGTGCGCGCGTCTACGCGCAGCACTTCGACCTCATCACGTCGTCCCAATCCACGGGCGCCACCCGGTGGGAGAGCCTCGTCGATGCCGGCGTCGAGGGCTCGCTCCTCAACCACAGCGAACGGCGCATCGACGCGCGGTCGGTGTCCGCCGGCGTGGAACTTGTGCGCCGGAGCGGCCTGGTGAGCCTGGTGTGCGCCAAGGACAGCCAGGAATCGCAGCGGTGGGCCCGATTCCGACCCAACCTTCTGGCCGTCGAGCCGCCCGAACTCATCGGCGGGGCGATCAGCGTGACGACGGCCGACCCGGCAATTGTCCGCGACTCCGTGCGCCGCGTCCACAAAGCCGCGCCGAGGCTGCCAGTGCTTTGCGGTGCGGGCGTCAAGAACGGGACCGACGCAGCCGCTGCGCGTCGCCTGGGGGCGCACGGCGTCCTCGTCGCTAGCGGCGTCGTCCTGGCCCCGCGACCCTCGAAGGCGCTCGAGGCGTTGGCCGTTGGCGTGATGGCCAAGTAGCGGCTTCCGAATCCCGAGGTTGCCATCGGTGCCCACGGGAGCGCCGAGCCACGGGCGGCCAGGATGAGTCCAAGGGGTGCGACCCGCGGTGGCCCGGAGTCCTCGTGGCGGGCCGCGAGAAAAGCTCCGTGGAAACCGCGCCTCCACGCCTGTGTTCTTGAGGTTTTTGCCCTTTTATTAAATAGGATCGCCGGGCGAACCTCGGATTGCGAGCGGAACTCCCCGAACATCTCCCTCCGAACCCCGTTGACCCTCTACTCCGCTCGCTTCTTTCTCCTCTGTCGGCCGCGCGCCGGCGCTCACCAGCCGGGCAGCTCGCGGTTGTTCGTGTCACCGGCCGAGGCTTCTTCCCGGAACGCTAAAGCGGGGTCACCCGTTCGCGGCGCGTGTCGTACCGCCTCGTGGATTCCGGCAGCGACATCGTCATCGCGTCCGAGGGCGAAGACCTCGGGGAGGCCCTTGTCGGCCTGGCGCGCGGCTTCACGCACGTCACGACCATGGGTTCCCCGGTGCGCGACGACGCGGCAGAGCGGATTCACGTGGAGACGGACCGCGACCTTCCGGCCCTGGCCGTCGCGTTCGTGAACGAGCTGGTGTTCCTGTTCGGGACCCATGGGTTCCTGCCCGCCGGAGGGACGCTCACGGTGACGAGCGAGGGCGGGCTGCGCGTCGAGGGGCGCCTCGTGGGAGACCGCTACGACCCGACGCGGCACCAACTGGGGACGGAGGTCAAGGCTGCCACCTACCATGACGCGGTCTTTGAGGAGCGGGACCACAAGGCCCAAGCCCGGGTCCTCGTGGACCTCTGAGACCCGTTGACGGGGGCCACGGGGAAGGCCAGAAATCCTTCCCGGCCGGCTTCTTCCGCCGCCGATGATTTCTTCGAAATGCGCCGGGCTCACGTTGAACCGCTTCCGAACGGCAGGGCCTTGACCACGTCTTGCGCCGCAACGAGGAAGGAGTCGTGACCCGCCTTGTTTGGAGCAAACCAGGCCCATCCGGCCGGCCGCCCCGCAATTGCGGTCTCATCTGGATGAGGTAGCGCAGCTCGGCCTCCGCCAACGTCCCATCGCGACGACGGACAGCGGGCGCAGGAAGCCGTTTCGGGTTACGAGAATTGATGAGCGCCACAACAACGCTTTTATCGCGGGTCCGCCTGTAAAAACCGACCCATGCGCCGAAAGGCCAAGCTCTTGGTGGCCCTCATCGTCGTGGCCGCGAGCGCGGGCCTTGTTCTTTGGAACACGAGTTCGACGGCCGGTTCCCCCGCCATGGGCGTGTCGGAGGCCAAGCACAAGGCGGAGACGCTCCAAGGCGACTCCATCACGGTCCGCGGCACGGTCGTCGCGGGCTCCATCGTCGAGGATGGCGCGCGCGTCGTCGAGTTCGTGGTGGGAGACGGGACGGAGCAACTCCGGGTCCTGTTCAACCGGACGCCGCCCGACAATTTCGGCGCCAAGGAAGTGGTGGTCGACGGGACGATGGACGTGGGCGCGGACGGCGTCCCCCTGCTTCGCGCCGACGAGATCAAGGTCGGCTGCGCGAGCAAGTACTAGCGGTCGACGCGTTTATCCTGCCGGTCCCGGTTCCGTCGCTGCGTTGGTCGAACCGCAGGCTCCGCGCCTTGCCATCCGGCTTTCTCCCGAGCAGCAGCGCGTGCGGGAGGAGATGGAGCGGCGCACGCGCATGGCCAAGGTCCTTGGCCGCGTCCGCCACAAGATCGTCGTCATGAGCGGCAAGGGGGGCGTCGGCAAGACGACCATCGCGGTGAACCTCGCCGTCGCGCTCGCCCGGCGGGGATGGTCGGTGGGCCTGCTCGACATGGACCTCACCGGTCCCGACGTCCCGCTCATGCTGGGACTCGAGGGCCACCGCTTCCCGCCCGGCATCGGCCTCATCCACCCGGTCCAAGCGAAGGATCCGCCGCTCCGCGTCGTCTCGATCTCCTTCGTGTTGCAGCCGGACCAGCCCGTGGTGTGGCGCGGCCCCCTCAAGGCCCACGCGCTCACCCAGTTCCTGGGCGATGTGGCCTGGGGCGACTTGGACTTTCTTATCGTGGATCTGCCCCCGGGCACCAGCGACGAACCGCTCGCCGTGGCCGAGAACATCGTGGACGCCGACGGGACCGTGATCGTAACGACGCCCCAGGCCGTGAGCACCCTCGACGTCCGCAAGGCGGTCGCGTTCTCCCGCCTCGTCAAGATGCGGGTGCTGGGCATCGTGGAGAACATGAGCGGCTTCACCTGTCCACACTGCGGGGAACGCACGGACCTCTTCGGCCGCGGAGGCGGCGAACGGCTCGCCGAGGACGAGAACGTGACGTTTCTTGGAACGATCCCATTGGAGCCGGCGCTGGTCGGGCGGGGCGACACGGGTGCGCCCTTCGTGGCCTCGCTACCTGAATCGGCGGCGGCCAAGAGCATGGAAGCCATCGTCGACCGCGTGCTCACGGCGGTTTCGGAACCTTCTCGCCCTGCGTAGGCCTGCGGGCCCGCCCGAATCGGAACCGACCCCCGGAAGCCTCTCTGGGGCCGCGCCATCCGCCGTCATGGCCGTCCTCTACCCCTACCGCGTCCGCGTCGCACGCGACCGGATCGCCGAGTACGAAGCTTTCGAACGGGACGAAGGAGTCCCCATGGTTGCGTCCATGCCCGGCTGCGTCCGAGCCGGCTTCGCCCGCGTCGCGTAGACGGCCGAGCCCACGTTCGTCTTCTTCAGCCTATGGCGTTCCCGCGACGATCTCGAAAAGGCGCGCGCGTCCCCGGGGTGGAAGCGCGTCGCCGGAACGCTGGAAAGCCGCCGCCTCACGCTCGGCGGCGACGCCACGGAGCACTGGGGGATCTTCGCACTCCAAGAAGCGCCGATGGCGCGCCACTGAAACAATTAATATGGGTGCCAGGATAGAAGTGGCAACCGTGCGCATGGCGCTCAAAGACGTCGTGGAAGCGGCCATCGAAGAGGTCCGTCCCATGCTGCGCATGGACGGCGGCGACTGCGAGATCGTCCATGTCGACGAGTCGCAGGGACTCGTCCAGCTGCGTCTCGTGGGCGCCTGCGGCGGCTGCCCCATGTCCGCGCTCACGCTCAAGTCGGGGCTGGAACGGATTGTGAAGGAGCGTGCGCCGGGCGTCCGCGAAGTCGTCACCGTCGAGGCCTTTTAGCGCCCTCGCCGTCAAGCCGTAATTAAGCGCCGGGGACTACGAGGTGCCACAATCATTTAATAGGGTCCAAGGGAACGACGTGGGTGGGTTCTGTCCCGGGGTATCAAGCCGTCTTAATCCTGGTGACAAGAAACCTTAAGAACTGCCCGTCGCGTCCGTAAGAAAGAGGCTCCAGGATGTCACGAACCGTTGCCGTTTTGTTCGTCGTTTCCCTGCTTTTCTCGACGGTTCCCATCGCCGAGGCGAGTCACGGCACCGTCGAAGGTTGCACAGCCCAATGCACACCCAAAGCCGAGGACGTGAACGGGCCCAACCCGAAAACCGGCAATGACCCGATCAAGACCATCCTCTACGGCCACTTCCAGGACATCCTCAACCGGGCGCCCCTCAACGCCCAACTCCCCGACGAGCAGGAACCCAACCTCAACCGCGGCTACCTCATGCCGGTCGTCGCCACCAACAACGGCGTCAACCGCGACCTCGACGTCAAGTTCGAGAACAACTGGTTCTACATGTACAGCTCCGCCGGCTTCGTCGAGATCGTCGAAGGCGTCTGGCGCGTCCACCAGGAGCCCGGCCTCGCGGAGGACCTCAAGCTCGCCAGCGACACCATCACGCTCTACTTCTACCTCAGCGCCAACCCGGTCCCCAACGGCGACAGCGACCAATCCCCCGGCAACCTGGTTACCCTCGACGTGATGCCCCAGGTCGGCGTGTACGCCCGCATCGAGAGCGGCCGCCACCCGTTCTCGTCCAACGGCGAGGTCATCGCGGAAACGGACCCGATCTTGTGTGATGTCGGCGCGGCGTGCCGCGTAAACGTGGTCAACATTCCCGGCGAACCGGACATCTATGAACTCGCCATCCCGCTCAAGGTCAAGGTCGAACCCAAGGAGATCAAGAGCGTCTGGAGCGGCGCCCAAGGCTTCACCGTCTCCATCAACCCCTACCAGATCAAGCAGGGCAACGGCCAAGGCAAGGACACCCAGGTCATGCAGGCCGACTGGCGCGTCCGCACGGGCCCCAACACCCCGGTGCGCCTCGTGGTCGACGTCGCCAACCCGATGGTCACCAAGGCGGCCAGCCTCAACGTGTTCAACAACAACATGTTCATTCGGTGGAGCTTCGTAAGCCCGTGGGGGAGCTACGACATCGACGACCAGAGCGCCCAGGTCTACATTACCGGCCCCACGGTGCCGGACCCGGCCAAGACGGGCCTCAAGCGCCCCCTGATCGTGAAGCGCAGCGTCGACCACGACGCCCACTTCAAGCCCGTGAACGCGACGTGGAAGTTCGACTACCCGAAGGCCGACCTCGAAGACGGCGAGTACACCGTCCACATGTCGGTCCTCAACCTCCAAGGCACCTACAAGCTCGAGCAGACCCTCACGTTCACCATGGCCGGCGGACAGCCGTCCGACCTCCAGATCATCGGTGGCGGCTTTGGTGACGAGTCCGAGGCCGAAGGCGGGGCCGACGACGACGGCGGCCTCCTGCCCGGGTTCGAGTCGGGCCTCCTGCTTGCCTCGATAGGCGCCCTCGCCGTCGCCTTGGGTCGCCGCCGGCGCAAGTAGCCGCGGCGTCCTGCTCTTCTCCCCCTCGCCCCGGCGGGCCCTGTCCCCTTGACGGGACCCAAGGCGTCGTGTCCCAGGCCGGGGCCTGCGGGACCCGGCAAGGCCAGGCGCGATCGAGTCCCGATGACCGACCCATAATCGCCCGGCCGCCGGTGGGGCCCGTCCCTTCGCCCCGAGAATCCTTGGCGGTCACCCCGATCCCCGAAGGCAATCCGAGGCGAATCCCACCGAACGCCTCGACCGGGGATTCCAGGATCCCTTGCCTTTTTCCCGGTCCAGCCGAGTGGACAGGACCCTGGGGCGGCCCCTGAGGGGAGGCCGCCTGGCGGGAGCGGCCTCCGTCGTTGCCCAAACGCCTTTTACCCCCGATGGTCTCCGATGCCCAATGGACCGCCTGCTCGGCAACGTCCCCGATCTCGTGGCGGCAGGAGCCATGGTCCTCCTCGCGGGCATCCTCCTGGTCCTCAACCCCCGGCACCGGGCCCACCAGGCCTTCGCTGCCCTCCTGTTCATGAGAGGGTTGAGCAACCTCGACGGGTACGGGTACATCCACGACCAAGGCTGGTCGCGCCTC
>CAYVGY010000026.1:23710-25871 GCA_964451065.1 uncultured Halobacteriales archaeon
ACGGAGGTCTCGTTGGTCTTCCTCGCCTTGGTCTTTGGCCTCATCTATCCGCGCAAGAGGCCGCTCGCCCGGCATTGGTGGGTCTGGGCGGCCCTCATCGCCGGGCTGGCCGCTTCCGAATTCATGTTCCTGTTGGACAACGCGCTGGTCGTCACGCGCGCGCCGCGCGCTGATGGTACGTTTGCGTTCGTCGCCAACGGCCCACTGCGGCTCGTCGTCGTGGTCCAGCAGATTGCTTACGCCGGCCTTTCGCTTCTGTTCGCCCGCGACCACGCGCGCGAACCGCCAGGCCCCCTGCGGCACGGACTCCTCCTCGTCTCTATCGGGTGGGGCTTGTTCGGCATCTACCTTCTTCCGAACAACGTGGCCGGGCTCTTGCGCAATGGATTCCAGGACGGCTGGGACGTCGTCTACCTGATCGTGGACGCGTTCACGTTCGCTTTTGCGTTCGCGGCTCTCTGGGTCATTCGCGCCGCGGCGCGCCGCGACGCCAATGGACCCGTCCGAATGCGGCGCGTTCTTGCCGCGTACTCCTTGGCCGTCGCTACCGGCATCGGCGCGGGGGTTTGGAGCCGGGACTTTGTCGGAAACCTAGCCCTCGACGAACTCTTCAATGGTTTGTGGAAGCTGGCCATCCCGCTACTTGTGTCCTACGCGCTCGCCCGGGGCCAGCTCTACGACATCGATCTCAAGGTGAAATGGACCCTCCGTCAAAGCACCGTGGCCGGGGTCTTCATTGCGGTCTTCTTCATCGTCAGCGAGTTCGCGAAGGAGATCTTTTCGTCGAGCGTGGGCCCCATCCTCGGCATCTTGGCCACGGGCCTGCTCGTCTTCGCCATTGCGCCCATCCAACGCATGGCCGACGGCGTGGCGGGCGCCGCCATGCCCGGCGTCAAGAACACGGCCGAGTGGCGGGCCGGGCGCAAGCGGGAGCTCTTCAAGGGATCGCTTCGCCTCGCCCTGGCCGACCGCGTCATCACGCGCGCCGAGGAACGGCACTTGGCCGACCTGGCCGCCCACCTCGCACTCGATCCTCGGTCGGCCCTCGCGATGCGCGAAGAGGTCGAGCAGGAGCTGGGGCTTGCCGCGCCACCTACGACCGCGTCCCCTCCCACGCGGGCAGCCACGGCCGCGCAGGGCCGCCCTGGCGCGTGAGACGGTTCCGACGTCGGTTCGGTCGCGCAATGGGACAGAACCCTGCGGCGGTAGGCTTAAGAAGCCCCCCTTTTCTTCCGGCGAACCCCAGAGGCTTTGGACGGTGATTCCTTTGCAGTCGACGCAACCCAAGAAGGCCGCCGGCAAGACCCCCGCGGCCCCCGGCCCCAAGGCCCCCGCCGCCCCCAAACCGGCGGCGCCGCCCAAGCCCCTCACGCCCGAACAGCGCGCCAAGATCGAGCAAGTCACGAAAGGCCTGGACATGCTCCAGGAAGACACCAGCGTCCCCCGCAACATCCGGCGCGGCGCCGACGAGGCCAAGAAGCTCCTCTGGGACGAAGGCCTCGCCCTCGACGTCCGCAAATCGGGCGCCATCGGCATCCTCGACGAGCTCGCCAACGACCCCAACATCCCCATCTACGGCCGGACCCTCATCTGGTCCATCATGAGCCAGCTGGAACCGATCCAGTAGGCCTCGTTGAACCGATGCGACCTCGACTCGCGGGACTTCTCGCCACGCAGGCGTGGAAGCCGTTGGATCAGTTGGTTCCGACGGGCCTTGATCCGACGCGGCTAGCGAACCTCGGCCACGAGGTCCAACTCGAACGGGACGTTGAGCGGCAATTCGGGCGCGCCGACGCTCACGCGCGTGTGTTTCCCCTTTTCCCCCAAGACGCTCACGATGAGGTCGCTGGCGCCGTTGGCCACCAAGTGGATGTCGGTGAACCCGGGCGCCGCGTTCACGTAGTTCGTCGTCCGGACGATCCGCACGACCTTTTCGAAGCCTCCCGCGACGTCCTTCAACGCCGAAAGCGCGTTGAGCGTCGAGACTCGGGCCGCCTCCTTTGCCTGGTCCAGGGTAAGTTCCTTCCCGACTTTTCCCGTAAACACGGGCTTGCCCTCCCGCGTGGGGATCTGGCCGCTCACGAAGACCAGGTTGCCGGTCCGAATCGCATGGACGTACGAGGCGACCGGTTTGGGCAAGGGAGGAAGCGTGAGTCCGAGT
>CAYVGY010000027.1:0-11051 GCA_964451065.1 uncultured Halobacteriales archaeon
TGGCGATCGACGCATGGCCGTCGTCCCCGGCTCTGTATTTAAGGAACTGGCATGACAGAACCGGCCATTTAGCGTCGAAGCCCTCCATCGGATGCTGCGTTTCCTGTCCACGGGAGTCTGCCCTCTTCCTCCTAGGGCGGGGGAAGAAGGTTTTTCATCCCCCCCGCGCTCCGAACGGTCATAGGACGAACTCGGGAGAGTACCCTTCGAGTTCTTCATCTACCCATTGGGGGAACGAGCGCGTGTCTGCCAAAGTCGTAACCAAGTTCAAGCCCAAGAAGAAGACGACCACCACGTCGACAAAGACCGAGGCGAACCACGAAAAAGCGGAGACCCGGACGACGGGCACCGCCGTCGTCGTGGCCAAGCCCACCGTCTCCAAGGGCGAAACGATTCACGAGAACGTTTACGAGGACGCCGTCAAAGAGATCGCGGCCCTGGCCGAGAACGACGCCTACTCGCGCAAGATCGACAACGGCCCCCTGAGTGAGGCGCGCGGCAAGGACACGTGGCGCCTTCACGGCCAACTGCGCGCGCTGGACCAGGTCGACAACAACCTGGCCCGGCACGTCAACGGCATCCGCGGCTCCCTCTCGGAGATTGACAACCACCTCCACACGGACACCGTCGCCCTCACGGACCTCGTGTCGACGACGCGCGGCGACATCCAGAAGTGGATCACGGGCACCCGCGGCGACGTCCAGGACTGGATCACCGGCACCAAGGACTCGCTCAACACGAACATCAACAAGACCCGCAACGACCTGGACGCCACGGTGGAGGGCCTGCACAAGACCGTGAAGGACTCCTTCGCCAAGCTGGCCCAGGCCACCGCGGGCACCGAGGAGAACCTCCGGTCCCAGACCGACGCCTTCAGCAAGGCCGTCGAGGACCTCTTCTCGAACGTCCACAGCGAGCTCGACAAGAAAATCATCGAGTTCCGCGACGAGTCGACCCGCCTCATCGACAAGCGGTTCAACCAGGCCGACGTGGCCTTCGCGGCCATCCGCGCCGACCAAGAGGTCATCAAGGCCCTCCTGACGGACATCATCAAGGACCGCCTGGGCCGCCCCACCGCGTCGAACCGGTAAGCGTTTTCTTCCCCCCTCTCTTCCGGGGGCCGGCGGAGATGCCGGTCCCCCTTCCCCCAACCTCCGTTCCGGAGGCGAAATCGTGAAACTTCTACCAATCCTGCTTGTGATGGGTGCCCTAGCCGCGGTCCTCGCGACCCCCACGGCGCTCGCCCAAGTCCGTGCCCAAGTCACGATTAGCGACCCCCAGCCCACCAGCATGGCTTTGCTGTCGAATGAAACGGACACCATTAGCTGGACCTTCACGAACACCGGCCAGGCCCAAGCCAATGTCGCCTACACGTTGGGCGATGTCACCGGATGGGTCAAGCAGACTCCCAGCCGGTCCTCCCCCTTCGTCGTGCCCGGGCAGGCCCAAGGCCAGAACTCGGTGACGCTCTCCGTTGAAATCGGGCCGGTCCACACGTCCGACACCTTCCCCGCCAATGGCACACTCACGCTTTCCTGGAGTTACGACGACGCCGTCGGCGCCGTCGGGAGCCAACAAACATCCGGCGTCCCCCTCACCTACGTTGCCCCCGTCATCCCACCGCCGCCCGAACCCGAAGCCGAACCCGAGGAGAACCCCTGGCCCCTCATCCTGCTTGGCGTCTTGGTGGCGGCCGCCCTCCTCGCGCTCGGCTGGTACTATTGGCAAGCCACCGTCGTGAAGCTCGACACCCGCACGCCCATCAAGCGCATCAACGCCGGCAACGACACGGTCTACCAGATCGAGGTGAACAACGCCGCCGGCCAGCCCCGCACGGCCCAACTGCGAGTTCGGGAGATGCCCGAAGGCTGGACGGCCGCCTTCAGCTTCCCCTCGGTGAGCCTCCAGCCCCGCGAATCCTCCTCCGTTCCCCTCTATGTGAAGGTCCCCCTGGGCTCGCCCAAGGGCGCCCTCGGCCGCATCCGCGTCCAGGCGCGCCCCAAGACGTATTCGCCATGGCTCGCCAAGCTCGACGTCGCCGTGCAGGTCGACGACGTGGGCGGCGGCCGTTTGCCCGACCTGGAACCCGCGCCCCCACCGTCCGTCACCCCGGTCCGTCGGGAATGGGCGGGCGACGTGGAGAAGATCATCGACGTGGAAGGAATCGGCCCCCACTACGCCGACAAACTAAAGGCCGCGCGCATCGAGGACACGCGCCAATTGCTCGAAGCCGACTCCACGGAGGTCGCCAAGAAGACGGGCATCCTAGTCGCGTTCGTCCGCTCCTGGCAGGCCATGTGCGACCTCATCCGCATCTCCGGAATCGGGAAACAATACAGTGAGCTCCTGGTCCGTTCGGGCGTGCGCAGCGTCGACCAGTTGGCCAAGGAGACGCCCCAGGCGCTCCTCAAACGCATCGAGGCCTACACGGCCCGCGTCGAGTATGCTCCCACCAAGGGCACGGTCACCAAGGACATGGCCAAGGGCTGGATTGCGCGGGCCAAAGAGATCGGCGGTTGGCCGCCCCCTAGGCGGGCCTGACGACGTAGAGGCCCGTGGCGGCGTCCGCCGCGTAGACGAGACCGTCGCGCAGCCGCACGTCCATGGTCATCGGTTGTCCTTGAAGGGGATAACCGAAACAACAGGCCGGGGACGGGATGTACCCGGTGTCTTCGTGCGGCATGTAATAACCCGAAACCGTGGGTTGGGCCGGGTCCGTGAGGTTGAGCAGCCACAGGCCGCCGTGGTAGTGCGCCAACGCCAACGCGTCGTTCTCGATCTCGTAGAAGTGGGCGCTGTGGAACAGGTTGCGCGAGGGGTGGCCGCCGGGGTTGACCCACGTCGACAAGTGCTGGATGTTCGCGGGGTCGCTCGTGTCGAGCACCCAGATGGGGCTCGGGACCTCCGTGTTGCGGTCCTCGAACGTCTCGGAGCCCACGACCGTGATGCGGCGGCCATCCTCGCGGGTGTAGGCGCGGGCCGAGTGGACGTAGTGGGGCGCGCCGGGGCCGCCCGGGACCCAGTGGCCGAGGGTGCGGGGCGCCTCGGGGACGGTGATGTCGGCGATGCGGAACCCGTCGTAGGCGTTGGCGAGGTAGAGGGTCGTGCTGCTGCCCTCGATGTATACCCCCATATCATGCCCGTAGAAGGCGCGGCGGGTCGAGGTGAGGTTGGGGCCGTCGGCTTGGTTCACGGCCAGGATCTGTTCAGGGTCGCCGCCGAAGTAGCGTCCGAGGAGCGTGAGGGTCATCTCGCCTTCGGCGTTGGGCGCGGCGCGGAAGATGTAGACGCCGAAGCTCAACCCGTACACGTACTGGACGGTGCCGATCTCGAGGGCGAAGACCGTGTGGAAGCCGGGAGAAAGGTTGGGGCTGCCGATGGGGGTGCCGGCGGGCGAGACGAAGCCGGGCAGCGGAAAGAACGACTCGAACACGGGGGTGGTCTTGTCGACGGCGTGGATGACGCGCAGGCCGGCGGTCTCGGCGGCGAGGCCGTCGTTGGCGTGGAAGATGTAGTTGCGGTCGGCGCTCCAGGCCACGTCGCGGTCGGCGGGGTCGTCGTTCGCGTCGCGGTAGCGTCCGACCCACTGCGGTGCGGCGGGGTCCGAGACGTCGACGATGTCCACGCCGTAGGTGGCGGGGTCCTCGCGGCTCACGACGAGCCAGCGGTCGCAGAGGTCGAGGGAGTGGGCGACGGCGGACTGGCCATCGTCGTCGATGAGCGGTAGGTGGGCCACGAGCGAGGCGTTGAGTTCGTGGGCGTGGTGGGACGGTGCGGTGTGGTCATGCGTGGCGTTGTCGGTGGACATGGGGTCGACGAAGACGAAGGGCGCGGGGGGTTCCGGTTCTTCCGCGGCGTCGTCGGTCCCGAGGCAGCCGGCGAAGACGGGGAGGGCTGCGAAGAAGGCCAGGAGGACCGCGGAGGGGCGCACATGGGCGGGACGCGGCGGTTTTTATTTAACCGTTGTCGGCGGCCGGTTGAGTCCTCACGGGGCGTCCTCGACTCTTTTGGTCTCCATCCGCCAGCCGCCGAAGAGGAGGGCGATGAGGATGCCGGTGGCAAGCACCCAGACGCCGCCCCAGACGAGGTGCATACCGGGGAGGACGCTGGCGGTGAAGTCGACCGCGGTCACTTGGGTGTCGGGGAAGATGCGGACGCCGTCCTGGCTGGGTTCGACGGACGGCGTGGCGCCGGGGCCGGAGAGTTCGAACCGGGTGGGGTGGAGGTAGAGGTCTTCGAGGGCGAATCGTTGGACGTCCACTTTCTCCCCATAAATCTGCGGTAGTGCGTGGACGAGGGTGAGGGCGGCTTCGCTGACGACGGCGCCGTCGCGACTCACGACGACGTGGGCGCGGATCGTGTCGGCCATTTGGAAGCGGGGTTCCACGCCAACGGTCGTGGTCTCGGCGAGGCGGAATTCGTAGCCGTGAGCGGTGGCCGTCATTCCGGGCTCGAGGTGGAGGGGAACGGGTTCCGAGACGAGGTAGGTGCTGGTCGCGTATCCGGCGAGGCCGAGGACGAGGGCGACGTGGATGAGGTAGACGCCGGTCTTGCGTAGGTCCCGGTGGAGGGAGCGTGCCGTGGTGGTCAGGTCCCAGGCCGTGCGGCCCTGTTCGAAGGCGTCGCGTTGGCGAAGGAGCGCGACCAGGAGGGCGACCCCGAGGGGGAGGGCCACGACCCACGCGAGGGACAGGGCGAGGCTGAGCGCGCCGACGAGCGCGAGGCGGTAGTTCTTCTGGCGAAGCGTCGAGACACCGCCGAGGATGGAGAGGAGGCCGAGAGGGAAGCCGGCCAGCACCCACCATGCGGAGGGGTAGAGGGTGGCGCCCGGGATGGGTATTCGAGTGGGCGGGTTGGCCCAGTAGAAGAGCGCGGCGATGCCCCCGAAGAGGAGCAGGCCCCCTGCCCATCGGAGCCGGATCGGGGTTTCGGGTCCGCGGTCGCTCACCTTGAAGAGTTTGAGCGCCGCGGCGAACAACGCGAAGAGGAGGGCGGGGAGCGCGAGCAGGAGCTGCCAGGGGCCTTCGAGGAATGCGGCGAGGACGAGGCCGAGGAGGAGGCTGGCGGCGGCGAGCATGAGGCTGGCGGCGGCGCCGATGAACTTGTTGCTGAGGGCCACGGCGAGGATGAGGAGGAGGGGGAGGGCGAAGAGGGGGGCGCGCCGGAGGTAGGTTTCCTTGGCCCATTCGATGTTGTTGACGCCCATGACGTCGATGAGGAAGACGGCGAGGGTGGCGGCGGCGACGGCGAGCATTCCGAGGAAGACTAGGTTGGCCATGGTGAGCCAGACGGGGAGGCCGCCGGTGGCACGGGGTTCGGGTTCCTTGCCGAAGATGGAGGGGAGGCTGAAGGCGACGGCGAGGCCGACGAGGAGGAGGCCGAGGCCGGCCGCGGCGTCGGGGGGGTAGGCGAAGTGCGCGAGTTCGAAGAGGAGGGCGAAGCCTTGGATGGGGTCGGCGAAGGCGAGGGCGGCGAGGGCGCCGAGGAGGAAGACGGCCGAGACGTGGAGTCCGTCCACAAGCGGTCTGGAGGGGCCCCGTCGGTCGCGCTGAAGCCGGTAGAGATAGAACAGGAGGGCGACGGCGATGCCCGCGAGGAACAGCGAGCCGAGGTACTGGAGGAGGAGGCTGGTGTCGAGGACGTCGAGGAGGCGTTGGAGCGGGTCGGGTTCGAAGATCTGGGAGGGGTCGGTGAAGGCGTGGACGCTGATCCAGAGGCCGGTGCGTACGGAGAGCGTGGCGAAGAGGGTGGAGAGGAAGGCCAGGATGGCGAAGAGGGGCGCCATCACGGCGAACATGCCTTTCTTGCGGTAGTAGATGAGTCCGTGGACCAGCGGGATGAGGGGGAGGACGAAGAGGAGGTTGGCCGTCTCGGCGGGGTCCCAGGCCCAGTAGCCGCCGAAGTTGAGGACGTAGTAGGCCCACAAGGCGCCGAGTCCGAGGCCGGTCCAGGCGAGGAGGAGGGTGACGCGGGTCCAGGGGAGGGCGATGTCAGCCCATTCGCGGCGGCCGGTGGCGAGGTGGGCGAGGGCGGCGGCAAAAAGGAGGACGGTGACGCCGTAGGCGAGGAACTGGAGGGGGGGATGGATGACCATGAAGGGGGTCTTGAGGACGGGTTGGAGGCCGCGGCCGTCGGGGTCGTCCTCGAGGGCCCACGCGGGGGTGGGGTCGAAGGTGCCGTCCAGGATGGTGAGGATGCCGAAGGCGGTGACGACGCCGAAGCCGACGAGGAGGGTCCACGGCAGCGGATGGTCGGCGTCGGGAGGTGCCGCGAGTCCGCGGTCGACGCGCCGCTGCCAAAGGCGAGCGTTGAGCGCCAGGACGGTGGCGGCGAACGTGGTCCACATGAGGACGGTGCCTTCGTTGCCGCCCCAGAGACCGCTCAGGCGGTAGACGAGGGGGACGTCGGCGCCTGTGTGGGCGTGGACGTAGGCGACGTCAAGACGCAGGAGAACGAAATCGATCAGTAGGAGAATGAGGGCCGCCCAGAAAAGGACGGCGCTGGCGGCGGCCAGTCGTTGGGCGCGCGCGTAGTGGTCGAAGCCTTGGCCGCGGACGTGGAAGAGGGCGGCCAGGAAGGCCGCGAAGGCAGCGAGCGTGGCGGCGCCCAGGAGGTAGTCTTGCGGGTTAACCACGGGGCGGTCCCTCCACAGTATCGGAGGAGGGTCGGCGCGGCCGGAAAGCGGCGGCCACGAATATGCCGCCGATGGCCGCCAAGATCCATGGAAGTGAGGTGTCGGGCCTCAGATAACGGAACGGGCCTGAGCCGGCGAGGGGTCCTCGGGGACCGAATTCGTCCGCGAGTTCGGACACGGCGGCATCGGTGTAGGCGCAGGGTTGACAATCCGTGTCCGTGTAGAGTTCGAGGAGGGCCGCCTTGGAGGATTGAAGGGTGGGCCCTGATTGGTGGGAGGTCCAGGCGGCGGCTTGGACCACTTCGTGGGCGGGCGCGCCCATCGGCGACGTGGCGTTGCGCTGGAGGTAGGCTACGATGCCGAGGCCATCCCGGTCCCAATCGGGAAGAAGCGGGAACTCGAGTTGGGTCCGCGTGGCGTTGGGCGCGGATTCGAGGGGGAAGCTGGCCGGGGCGGTTCTGACGACGAAGCGGTGGAGGGCGATTCCGTTGGCGCCCTGGAAGGCGACTTGGTCCTCGACGAGGAGGATGCGGAGAAGCAGGTCGGTCGTGCCCGCCTCGGGTTTCGTTTGGACGTTGGCGTCGACCTGGATTGCGCCGCCCAGCAGCGTCCCCGCGAGCTGGATCACGACGGGGCTGGCCTGGGTGATGCGCCGGGCAAAGGCTTCTCGGGACCCCTTGGCGGTCGCCAGGGCGGGTCCGCCGCCCTCTCCTTGCGGGATCCCGATGGGCGGGTCGAGGCCGTCGATCCATGCGGTCGGCGTCTGGGTGTGGTTGTAGTGTTCACGGATCCAGTCGTTGCCGGAGGGTCCCGCGGCCACGCCAAGAGGATCCGCACCGCCGGTCGGCGCGGGGTGGTGCACGAGCACGGCCAGGTGGACGCCGTTGTGGTCCTCCGGTTGGAGATGAGTCGCCGAACCGGGGGCCGAGAAAGCGAGGAGCACGAGAAGGAACCCGGTCAGCGGAGCTAGTCGCCAACGCTGCACGATCGTCACCGATTCCGGGCCGGAACGGCGCACCATCCCCGGGCGCGATATAACGGTTCGGTTGGTTAG
This sequence comes from uncultured Halobacteriales archaeon, assembly GCA_964451065.1. GTDB lineage: Archaea > Thermoplasmatota > E2 > JACPAO01 > JACPAO01 > CAYVGY01. Next base: position 7,689 of record CAYVGY010000027.1, read on the forward strand.
CCCCATGCGTAGCGGACGCCTTTGCCGCCGCGGGGGTGGTTCCAGTCGGTCTTGGCCATGAGGGCGCACGTGCCGCACTCAACGCAGGGTTGGGTGTCGAGGACGATCTGGGTCGTCTTGCGGCCGTCGGGCATCACGACCTCCTCTTGCCGGTAACAGCCGCCGCTCGATTCGCGGCTGGACACGGGGCAGGTCGTGACGGCGAGGCCCGAGGCCTGGGGGCTCGCGTCGAGGAGCTTGATGTGTTCGCGTCCGATGTCGGTGTCGTAGGTGAGGGCGCCGATGCGGTCCTCGAGGGTGCGCAGGCGCGGTTGGGCGCGCGCGGCGGCCATGGGAGCGCCTTGGGCGCGGGCGATGGCGGCCGGGAGGCCGGCGTAGACGAACTCGGTGTCGGGCGCAATCGAGGCCATGCGGTAGCTGGAGAGGGCCTTGCGGATTCGCTTCTGGCCGAAGCGGGTCCGGACCATCCAGCCGCCCATCATGGACTCCATGAGGCCGCGAGACACCTTCATCGAGGCCACCCGGCGCATGAAACGGCCGCCGGGGCCCCAGAGTTCTTTCCCCACGAGGTTGCCGCGGAGGAAGGACGTGTAGAGTCCGCCCATGCGTTCGAGGCGTTGTTGGCCGCTCGCGGTCAGATACGCCTGCGCGGCCAAGATCCCGCCTTCCATCGCGAAGTTGAGGCCCTTGATGATGGGGCCGGCGGCCTTCATGTGGCCGGCGGCGTCGCCCACGACGAGGAGTCTGTCCTTGAAGGGGGCGCGCATCGCCCAGCGCTTACCGTCCGGGATGAGTTTGGCGCTGTACTCGAGCTCCTGGTACGAGTCGGCGATGGCGCCGGCGAGCAGCGGATGCGTAAGGAGGCGGTCGAGGTAGGCGTGGGGTTCGGTGCGCTTGGCGGCCACGGAGTCGAGGTGGAACACGGTCCCGATGGAGAGGGTGTCCTTGTTCGTGTAGAGGAAGCCGCCGCCGCGGCACCCGCCGAAGAGGTCGCCTGCGTAAAGGTGCGCCGTGCCGTCGCCGCCCTTTCCTTCGAACTTTTCCTCAATGACCTTGGGGTCGACCTTGGCGACGACCTTGACGCCTTGGAACCAGTCGGCGGGCTCGAGCCAGTCGCGTAAGCCGGCTCGGCGCGCGAGGTTTGACGTGGCGCCGTCGGCGGCGATGACGACGTCGGACCGGATGGGGTCCAGTTCCGCCGACTGGACGCCCGTGATGCGGCCGTCTTCGATGAGGGGCCCCGTCACCGTGACGTCGGTGAGGACGCCGCCGCCGTGCTTGCGAGCCTCGTGGGCCGCACGGTCGGCGAACCAGGGGTCGAACCGGCCGCGCAGGACGGAATAGGACCACAGCGTCTTGTGGGAATGGAGGCGGGTGATGTCGGTGGTGTGGACCTTGTTCCCGCTGACGTTGTGCATGTAATACTTATGGATTGGCCGTTCGACGGGTCCGTGCTGTTGGAAATCTGGGACCAAGTAGTCGAGGTTGTACGGGGTGTTGGTTTGCCCGTAAAGGATTCCGCCCGTGGCGGACTTCGCGCCGGCCTTCTTCCCGCGTTCGAGCAGGAGGACCTGCTTGTCGTGGCGAGCCAGTTCGAGCGCGGCGGCGCTGCCGCCGGGCCCGGCGCCGACGACGACGGCGTCGAACTTTTCGTACTCGGTCATCCCTTGTCCCCCTTGCGCGTTCGGGGGAGGCCGCTGCCGTTGGTCTTGGCGAGGAGGAGCACGAGTTGTTCCTTGATGCGGGGGGTGACCTCGAAGAGGTCGCCTTTGATGAACACGTCCGAGAATTCGCGGATGGGGGCGCCCTCGTCGGGGTTGATGGCGACGATGACGCGGCTCTTGTCCATGCCCTTCTTGTGCTGGATGGCGCCGGAGATCCCGAGGGCGATGTAGAGGCGGGGCTTTACCATCTGGCCGGTCTCGCCGATCTGCCGCACCTCCTTGGTGAACTGGTTGAGGGCGGGGTCGACGGGATACTTGGCGGTCACGACGCCGCGGCTGATGCCGAGGTCGCCGCCGAGGGCCTGCGCGAGATCGACGCCGATCTTGACGCCGAGCGTCGGGTTGGTCTGGATGCCCCGTCCCACGGCGACGATGATTTCGGGGCGGCTCAGATCGACCTCGATCGGCAACTGTTCCCGTTTGAGGACCTTGACGCGGAAGTCCTTCGGGGGAAGGTCCATCGTGACGTCGACGCGGACGCCTTTTCGCGCCGCGTCGGGGATGAGCGGCCTGAAGCTTCCGGGGATGACGCTGCAGGCTTGCGGGTGGAAGTCCTTCTCCTGGTCGTCGATGCAGAGGATCGTAGACCACTCGTAGCCAGAAAAGTCGGGGCGCTTCATGTGGAGGATGCGGGGGTAGAGCTGTTCGTTGAAGGTGCCGTCGGCCTGGCGCGTCTTGACGGGGTGTTTGATGGGGGCGTCCTGGATGTAGAGGACGTTGCAGTCGCTGGCGAGGCCTGAGTCGAGGGCCGCCATCGCCGTGGCGGAGAGGTCGCGGCCGTTGTTGGTTGCGGGGAAGAGGAAGTAGCGGGGCTTGTCGTAGGACTTGTACGAATCCTTTGCGGTGGCCGCCTTGGCCAGGACCTTGGTGAAGGGCTCGAGGCGGAAATGTTCCAGTTCCGGGTGGTCGCACGCGTAGACGACGTCGGCGCCTTGCTGGAACGCCTTCTGGACGAGGGCGTCGACCTTGTGGCCCAGGATGATGGCGACGACCTTCTCGGCCTCGGAGTAGTCCTTGTTGTACTTGTCCATGAGGCGGCGGGCCTCGCCGAGCATCTCGAGGGTGACGGGGACGAACTCGCCGCGGTTCTGCTCGCAGAAGACCCACATGTCGCGGTAGGTTCCTTTCGACATGGGTTCACCTTCCCGCCGCGAGTTGGGCGATCACTTTTACGGCCTCGGACAACTGGGTCGGGTCGCGCGCGTCGAAGACGCGGGCCGTCCGTTCGCGGGGCGCCACCGGGATGGGTTCCACTTTGGCGACGATGGTGGGAGATCCCTTGAGGCCGGCCTTGGTGGGCTCCACGGGGAGGTCAGCCAGCGCCCACTGCTTGAAGAAACGGTCAAAGTGGGCGGCGCGCTGGTGCGTCTCCATCTGCAGGTGTTGGAGGCGCAGGCGATGCTGGGCGGAGCGGTAGTCGACGGCGAAGGCGGGGTCCGTGACGAGGAAGCACGGCAAGGGAGCCTCGACCGTCTCGACCTCTTGGCCGTCGAGGCGGCGCAGCGTCACGACGCGGCGCTGTTCATCGACGTCGAAGTCGATGACGTGGGTCACGATCGGGATGTCGAGCAGAAACGCCGTCTGCGGACCCGTCTGACCGGTCTCCCCGTCGGCGCTCTTGAAGCCGGCCGCGATGCTC
>CAYVGY010000027.1:11061-25784 GCA_964451065.1 uncultured Halobacteriales archaeon
GAGGTCGGGGACGCCGATCTTCCGGATGGCGGCGGAAAGGGTCCAGGCGGTGGCCAACGTGTCGGCGCCGCCCATCATGCGGTCGGAAAGGAGGTACGCCTCGTCGCCGTAGTGCTCGAAGGCCTCCTTGAGGATGGACTTGTAGTTGGGGGGGCCCATCGTGACCGCTTGGACGGTCCCACCGTGGCGGACCTTGACGGCGAGGGCGGCGCGCAGGGCGTGGTGGTCGTTGGGGTTGAGGACGGTGGGGGTCTTGCCGCGGTCCAGCGTGTTGTCTTCCTTGAAACTGACCTTCCCTTCCCGGAAATCCGGGACTCCTTTTACGAGGACGATGACGTCCATGAAAGACCCATCCCCAGGCCGAAAAACGGCCCGGATCCGGCCCGTCTGGGAACCGTTGCCGGGGGCCGGCGGCTGCCGGAAAAGGGTCCTCCTATAAGTGCGTTGACCCCGTGAATGTCCGGGCTTTCCGCGAATGCGCGTCGTGGCTTCGGGCGCGAAGCACTTTTCAACGGGTCTGCACGTCCGTCGCGAGCGATGCGGGTCGGCGTTCTGCTTTTGCTGGTCCTCGTCGGCTCGACGCCGACGGCAGAGGCGGCCGCCCCGGATTTCACGCTGGACCTCTGGCCCGGCCAACCGCCCCAATACACGGGCCCGCAAGGACAGGCGACGCTTCAAGAATCCCAACCGGGCGAGGCCTACGGATGGAGCCTCAACCTCACGGCGCCCTTCACGGTGGTCCACGTGCGCATCCATGGGGCCTTCGACGTGGACCGCGCCCGTCAGATCGTGCCGGAACTGGACGACGAGTTCTTCGCGGAACTCCACCAGGAGGACGTGTCGGACGTGGACGGGCCGGCGCGCGTCTACAATGTGACCGGTCAAGAGGGCGAGTACACGTATCGCCTGGGGTTGCCGGGGCCGGCGCGATCCAATCTCACGCTTCGCCGCGACGAGGAAGCGCCGGGGTTCACGGTGGGCCCCGTCACGAACCTCACCCATCGAGGCTTCCTCCTTCGGACCACGACGAGCGAGCATGCCCTGACGGACCTCCAGATCCGGCCGACGGCGGGCGGCGCAACGGTCCGGAACCCGACGCCGGAAGCCGCCATCGAGCAGACGTTCCCGGTTCAAGGACTCCGACCGGAAACCGACTACGACTATTGGATCCTCTTCTGGGACTGGTCGGAGAACCAGGCTCGGTCCGCCACGTTCAACCTGACCACGGCTGCCGAACCCGACCTGCCGGAGGCGCGGATTTTCGGCCTCGAGCCGCCGGCGGGGACCACGGTGGAGGCCGACGGCGTGGTCGTGCGGGCCCGCTACGCGTCGTTGGAGTCGCCCGTGGCCGAGGGAGGCGTCCGCCTTTTCTTCGACAAACGGGAGATCCGTGACGGGGTCGTGGTCGTCAACGAGTCCATCGCCTATTCGCCTCCGTCGCTGGATGAGGGCGTCCACAGCGTCTCCGTGGAGGTGCTCAACGAGGCGGGCGGCACGGGCATCGCGCGGTGGACCTTCACGGTCGCCTCCGACACGCCTTCGCTGACCGCCGCCGCGACGGTCTTTCTTGGTCTGGCGGCCGCCGCCATCACGCGGCGACGCCAAGCGTCCTGAAAGGACCCGGTTTGTCCAGCCTGATTCACGGCAATAGGAAGCCGCCGTTCACGTGCAGCGTCTGGCCGGTCACGTAGCTTGCCTCGTCGCGACACAGGAACGCGACCACCGCCGCGACCTCCTCTGGGCGGCCGACGCGGCCCGCGGGGATCTCCTTGAGGCGCCGCTGGCGGACCTCGGGCGTGTCCGCGGCCAGGATCTCGGTCTCGATGGCCCCGGGCGCCACCGCGTTCACGGTGATGCCGTGGGGTGCGAGCTCGAGGGCGAGCGACTTCGTGAGCCCGAGGATGCCGGCCTTGCTCGAACTGTACGCAACCCCATGGCGGGACCCTTTGCTGCCGAGGATGCTGGAGAGGTTCACGATGCGGCCCCACTCCTCTTCCACCATGTGCGGCGCGGCGAGCTTGGCGCAGTAGAACATGCTCGAGAGGTTCGTGTCCAGGATGGCCTGCCATTCGTCGGGGCTGGTCTCGTGGAGGTACTTGCGAGGATAGATCCCGGCGTTGTTGACCAGCACGTCCACCCCGGCCACGTGCTTCTGCAGTTGGGCGAACAGACGTTCGGCGTCGCCCCACAAGGAAAGGTCGGCCTGTACCGTCCAGGCTCGCGCGCCCGCCGCTTCGACGCGTTCCTTCGTCGCGTCGGCGCCGTCTTCGTGCTGGTGGTAGTGCACGATGACGTCAAGGCCGTCGCGCGCCAGACGTTCGGCCGTGGCTTGGCCGATGCCACGGCTCGCCCCCGTGACGAGGGCGACTTTTCGCGCCACGCGGCCGCCGAGCGAAGTAAGGATTATTAACGCCACCCACTAACGCGTTCCGCGTGCCCGTGCGGTTGTTCACCGTCGAGGAGGCGAACGGGCTTCTCCTGCGCCTCGACGACCGGTTGACGCAGGCACAGGACCTCCTGTCCAAGATGCGGTGGGTGCGCGACCAACTCGTGGACCTCCGCATCATCTGGGGCGAGAAAATCCTGGATCCCGACAACGCCGACGCCCGAGAATACGAGACGCACCGACTCAAGTTCACGCATCTCGAGGCCGAACTCCAGGAGGTCACGACCGACATCAACGCCATGGGCTGCGAACTCAAGGACGTCGAGAACGGCCTCGTGGACTTCGTGACGAGCCGCGGCGAAGAGATCGTCTACCTTTGTTGGAAGAAGGGCGAGCACCGCGTCGAGTGGTGGCACCCCCTCGAGGGCGGGTTCGCGGGCCGACAGCCGCTCGAGACCTTCTAGGTCCCGCCGGCTTCGCGCCGCACGTTCTCGCGCCACGCCTGCCACGCTGCGTTGCAGCCGGGGTTCGCGTCGACGTGGTCGAGGAAACCGACCATCATGTCTTCGAGGGCGGCGCCACAAAAATCACACTTGGGGGGTCCCTTGGCCACGGCGTTCTCGCCGACCCCGCGCCATCACATAAAGTCTTGGTCATGGGAACCGGGCGAGGCGGTCCAACTTCAGGGGGCGGGTCAAGTGTCGGCGGACGGCCACGGGGACCTCGTAGGCGCCGATGCGGGCGCCCGCCTCGGTGGCGACCAACGACGGCGCTCGCGTGCGGCACCGCGGACAACGGCGTGGCGCGTCGCGCCCGCGGTTCTTCATTCGCCCGCCGCAGGATGAACAGTCGGGAGACTGTTCCCGCCGGCTCGGGGGCGAATCCAGGAGTTCCAGCTTCTCCAGCGACACCAACGTGGGATCCGTGTGGGTCCCTCCGTGGGCACGGAGAGCGTCCCCTGGGCGGAGCGCCCGGACGACCTGACGGAATTCCTTCGTGGGTTCAAATGCGGCCAGATCGATCCGGCCGGTCTCGTCGGCGACGCGAACGAAGACGTGTCCGCCGGCCACGGTGACGGGCGTGGCCAGAACCTTGGCGTGGAGGGTGGGACTCGTGAAGCTGCGCGTGCCGGCGACGGCGACGGCGCTGAAGTGGTCGTCCGTGGCTTGGTTGGTGGCGAACAGGAGCGCGCCGCGGGCCGTTTCCGGGCCGAGGCGTTGAGCGGCGCGGTGGAGGTCTTCGGCGTCGGTTCCTCGGATGCCGGCCAAGACCGGGCAGGGGCTGGCCGGTGCGACGCGTAGGTGGTCGTGCAGCGGATCCCAATTGTCGAACGTGCTGGGATGATGGGCGTCCAGTTCAGCGCCCAGCGACGCGTCGAGGGTCCGCGGCGTGCCCCACCGGTCGGGGGCACGGTAGGCGATCCATTCGTACGTCCCTTCCTTGCCGGGCCACGCGAGGGCCGCGGCCGCGCCCAGGACCCCTCGGCCCGCCTTCCATCCCACGAATTTCGTGCCGGCCGCGGTGAGTTCCTCGACGGCTTCTGGCAGTCCTACATAACGGCGGACCGCGGCCTTGTATAGGCGCGCGCGGGGGCGAGACGGCGTCATCACGAGGCCGGGGTGGGTCTTGGGGTCGTCCAGGCGGGCCGTTTCTTGGATCAAGCGTTGGGCGACGGCGAACGCGTGTTCTTCCTCGGTCGACGATAGTTCGTCGCCTTCCGGGTAGCCCAGGATGGCGTGGCTCCCGTCGTGTCCCACGATGTGGGCCGAGCCCCGTCCATGGCCAAGTTGGATGGCGACGGCGCCGTTGCCGCGCGTCTTGTGGGGTACGTTCGGGTTCAGCCGGACGAGGCGTGGGTACCCGATGATGTCGATTCCTGGAAGGCGTCGCGTGAGTTCGAGGGCCGTGTAGGTCGTGCAGCCGCCTTGGACGGAGTCCGTGTCGTCGAACGCGATATGCAAGCGCGCTTCGTCATGGCGCCGGGTCTTAAGGCCTGTTCGAGAAGGGACCACCAAAGCGTAACGTTAAACCGCCGTCCCTGGAATGGGCCCCCTCCATGGTGCGGCCGGCGGTCTACGTCTTCGCCGAGGCGGTCTTCTACGGCGTCGTCGGAATCGGCTTGGGCGTCGCCGCCCTCGCCTTCTACCTGCGGCCGCGCGACATGCACGTGACCATCTTTGCCGCCGTGCCCGGCATGACCGGCCTTGTTCTTCTCGTCCTGGCGCGCGTCCTCATGGTGTTGTCGACGGTACACAGCCAACTCGATGAGACTCGCCGTGGCGGCGGGGCCTCGTTCGTGGTGGGGACGCCGTACCCACCCGGGCCTCCGCCCTACCGTTGAGGGCTCGATGGCCGAGGCGTGAAGTCCTCCGAAGGTCAGCGGCGCATCATGCCCCAGGCGAAAAAGCCGAAGACCACGAGGAGCAGGCTCCCGATCGCGATGGCCGCGACGGCAAGGTTATTGGCCACCTTCGAAGCGGCCTCGACGACCTCCTGAGGAGGGGGGTCTTCGTCCACGCGTCCATCCGAGTCGTCGTCCCGGTGGTCGTTGGCTTCTTGGATGCCGCTCACCTGGGTCGCATCGTTGGCGGAATTGTCGGCGTCGTAGGGTCCATCCTCGTCGACCTTCCCGTCCCCGTCGTCGTCGCCCACGAATTGTTCGTTCACGTCCCGGGCGCTCTCGCTCACGGCGATGGCGATGACGCCGCCGATCACGCCGCCGAGGCCCGGAACGAGGAGAAGAAGGATGAGGAGGGTCCACCGCAGCCCGCGGCTGATGCGGCCGGGACGTTTGGCTTCGGTCTCGGTGGCGTGGCCCGTCATTGAATCCACCCCGCGACCAGCAGAGGAAGGATGAGCGTCACGTCGCCTTCCACGGTAACGTGGCGGGCCTTGGCCTTGAGCTTTCCCCAGGAGATGGCCTCGCGCAGGCGGGCGCCCGAGAGGCTCCCGTCGTACTCGACGGCGGTGGTGACGGCGACCGCGTAGTCGAGGCCGTCGCGGAACTGGGCCCACCAGATGAGGTGGTGCTTGCTGATGCCGCCGCCCAGGATCACGCCGCCCAGTTTCTTCGACGCGTAGATGAGGTCGCTCAGGTCCTGTTCGTCCTTCATGAGGTCGAACCGGATGGCGCGGTCCTGCTGGTAGCGCAGCCAGACTTGGCTTCCCACAGCGCCATCGGTCGGACCGGGAACGAAGACGGGGACCTCGTTCTTGGCGCACCAGTAGAGGAGCGACGATTTGCGGTTCTTCTCCTTCCCGAGTTCTTCACCCAGGAACCGGCAGAAATCGCGGGTGGAAACCGACTTTTCCCTTGCGAAGAGGCGTTTGAGTGGTTCGGCCAGGCGCTCCTCGAGGAGTTCGCCGTAGGATTCGCGGGGCACGAGGACGCTGCCGAGGCGGTGGATGCCTTTCTTGCCAAGTTCGACGTCGTCCATCTGGAACGAGCCGTGGTGGTAGGCGCCCCAGGTGCGGGCGAGGTCGTGGTCGAGGGTGCCGCACGTAGTGATGATCCCGTGGACGAGGCGGCGTTTGACCAGTTCCACGATGACGCCGCGCAGGCCGGTGGCCATCGGCGCGGCGGGGAAGGAGAGAAGTACAGTCGCCTTGTCCGTCGTCATGCGGCGTGCGACATCGACGGCGTCACTGAGCGACTTGGGGGAGAAGCCGCCCATGCGCTGGAGTTGGGTCAAGAAGCCGGCCGTCGAGGACGCCTTGCCGAGGTCGAAGTCTTCCACGAGCGGCGTGGGCGGTCGGGCCACGGCTTGCCACACAGTCACCTTGGTCTTGAGGGTTTTGCCGGGACTGGGTTCCAGAACCCCTATTAAGGCGCATCCTTCTGGCTGGGAGGATGCGGGGACGCAACGGCGCCGCCACGTCGGACGGCGCACGCAAGATCGAGTGGGCACGCGACCGCATGGGCATCCTGCGCGAGGTCCGCAAATCCCTCAAACGAACCGGGACCCTCGACGGCGTCCGCGTCGGCATGGCGCTCCACGTCGAGGCCAAGACCGCCGTCCTCGCGCTCACGCTCCAAGACGCCGGCGCCAAGGTCACGCTGGCCGGCTGCAACCCCCTCTCCACCGACGACGCCGTCGCCCGCGCCCTCAAAGACGAGTACGGACTCCCCACGTTTGCCCGCCGCGGCGTCGACACGAAAGAGTACTACGCGAACCTGCGCAAGGTGGTCGCGAACCGGCCCCAGGTCGCCATCGACGACGGCGGCGACATCACCACGCTCCTCCATGAGAAGCCGTCGCTGCTCAAGGAACTGCGCGGGATCAGCGAGGAGACCACGACCGGTGTCGTCCGCGACCGGGCCATGCACAAGGCCGGCAAGCTCAAGGTCCCCGTCATCGACCTCAACGGCGCCCAGATGAAGCACCTCTTCGATAACCGGTACGGCACCGGCCAGTCCGCCATCGACGGGATCCTGCGCGCCACCAACCTCACGCTGGCCGGCAAGGCCTTCCTCGTCATCGGTTACGGCTGGTGCGGACGCGGCATCGCGTCGCGCGCCCGCGGCATGGGCGCCCGCGTCCTCGTGAGCGAAATCGACCCCGTGCGCGCCGTGGAGGCCTACTTCGACGGGTTCGAGGTCGGAAATCTCGAAACCCTCTTACCCAAGGCCGACCTGATTGTCACCGCCACCGGCAACACGGACGTGGTCGCAGGCTCCAACGTGCTCAAACTCAAGGACGGCGCGGTCCTCGCCAACGCGGGCCACTTCAACGTCGAGATCAGCATCCCCGACCTGGAGAAACACTCCCGCCGCGTCCAGCAGAAACGCCTCCACCTGACCGAGTACTCGCTCAAGACCGGGGCGAAGGTCTTGCTCGTGAGCGAAGGCCGGCTCGTGAACCTGGCCGCCGGCGAAGGCCACCCCGTCGAGGTCATGGACGCGAGCTTCGGCCTCCAGGCGCTCTGCGCCGACCACCTCGCCGACAAGACGACGAAACTACCGCCCGGCGTCCACCCCGTGCCCGCCGAGATCGACGCCCGTGTGGCGCGCCTCGCGCTGCGCGCGTACGGCATCACCCTCGAGCAACTCACGCCGCGCCAACGCAAGTACCTGGCGTCCTACGCGGAGGGGACGTAGACGCCATGGGCTGGCTCGCCGTTTACGGTCACGTGAACATCGACTACCTCCTCTTGGTGAAGCGCCTTCCCCAGAGCGAGACCACCCTCCCCGTCGAGAAATCCCTCGTCCGGCTGGGCGGCACCGGCGGCAACATCGCCCGCGCCGCCGCCGCCCTCGGCGTCCCGACCGCCTTGGCGGCCTGCGTGGGCGACGATTTCCCGGCCGAGTACCGCGCCCAGCTCGCCTCGGGCGGCATCGACCTGACCGACCTCAAGCACGTGGCCGGTCCTACGCCCAAGGTGTGGATCCTGAGCGTCCCCAACGGCCCCCAAAGCGCCATCATCGACCAAGGCGTGATGGGCGACGGCCACCAACGACCCGCCCTAGACTATGCGTGGATGGAAGGCGCCTGGGTCCACTTCACGACGGGGAGCCCCCACGACTGGGCCGCCGTCGCCCGCGATGCGCGCGAGGCCAAGAAACACATCGCCTTCGACCCCGCCCAAGAACTCAGCTACCGTTACACGAGCCGCGTCTTCGAGGACCTCCTCAACCGCAGCCACGTCCTCTGGTGCAACGAACACGAACTGCCGCGGGCCCTCGACCTCCTCGGCTACGGCGACCCGCACCAGCTCTTCGACCACGTCGAACGCATCATCGTCACGCGCGGCGCCCAAGGGACCCGCCTCCTGACCCCGAAGGAGTCCCACGACGTGCCCGCGTGCCCTGTGCGCGGCCGCGACCACGTCGAGACGACAGGCGCCGGCGACGTGCTGCGGGCCGGCGTCTACGCCGGCCTCCACCGCGGCCAATCCTGGCCCGAGGCGCTTCGCACCGGCAGCTGCGCCTCCTCCCTCTTCCTCGAAGCCCAGGGCGAACGGTTCCCCAGTTGGGACGCCGTCGCCGCCCGCCGACAAGAGTGGACCCCTTGAGACGACCCCGCGCCCGACGAGCGAAACTCGCGCCGCCCAGGTTCAGCCCCGTCGACGCGAGCCCCGCCGACCACTCCCTCACGCTGGCCCGCATCAACGCCCTCCCCCAGCATCCGGCCACGCTGCGCTCCCTGCGGAACCTCCCCGTGATCCTCCGCACCTTCACGGAGTACGTCGTCCACGCCAACCCCCTCATTGCCCGCGTCCAGAGCCGCATGAACGCGTACCCGACGCCGTTTCGCAAGGTCCACTTCCAAAGCAGCGACGGCACCCGCCTCACCGCCTGGATCGGCATCCACAAGGCGCCCGACGCCACGGGACGCCCCCACGCCATTCCCCGCGAGGGCATCCTCCTCGTGCCTGGCCTCTTCACGACCAAGGACAACACGCTGCTGCGCGAACGCGCCCTCCGCTTCTTCCAAGAATGGGGCTACCACGTCCTCGTCCTCGACCTGCGCGGCATGGGCGAATCCGCCCGCGCCTTCAACACCGGCGGCTGGAAGGAGTCCGAGGACGTCGAGGCCGCCATCGAATACCTGCGCGCCCACGCCCCCATCGCCAAGTTCCACGTCTACGCCGAAAGCATGGGCGCCGTGGCCGCCATCATCGCCGCCGCCCGCCAGGCCCGGCGCGGCTTCCGCCTCGTCGACGGCGCCATCCTGGCCGTGAGCCCCTACCCCGACGCGCGCCGCACCATCGACCACATCCTCCACAGCCGCCACAAGGACGAAGGCTTCGAAATCTACCGCTGGTTCTTCGACCAACTCCTGGCGCTCGGCGGCAAGTCCTTCGCCGACTTCGAGGCCTACCTCAAGGCCGGCGCCAAGCACTACGGGGTCTCCCTGGCCGAGCTCTACCGCCGCTCCACCATCCGGCCCATCCTCAAGGACGTGAACGTCCCCCTCCTCATCCTCCTGAGCGAGAACGACCCCCTCGTGCCCAAGCACGAGGTCCTCCTCTTCCAGAAATCGCTCGCCCGGCGCAAGAATCCCCGCGTGGTCGTCCTCCCGTGGGGCGCGCACTGCCTCTTCGAGGTGCTGGACCCCAATTGGTACTGGGCCGTCCTCCACGAATACTTCGACTTCTACTGCGTGCTGCCGCCCCGCATCGGCGGATAACGTTTTTATGAACCCCGACCCTCAACCACCGTCCTCAATCTCAACGCGTGACCTTATGCCCCACACCAACGGCCCCGCCACCTTTGCCCAGTGGCCACTCAAACAACCTATCCTCGACGCCCTCTCCGGCATGGGCTTCACCCAGCCCACGGAGATCCAGAAGGAAGCCATTCCGCTTGCCCTCCAGGGCGAGGACGTGGTCGGCCAAGCCAAGACCGGCACCGGCAAGACCGCCGCCTTCGGCATCCCCATCCTCCAACACCTCCACCTCCACGAGAAACACGTCCAAGCCCTCGTCCTCTGCCCCACGCGCGAACTCGCCGAACAGGTCTGCGAACAAATCGGCAAGATCGGCCAGACACTCGGCGTCCACGTGGCCGCCATCTACGGCGGCCGCAAGTTCGACACCCAGATCCGCGCCCTGCGGCGCGGCAGCCACATCGTCGTGGGCACTCCCGGTCGCCTCATGGACCTTATGCGCCGCGGCATCCTCGACGTCTCCAAGATCGGCTTCCTCGTCCTGGACGAGGCCGACCGCATGCTCGACATGGGCTTCATCGAGGACATCGACTGGATCCTCCAACGCTGCCCCCCCAAGGACCGCCGCCAGACCCTCTTCTTCTCCGCCACCGTGCCGGAACAGATCCGGGACCTCGTCCACCGCTACATGAACCGCCCGGTGTTCGTCCGCGGCGCCGTAAGCGACCACCTCACGGTCGACACCGTCCACCAAGAATACTACAACGTGGGCCGACGCAACAAGATGTGGGCGCTCACCCGCATCCTCGAACTCGAGAACCCGGGCCTCATGCTCGTCTTCTGCGCCACCAAACGCATGACCGACCAGGTCGCGCGCGACCTCAAGGAGTTGGGCTACCACGCGTCCCCCATCCACGGCGACCTCACCCAGGCCAAACGCTCCCGCGTGCTTGAGAAGTTCAAGGCCAGCCAGATCAACATCCTGGTGGCCACCGACGTGGCCGCGCGCGGCCTCGACATCGACGGCGTCACCCACGTCGTCAACTACGACCTTCCCGAGGACCCCGAGGTCTACGTGCACCGCGTCGGCCGCACGGCGCGCATGGGCCGCGAAGGCAAGGCCATCAGTTTCGTGAGCAAGCACGACCGCCACCAGCTCGAACTCGTGCAATCCATGGCGGGCGGCCTCATCGAACTCAAGGAACCCCCGGAACCGCCCGAAGGCGAGAAACCGGCGGACCGCGTGCGGAAAGTCATCGACTGGGACCACATCAGCGACCGGTATGGGAACGTCCACATCCGCATCGGCGTGGGACGCGTCCACGGCGTGACGCTCACGTCGCTCCACAAACTCATCCGGGGCGCGGCGCGCATCGACGACTACCTCATCGGGCACATCAAGGTCGGGGAGGAGGAGTCCACGTTCACCGTGCCCAAGGACGTTGCCATGCGGACGCTGCAGGCCGTGCGGGCCACGTCACTCGATGGGAAGAGGTTCCCGGCCGAGATCGTGCCCCAGGCGTGAGGCTGACTCAGCATCGAGCGCGACGTTCCGCAACGAAGGTCTCCACCCGTCGCGGGCGCGCATTGAAAGTGATTGCGTGGAGGATGAAACCGGCACGCCCAGCAGCCGCCCTCACGCTAGAGATCGCAGGGTTGTTCCGAGCAGAAGGGGAGGCCTTCCGGGCTCACGAAGCCGTTGGCGACTCCGCTGCGGGCATCGTAGAAGATCGTGCGGGAAAGGAGCGAGGCACCGGCGTCAGGCGCGGCGGATTCTTCGTCGCTTTCCTCGTTCCACCGAATCGTTCCCGTGACGTTCTGGTCCGCTCCGATTACGTATTGGACCTGTTCCGGCCGGTGGCCGTAGGTGGACGCGAAGTACGCCAACCATGGGTCGTATTGGACCAAGGACATCGTTGGCCAGTCGTGACGGGCGCCCACTTGGTCGCCATGCGGCGCCGAGGCCACGCTACAGTCCGACTGGGGTTCCAACGAGGGGGATTGGAGGGGCGCGACGCGGAACACGCACGTCACGTCGAGCGTCCCCTGGAAACTGGGCGCCGTGTAGCCCAGCGTCCACGAGGGGGGCGCGTCTTGGCGGTTGCGGCGGTTTTGAGCCCAGGACCAGGACGCCAGGTACGCGTCGGGATGATCCTCCAGGAACGAGCTGAGCCTCGTGAGGTCGGCATCCGATTCTGCGGCCTGGATGGCCGCGTTGAGGGAATAGGTCAATGGTGGGTCGGCCGACGAGGCTCGGGTTGTAAGCGGCAGCCGTTCGGCGTGGTCGTCGAATCGCGGAGCATCGACGCGTTCGCAGACGTTGAGAGGCTCGCCGGCGGTGTCCCAGGTGCGGAGCCGCAGCGTCCCCGTGCCTTCGGGGCCGTAGGCGCGGACCAACGTGGGAAGGGCGGCGTCCCCGTCGTAGTGCATGACCCACTGTCTTGGGTCGTAGGTGACGCCGAGGCCAGCGTCGGGGACGGTTCGGGCGTAGAGCGTGGCCTCCGCGGCGTAGGTGATGGTGTAACGCCAGGATCGGCCGACGATTTCGAACGCCTTGCTGAGGTCGAGGGTTCCGCCCGTTTCGGGCGCGTAGGAGAAATCGGGGGCTTGTTCGAACGTTCGGCCGGCGGCGTAGAAGACTGGGGGGAGCCACGTGGGGAACGTATCGTAGTCGGCGACAAGGTTGGCGTTGAGGCGCGCCACGCCCCAGAGGGGCGCCAAGCATTCGTCGAGTCCGAACTTGGCCGGCAGGCGCGTGCCGAAAGGGGCCAGAAGGGCGTCTTGGGATCCCGGCTCCGCCGCGAGGGGAGGAGAGCGACTCATCCGCACCTCGTAGCCCTCTGTGGGCGTGGTCATCGCGCCGGGCACTTGGGCCGGCCTGAGCTCGAGGGAGAGGAGGAACTCCTGCCCGTTGTCCCACGTCACTTCGTACGTGGCCGCCGTGCGGGCACGGAGGCCGGCCACCTCGAACGTGGCGCGCTCGTCCGTTGGCGTGTCCAGGCAGCCGGCCCACGTCGCCGTGGCCACGAGAACGAAGACGGCCAGCCAGGTTCCTCTGGAACGCTCCGGGCGGGACGGCGTTCGCCATGACGGAGGGTAAGGCGACATGGTGATCATGCGGGGGCGTTGAAGGTTGCGTGGCCTAGTTAACCGCATGGGTGTACCCTAGCCCGCGGCCGGGACGTGGCCCGGCACCACGACCCAGCCACCCGCCATTGCCAACGCATGGAGTCCGTCGTGGACCTCGGGAAGGATGGGCCACCCGGAGGAGGTCTGGAGGGTCCCACAGGCGACGAGGGTGAACGCGGAGGGTTCCCGGCCCGCGAAAGCCTCGCGTCCAACGTGGGCGCAGGCGGGCGGTAGCCCGCCGAAGAGGTCGTCGATCGACTGTGTGCCGATCTTGTGGTAGGAGACGACCACGCACACGCTGCCACTCGCGACCGTGTCATCGTCGTCTAACGGGAACAACCAATCCTCGTCGTAGACCTCCGCCACAAGGCAGACCTGGCGCGCTTCCCCGTCCGACAGTGTGTAGCGGCCGGAGACACGGTTCTTGAGTTCGTTGTTGTGAAGCTTCGTCGTGGCCTGGCTCTCGCCGTCGTCCCAATAATATTCGACGTAGTCGGCGTCGTAGCTGTCGTCGTCCTCGTCCAGGTAATCGATCAGGCCGGAAAACGACAACGTGAAGTTGTCGCTCGTGCTCTGGATGTCCAGGGGTTCGAGGAAGGCGGGAGCCGCGTCGACCGTGTCGTGCGAGGCGGCAAGGGACCCAATCGGGACGAGGAGGCCGGGAACCGGGAAGGCGGTCACGAGGCCGACCAACTCCCGGACCTGCGATGTGATGCCGTCGGAGACAGTGATGACCGCCGTGATGGCGCACGTGAGCGCCTTCAAGCCATCGACTCCCGCCGCGGAGCCAGCGAATCCCGAGACCTGGATCACGATGGTGTTGGGGAACCCGAGCACGCCGGGCACGAGATTGCGCCAACTCGCTGGATAGATCCTGTATTGCCCCTTTTCCGCGGCGGCCGCCGGATCCGCGCTCGGTTGACCGACGGCTACGCCTTCGAGGAGGCAGGCGTTTTCCCCCGCCGTAACCGTGCCGAGGTCGACGGTCACCGGCAGGTCCGCATTGGACTCAACGGTCCATGCCAGCGTGAACGCCTTGCCGTGGAGCGTGAAAGCGTTCGTGACCCCGGTGACGGTCACGAGGTCGTCTCCGGCGTGGGGCCCCAAGGGTTTGGCGCCTTCGTGGACGCGGTCGAGCACGTCGCCCACCATGCCCGGCTGGGCGCGCTTTTCCGAGTCGAACGCCACGGCGACTCCGCTGGCCGCGGCCAGGACGGTTGCCGCCACGGCGAAAGCGGCGAGGGTCGTTCGGAGGCTGGTCACGGAGCTAGGACTGGGTTTCGATTTCCACATGTTGGTTCACCTGATGTTCGAAGCTTGGAATCGTGATCCCGGGCAGGACGTCCTGGGTCTCGCTTCGTGGAGCCGGAGCGGCCAGCGGCAATAATCGCCGCAGTTTCTCGGTGGCCCAGTACGCCTTGCCGCGCCCGCACCGTCCGCTCGTGACGAGTCCGTGGCGTTCCAACCGGGCGAGGTGGTAGCCGACGGTTTGGCGCGTGCAGGGCCGGCGTTCGCGGAAGCGGCGCCAGAGGTGGCGTTGGGTGGCGCCGCCGTGGTCCAGGAGGAGGTGGGCCAGGTCCGGCACGGGGGCCCCCTGGAGGACGCTGAGCGCCGTCGCCTCCGACCCCTGCGGGCCACCCGAGGCATAATACCGGCGGTGGCGGCCCGTCTTGCGGTTCACCAAGTAACCGAACCGTTCCAACTGGTGCAAGTGGTAGGAGAGGGAGCCGTACCCGAGGCAGGAGGAAAACTCGGGCACGGACTTGAGCAAATGAAACAATTCCAGGAACGCCACGCCGGGCCGTTCCCGGACCCGGTCCAGGATCGCGCTTCGGATCGGATGCGTCAACAATTCATCGCGCAGGAGTCGCGTCGCCACCAGGAGTCACCAACCTCATGTCGGAACCCCAAGGGCGCCTCGGCGACGCCCCGGGGGAGCGTGGGCGGTGCGTGGTCCCGGACGAGCCGGGGAGTCCCGTGAGGTTCACGAAGACCCATGGGGCGGGGTGAGGATATGCCGAGTTTGGCCCTGAGAGTTTACCCAGGCTCAGCCTGACGGTTTACGCGGGGGTCCGCGTCGGGGGCCTCGCGTGCCCCGC
>CAYVGY010000028.1:0-1604 GCA_964451065.1 uncultured Halobacteriales archaeon
TCATCATTCTCGTCGGCGTCAGCGGGATCCGCATCATCCAGCCCTACGAGCAGGGCCTCCTCATCGTCCTGGGTCGCTACCGCCACCGGCTCAATCCCGGTTTCAACTTCGTCCTCCCCCTCATCAGCCAAGTGATTCGGCTCGACCTGCGCACGCAAGTCCTCGATGTCCCTCGACAAGAGGTCATCACCCGCGACAATTCGCCCACGCAGGTGGACGCCGTCATCTACCTGCGCATCATCGACCCCGAGAAGGCGTTCTTCCAGGTCGCCAACTACCGCCTCGCGACCGTGGCTCTCGCGCAGACGACGCTGCGCAGCGTCATCGGCGACATGGAATTGGATGAAATCCTCTACAACCGGGCGCGCATCAACACGCGCCTGCGGGACATCCTCGACGAAGCGACGGACGCGTGGGGCGTTCGCGTCGAGGCAGTCGAGATCCGTGAAGTCGACCCCGTGGGTCCCGTCAAGGCGGCCATGGAAGAGCAGACCTCCGCGGAGAGGAAGCGACGCGCCGCCATCCTCACCGCCGACGGCGAGAAGCGCAGCAAGATTCTCGTCGCCGAAGGCGACAAGCGAAGCCGCATCCTTCAGGCGGAGGCCGTCCGCCAGGCGCAGGTCCTCGAGGCCGAAGGCAAGCGGCTCGCCACAATCCTCGTGGCCCAAGGCGAAGGGCAGAGTCTCCGGATCCTGAGCCTCGGTGCCGCCACCCTCGATCAAAAATCCTTGACCGTCCTCAGTCTGGATTCGCTCAAGGAACTCGGCAAGAGCCCCGCCAGCAAGATCGTCCTGCCCTTCGAGCTCAGCAAGATCAGCCAAGGCGTCGCAAAATATTTCGGCGCGGCGATGGAAGGCAAGGTGGCGGAGCCCGCCGACGTGAAAGACCTCGAGGCGGTGATCGGCAAGAGCGCCGACGTGCTGGGCGAAATCCCCAGCACCGCGGAGCTTCGGGCTGAGTTGGCGTCCATCGAGAAGGCGATGGAGCAGGAAGCCCACGAGACGGAGGAGATTGCGCACCTCGAGAAGAAAAAGGCGGAGGGCGCGCCCCCCGAATCGAAGTTCGGCGGGGAAGGCAAGTCGGAGAAGGGCGCCGCGAAACCGTAGGGCTCGCTTCTGAGGCGCGGTGTAGCCGCTGCGCGGCATTGTCGGGGCCAGGCGCGCGTGCCGGCGTGGGTCGGGTTCGGAACTTCGGCCGCAACTGGGGCTGGCATCCGTTGAACGGCGCCACGATCTGGCCCGGCTTGGACGAGGTCCAACTCCTGCGGTCCCAAGTTCGCTACATGAATTCGGCCTGCGACCCTCGAACGAGTTTCGGCTCGACCTCGACGAATCCACCTGTCCGCAACTCCAGATCCAAGAGCCCCGCCCAAGGACAGGCGCCCGCCCTACTGCTGTGGCGGCGGAAGGCGGTAGCAGTCCGACGGGTCCTTGACCTTGCCCGCGCTGTTGACCAAGTGCAGCGCGTCGTCCGGTTGCCAACCGGGGTTGTTCCAGGGAAGGTATTCGGGAGCTGGATCGATGATACCGCTGCGAATCCAGGCTTCAAGCCAGAGGTCCGTCAATTGCGCTTTGCATCTGTCATGGACCTGGACGACGTGGGCG
>CAYVGY010000028.1:1614-12784 GCA_964451065.1 uncultured Halobacteriales archaeon
GCGGAGGCCGAACTCGCCCCAAGAACCGCGCCGAGCGAGACGAGAAGGAATGCGGCCCCAGCCGCCCGCAAAGGGCGACGAATCTCAGCGGTCATCGACGCCCTTCCTTTTCGGTCCCGAATATGAGCCTTGTGGTTCTAGACTTCAGAGGCGCCAGCGTTGGACCCGTCATTGCCCTGACCACCCCGGCGCCGTCGGGGGTCCTTCGTACCCTTCGAGGGTCAGGGAGCAACGTTCCTGACGCATCTCGGGCTCGACCTGGATGAAATCTTGCCACAGCATGCGGATCTCCGTGTGGCCCGCCCAAGGGCAATTGGAAAGAGGCCTGTTGGTGTCCCAGACCAATGCGCCGACATGGGCCCAGCTCACGGAATCATCCAAGGCCTCGACGGTGTACGAGCCGACCCGAGCGCCCAGAAGGCGGGCACATCCGTCCTCGCGAGCCGCGGTATACGAGCCTCTGGCATGGCCCGGTTCCGGAGCGGAAAGAGCGGGCTTGAGATAGATGCCGAATCCTCCAAACGCGCTCCCGTCCATGGCGGCCTCGGGAACGTGCACCAAAATCTGGGTCGCAGATTCGTCAGGGTCGTAGAGATATGCGCACGGCCCGGTCGGTAAGGCTCCCGGCTCCCACGGGGATCGAACGATGTCGAGGCAGCCGGCGGACAGGGTCGTCGTCGCCAGCAGCCCAGCGACGAGCAGCCGCCGGGAGGGAGGCCGTTTCCGAATCATGATGCGGTCGTGGGTTGGGAGCGTACTTGCTGATGTTGGTAGAATCGCCTGAGGGTGGAGAAGTCTGGACTGCGCTCTTCCTCTTTTTTCTGGCCACCGTGGTTGGGCGCGGACGCGGAGCCGGGCGGCCCCCGCGGGCCGGGGTCCGCTGGAGAGAGGCGTGCACGCTAATCCCGATGGCTGGAGACGGTTCGCGGCGCCGTTGCCGACCTCCTCGGTGCCCTCCCCCTGCCCGCCAAAGCCTGTGGGCGCCCCGCGGGCGAGCATTTCCAGGCACACGAGAACGGGCGGCAGGAGCCAGGCCGTCGCGCATGGAAACACGAATTGGCTTTTGGGCGAAGCCCTTGGGCGCGCCAGGTATACCGGCGACGACGTTGGACCCGCCTCCGTCTAGGAATACCTTGAGTCCATGGCCGGGGTACCCGTTGACCTTATGGCAACCGGCCTCGCGCTCGACATCGCCCTGCCCCGGGTCGAGGAGTTGCCCCTCGCCAAAGCAC
This sequence comes from uncultured Halobacteriales archaeon, assembly GCA_964451065.1. Taxonomy (GTDB): domain Archaea; phylum Thermoplasmatota; class E2; order JACPAO01; family JACPAO01; genus CAYVGY01. Next base: position 2,847 of record CAYVGY010000028.1, read on the forward strand.
GCGCCACCGTGGGTCCCGGGCGAGCTCGTCAGACACGAATCTTCGCTGCCGGAGCGTTCGTCCCCTCCAGGGAAATCACGGCTCCACGCGGCGTCTCCTCGGTGATCGCTAACGATGCGGAACCGCTGCGGACCGCCCCCATCTTCGGGGCCCTTGCGTTCCACATGAGCCTGCACCAGGACAGGGTCCTCGATGGTTCGCGCCCCCGGCTTACGCACCCGGACGGGGCCCCCGCGGAGAGACTAGCCCCCGGGCCAACAGTAGACAGCACGGTCCGTGGGTCCATAATCGCTCGTGATTCGCGCATTGATGACCACGCAGCCACCAGAACCGAGCGTGGGGACGTACGATCCACTCGCACAACCGAGTCCGCTCGCCGAGGCGCAATACCCATACGATACCCCGAGAGACCCAACGGCCGTCCATTCGATAAGCCCCGCGCTTTGGGACCCCGCGCATCCCTTGGCGCCAACGGTGATCCAGGAAGGCTGATGCCTCCCGTCGGAAGCCTCCCACCAGGCGGGCTCGGCGAAGGCCTGGACCCAGGGCTCCGTGCAGAACCCCGTCGTGACCGAATCAACAACGGTACTGACCGGCTCAGGGAGGACGTATTCTAATGCCGCTGCTGGCGAGGCTCCCGCCAGGACGCCAGCGACGACCCAAAGGGCGGGTAGGATTCTTCCGTTCATTACTCCCCCCCCGGGGGCGTCCGACATATTAGTTTCGTTGGCCAATCTGGTTGGGGAGCCGGGGCCTTCCGATGCAGCGTACGGGTGCACGAGGGGCGGCCCCGCCGGCGTCGGCGGCCGCGCGTCCCGCAAACTCGGCGGAGCCGAACTTTGCGAGTAGTAGGAATCCGCCACCGCCGGGGCCCGCCCGAAATCACACTCGCTGTTGGGAAGGGCGTTCAAGAGCCCGCCTACGAGCATCGAGGCAAATGGGCTTGGACGCCCCACTCGGCGGCCCCGTTCTAGCGGCCATCCTGCGCGCACTCAACGCCGGAACTCTGGCTCCCCGGCTTCGTGCGCCCGTCCTGAAGGCACACAAAGTCGAACTCGTCGTAGGGCGGTAGGCCCCAGTCATCGCCGCGGCACACGCCGTCCCGCCGATTGGTCGAATCCTCCGCGTCGCAAAGCGACGCTTCGATCCGATCGTCGATGTAGTCTTCGTCCTCATCCTGCCAGGCGTCCACGCCGGTGGGTTCTTCGTCCGACAGGAGGTCCCGCGAACGGGCAGGTTCGTAGTCGTAGGAGGTGGCGCAGCGGCCCGTGAGGGAGGTCGCTTGGATGAGTTGGGCCACGTGGGGCCGGCCGCACAGTTGCGGTTCCAACCCGTCAGGAACGCCGTCGGCGTCGCCGTCGAGGTCGCCCCAGCCCAGCGACGCGCGGGCGCCTGCCTCCTGGCCGCTCGGTCCGGCCCCGACCACGTTGGCTGCGCGAACCTGGTAGTAATACCGGACGCCCGGAATAAGGAGGAAGTCGTCGAATCGCAGGGACGTCGTCTCGGCAGCCAGGACGCTGGCCGGCCCGGCGGGCTCCGCACCGGCGACCGTGCTGCGCCACACCTGGTACGTCCCGACGGGGACGCCCCCGAGGTCGGAGGGCGGTTCCCACGAAACCTCGACGCGGCCCGGTTCGTACCGAGCGGCGCCGACGCGCGCCGCGACGTCCCGTGGCGGTCCTGGCAATGAAGGGGCGGCGGCCGTCACCGGCGCGCTCGCGGGGCCCTCGCCCACGCTCGTGTTGGCGGACACGCGAAAGACACGGACGGCGCCGTCGGGTAGGTTCTTCATGGCGTAGTAATGGGTCCCAGAGCCCGTGTGAAGGACGCTGGACCATCGTGTCAGGTTGGCGCCGTCGGGACCGGCCCACACCCAATACCGGATGAGGGGGCTTCCGCCCGTCGTGGCGGGCGGGTTCCAGCGGATGGTGATCTCGTGGCGCCCAGGTCCCGAATCGGCCGAGACCGACGTCGGCGCGCCCGGCAGGCCGGGGGAGGTGCCAGCGGCTTCCGAGCTTGCCGGTCCGCGGCCGGCTGCGTTGATGGCCACAACCACGTAGTACCACGTGGTCCCCGCCGGGCGGCCCGTGTCTGTGTGGTCTGTCCAGGCTCCGTGGGCGGCGACCTCGGCGTAGGGCCCGCCCGGCGTGCTGGATCGTAGGATGGCGTAGCCGCTCACTGCCAGCCCTCCATCCGACGTGGGGGGGTCCCAACGGAGGGAGATCTGGCCGGCGGTTCCTCCTGGCTGGGCGACGAGGTTTCGCGGCGGGCCCGGGACGTCGAACGTCCAGCCGAGGGCGACGTTGCTCCACGGGCCGGGTCCTGCGTCGCTGATGGCGCGGACACGGTAATAGAACCTGGCGCCGTTTTCGAGGCCTCGGTCGGTGTGGCTCGTAAAGGATGCCGAAACCGCCGCGAGTGCGCTGTAGGGCCCCGACGATGATGGGGCGCGCTCGATCTCGAAGGCGAGGAGTGGCCGGGAGCTTCCCGGCACGGTCCAGGTGAGGCCCACTTCGCGGAGCCACGGCTGGGTCTGGAGGATGATGCCGCCTTGGGGTGGCGGGTGGGTAATCGTCGGTGGCGGAATGCAGGCGGTGCCGTCGCCGGCGTCGTTGCGAGCCCGCACCGAGTAGAGGAACGTCGCGTTGGCCGGAAGCCCCGTGTCCGTGAAGATGCGGGCTTGGCCGGAGACCTGGCCGACGAGCACGGAGCCGCCGGACGGGTCGGCTCGGTGGACGAGGTACGCGTTGACGGTGAGGCCGCCGTCCGAGGAGGGAGTCGTCCAGGCGACGTCGATGCGGCCGGCGGCGGATCCGCGCTGCGCCGTGCAGGACGCAGGCGGCGAGGGCGGCTCCGGTGCCCGCCCGACGGCGACATCGCTCTCGACTCCGAGACCGGCGTCGTTGCGGGCCCGCACCCGGTAATAGAATTGCGCTCCCGCATTGAGGCCCGAGTCGACGAAGACAGTGGCGGTGACGTTGGACGTCACTTGCGCGAACGGACCGCTGGTGGCGTTGGCGCGCAACACCGCGTACGAGGCGACTGCGAGGCCCCCGTCGGATGCCGGCGGGTCCCATTGGACGCGGATGGAGCCAGCCGTGGAGCCTGTGAGCGCCACGACGCTGCGGGGCGGTCCCGGCGCGTCGAAGGTCACGTTGGCTTCGTATTCGCTGGGCCCACTTTCTCCGATCTCATTGGACGCCTCGATCCGGTAGTACACCGTCGCGCCGGCGGCGAGGCCTTGGTCCACGTAGGTGCGCACGTCCCCGACGCGCGCGATCTCAACGAAGGCGCCGCTCGATGCGTCGGCCCGGAAGACGGCGTAGCCGGTGACGGCGAGCCCTCCGTCGTCAGCGGGTGCAATCCAGCGGACCTCCATCTGGCCGGCGCCAGGGCCCTGCTTTACGGTGACGTTGACCGGGGGATTCGGGACGTCGGGCGCGCGGCCCGCCGCGGTGCTGCTCTGGGCGCCCCATCCGACGTCGTTTCGAGCGCGCACCCGGTAGTGCCGCTCCGCTCCGGTCGGAATCCCTGCGTCGACCCAGGAGGTCACGTTGCCGACGGTGGCGACCTGTACGTAGGCTCCGTTGGACACGTTGGCGCGCAGGATGGCGTACCCGGTGATGGCGAGGCCACCGTCGATCTCGGGCCGGAGCCACGAGAGGTTGATCTCGCCGGGTCCTCGACCGCGGTCGGCGGAGACGTTGCGGGGCGGCCCCGGCACGTCGGGAGGCATGGCGCCGGTGGCGGGGCAAGGAGGACCCAGACCGAGGTCATTGCGGGCCCGCACGTGGTACCAGGCCTGGGCTCCTGCCGGTCGGCCGGTGTCCGTGTGCGCGGTCACGTTGCCAAGAGAGACGACCTCGACGTACGTGCCTCCTTGCGACGAGCTGCGATAGACGACGTAGCCGGTGACGTGGAATCCGCCGTTACTGGCAGGCGCCCGCCATGCGATGTCGATCTGGCCCGCGGCGCGACCGCGGGTGGCCACGCAGTCCCCTGGGGGCCCCGGGGGGCCAAAGGTCGTGGCGTTAGCGGCCACGCTTAGTTGGCCCTCGCCGACCACGTTGAGGGCGCTCACTTGGAACCGGAGGTCGACGCCGTTCAACTGGCCCGAATGGGTGAAGTTGAACTCGAGCGTCGCGGAGCCAGCCGGCAACTCGGCGAGGAGGCTGGCTTCGCCCGAAGCTTCGCCGCCGTAGACCCGGTAGGCGCGGACGTGGGCGGACCCGTCGGAAAGCGGCGCCTTCCACCGTACGGTGGCCTCGCCCGTGGAGGGTCCGGCGTCGGCTCGCAGCTCGGTCGGGGCCCCCGGTGTCGACGGTTCGCCGCGGAGGATCTCTACGTCGTCGATGGCCCACGAATCGCCCCAATCCCACGCGAGTTGCCGCCACCGGAACTTGGTCGAGTCGGACTTGGCCTGGGGCGGGAGCACGACCTCCTCCATCGTGAACTGAGTCCGGGTGCCCGGTGCGTACGAAGCCAGATGGGTCCACCCGCTGGAGCCTGGGACGTAGAACTCAAGGACGAGGCCCTCGCCCGCTTCGGGTCGGTCGCAAGGCCATTCACCGGGGCCGATCCTGAGCCAGAAGCGGACAAGGCCGCCCTCGGACACGTCCAAGGCGCGCGTCGTGGCGTCGCGGGCGTTGCCTCCGCCGAACCGGAGTGCGTAGGGGACCGAGTGGGACCCGCAGGAGTCGGTCTCGGTTCCACCCGAGAGGTCGACCCACTGGTCGGGGTCGACGGCTCCGTCGTCGAAGTCGTCCGCGAAGACTACGGTGGCCGAAGCGTCGGCGGTCGCGGCAGGGAGCGCAAACGGCGGGAGCGCGGCAAGCAGTGCGAGGCACAGAACCAACCCGACTCGCGCCACCGTGCGCCAGCCGACCCGCGCGTATTTGTCCTTTCTCGCCAACGTGGTTGGGTCGTTCGCGATGTTCAGCCGTCGCCACCAGAGCCCTTTTCCGTCCCGGGGTTGCGCGTCGATTTCGAGGTCCCGGATGTCCCTGCGTCGAATCGCCCTTGGATACGCGTCTCTCGTCTTCGTATGGCTCGCCTCGATGGGCGCGGTGGCGGCGGGCGCCATGCTCCACAGCCTTCCCATCGCGGCGCAACCGGAGGCCGATGGAAGGATTCCTACGTGGACCGTCCACACGTGCGGACCGCCGGACTCGGGGCCGGCCATCTCTTGGCGCGACCCAGCGAGAGATGGAACGCCAGACGACGTGACCGCCCCTGAGGGCGCGTCGGCCCCGGACGCGTCCGGGCCACGGCCGTTGATGGTTTTCACGGAGCCCGTTGACGACCACCCCCAATTCCTGGAAAGACGCGTCGTCGTTCACGATGCACAATCTCCGGAATGCTCCGGGCTCATCGCCCAGCCGCTCCCGGTTCCCCGCATCGAACTCGTTCTACCCGTAGCGCGCGGCTGTTAACGGAGGCCTCCGCCGTCGCGGGAGGCACAACGCCCTCCCTCCCCCGCGCGGCCAACCGCGACGGCCGCCGGGCCCGACGCTCGGCCCCGCGGGCCACCGCATGGGTCCTTCCCGCGGCAGGGCGGGGACGTCCATCGCCCTGCCGCGTGGCGCGTTCAGAGGGGCCCCTCGACGTAGCATCGGTAGCCGTACGGCAGGACGCGGGGGCACACGCAGTCCTCCACAAACTGGCTCCAACCGTTGTTGCAGGGGGTGACGACCTGCACGGTCACGACGTCCACGGCTTGGCCAGCCGAGTCGGTCGCCCGCGCCCGGATGCTGCTGGATTTCGGCGCCCGCAGGGCGTCAAAATCGTAGAAATAGTTCCCATCCGCATCCCGGTTCGACGTGATGTCGCGCCACGGTTGCCGGTTGGCGCGCACTTCGACCTTCAAGGCGGAATCGGGGGCGTTCGAGGCGGCGGCCACCAACACGCGCTCCTGAATCGCGAGTGTGTCCCCGTCCTGGGGATTGGTGATTGCCACCGAGGGGTCGGCGACGTTGTCCACCAGGTAGCTCCGTCCCCGGGTCGTTGAGGCTCCGTTGTTGTCGGTGCACCGCGCGTCGAATCGCCGCGACCCTTCTGCGAAGGCCGTGGCGTCCACGGCCCCCGTGAAGGTGTCCTGCCCGTCGCCGGCAAGGTCCGCGACGTGGACGCCGTTGCTCCACAGTTCGACCGACGCGATCGTCGAGCCCGGGTTCGCGGCGAAGACCTCGAAGTCGGCGGAGCCCCGGATTCGGTCGTCGGCGGGGCCCACGAGGCTGCAGACGGGTCCCCCGTTGACGTCGCAGTCCAGGGCGGGGATCTCCCCGGCCAGGGCCGCGTCGAGGAGGGCGGCGGCGTCCACGAGACCGAAGCCGTACGTCTCGTCCCAGCCCGAATCCCCCAGGTCGTGCGCCGTGGTCCGGAGCATGGTCCGGATCTGGCAGTTCGCCAGCGCGGGGAACCGGCTCCACAGAAGCGCGGCCGCCCCGGCCACGTGCGGGGAGCTCATGCTGGTCCCGGAGAGCGTTGCGTAGCTGTTGTCGCCGTTGCCGGGAATGCTGCTCCGGATGTCCTTGCCCGGCGCGGCCAGTTCGCTCTCGGGGCCGTCCGACGAGAACGAGCACTGGGCGTCGTTCGGGTCCGTGCAGGTGACCGCGATGACCTCGTCGTACTTGGCCGGGTAGTTGACGCACTCCGTGCAGGGGCCTTGGTTCCCCGCCGCGGCCACCAGAAGCGAGCCTTGGCTCCACGCGTAGGTTACGGCGTCCTGGAGAACCTGGTCACCCTCGGTCGCGCCTAGACTCAGGTTGATGACGTCCCCGCCGTTGTCGGCGCACCAGCGAATCCCGCTGGCGACGCGCCATGAGGCTCCCGAGCCGCCGGCCCCGAGCACCTTGGCGGCGAGGATGCCCACGTTCGCCATCCCGGCCGTGCCGACGCCGTTGTTGATCTCGGCGGCGGCGATGCCCGTCACGTGCGTCCCGTGATCGTTGTCGTCCCACGGGTCGTCGTCCGCATTGAAGAAGTCATAGCCCCCCAGGTAGCGACCCTCAAGGTCCCGGTGCGTGTACGAGACCCCCGTGTCCACGATGCAGACGTTCTTCATCATCGAACCTCGCGTCGTGTCCCAGGCCGTCGGGGCCTGGACGTGTTGGGGACCGTACTGCTGGCCGTAGAGCGGGTCGTCGGGCGTGAAGAACGCCCGCACCTCGTGCGTCGGCTCCACGTAGCGGACGTTGGGGTCGGAGAGGGCGCCACCGCGTAGCCAGTCCAGGTCCGGCGCATGCACGACGGCGAACCCCAGGACGGGGTCCGTGAAGGAGACGAGGGCACCCTGGTACAAGTCTCCGGGCCCTAGCGCGGGAAACGAGTGGAATCCCACCACGTAATCTTGGTCGGTCGAGAAGGAGAGGGGGGCAGAAAGCACGGTGGCCACGGGGGCCAGGAGTGCCACGACGACGAGTCCCGCGCTGACCTTCGGGAACGTTGTTTTCATGTTCACTCCTCCCCTTCACGGGTAGGCCTCGGGCCCGGCATTCGGCGGGAGGGGTTAGGGCGGTCGATCAACGCGAGGCACACGTGGGCTGGGTTCCGTACGGTCGTCATCGCGCCGCGAGTGAGAGCGGTGGATGATAGTCTCGCTCGCCAACCGTGGGCCGAAAGCGCTTCTCGGGTCGTGGCCCGCGGCCGACGCGGACCGGTCGGGACCGTCCGACGAAGAACCCGACCGCCGGGCGGCCGAGCCGCCAGCCGCGTTCGGCCCGCCGGCGACCAGTATTGTTAAATATTCCGGATACCGCGTGGGGGTCCGGGAGGCACGGTCACGGAGGCTTCGAAGGCTTGAACCGGTATGGCGCGCTCTTCGCCTTGGCCCTTTCCGCCGCGGTCCTTCTCCCCAGCGCTCCCGCCGCGGAAGACCCCAACGAAGTCGTTGTTGACTACTCCTATGTCGGCAGCGGCGTCGCCGACGGCGCCTTCCTCGGGCATTGTTCGGGGCTGGGCGTCAAGTTCCCCGAAGGCGCCGTCTCTGCTCTCCCGCTGGAATCCAGCGGGGGCGTGATGACCATCCGGGAAACCCGGGTCAACTACACGACGCTGAGCGACGGGACCCAGACAAGCCGCGCTCAGGTCGGGGACGCCCAACAGTGGGTCGCCTCTTCCGTTTCCATCCCGCCCGGGACCGTCAACATCACGTGGGACGAAGGAGGCCTGGCCTCGCTCTTCCCTTCGGGCTACCCCCTGAACCCGAAAACGCCGCTGCCCATCCAGGTTTCGTCCCCGCGGCTGGAATGGTCCGCCGCAAGCTCGGACCTTCCCTCGGGGGCGTCCTTCTGGTTCCCCGTGGGCGGAACGGTGCGATCCGTCGAAGGCGGCTATCCCGGGTGGAAACGGGAGATGGTCGCGCCTGCGGCAACCTTTGAAATCGTGGGCGACGCAACGCTGTACCTGCGCCAGGCGACGGTCACTCAAGGGGGTCGGGTCCTTTACGAAATGGCCCCGTACGCCACCGAGGAGTTCTCGGCCACGACGCCGACGCACACGGTCACCTTGCAAACGGTCCGGTTCGCCGAGGCCTTCCTGGAACTTTCCAACTCCCGCATTCTCCTGTCGTCGTCCGGGGCCCGGCCCGTCTGCTCTGGGCTCGAGGGCCGACTGGACGGGGCCGTCACGTTCCAGGCCGCGTCTGGGACGTACACGGCCGGAGGAAAATCCGGGGTTTTCGGGTCCAGAGCCCTGACCCTGGTCGGCTCCTTCGCGTTCGCCGAGTCACCCGGGGCGGCGTCAAGCTGGCCGGATTCGCGGGCTCGGATGGAGGGGACCGGCCACGGCGCCATCCACGTGGTCGGCATCGATTTCGAGCCGGCGCTCGTGTCCGGCCCATCGCAAGCCCTGGTCGAACGAGTGGCGTTCTGGTCTCTGGTCGCGGCGGGGTTCTTGGCGGTCGCGCGCGTCGGCCTCGAACTCGGGGTCGTCCTTTACACGCGTCTTTGCGGCGACGAAATCCTCGGACATCCCCGACGCGCCCTCATCGTCGGTCGGCTTCGGGCGAACCCGGGATGCACCCTGGCGGATCTTGTTCGGGACACGGGCATCTCCCGCGGCGTGCTCAAGCACCATTTGCGGTTCCTCAAGCGGGCGGGGCACGTCCGTCGGATTGAGATCGGCGGATTGAACCTGCTTGTACCGTTCGCCAAGGGCATGCCGCCGCCCGCGCGGCTTCTCGCGCAGCGGGATCCGAGACTGCTGTACATGCTGGAGACGGTCGAGTCGGGACCCGTTCGCCAGGCCGACCTTGTGCGAGGCCTCCAGCAGCGCTTCAACGTGGGCGACAGGACGGCGCGGAAATGGGTCGCGAAGGCGGCGCGCGTCGGGCTTCTCGCCGCCTCGGGGCCGCGGAACCAGGGGGTATGTTCGTGCGCTTGCTGACCCTGGCCCTCGGAATCCTTTTCGGAGGGCCAACGCTGGCGGGCTGCCTCGGCGCCTCGCCGGGTCCGGCCGTCGGCGCTGCGGACGACGGCGCCGCAAGTCCCGGCGAACGCCTCCAGAACGCAACCCTTGCCACCCTCCGCTTGGAAGGGTGTGCGGGCGCAATCCTCGTCGTGCAGGTGCCCGAGGACTGGGCCCGGCCCACGATTGCCCGTGGGTTCCGGCCGGCGGGCATGACCCAGTTCACGGCGAGTCTGCAGTTCCTGTCCCTGGACTGTCCCCGCGTCGTTCATCGGGACGTGATCTGGACGGATGCGCGGCTGTTGCTCGTCCAGGTGGCCGTCGAACCCGAGAATGCATCCGAATCCAACGACCTCCCCTCGGTTTTCCTGCTGGACTCATACGTCGACGGGCCTGGACTCGCGGATGCCCTGCGCCAGCTCGGGTTGCCGAGCGAGGCCGCAACCATCGAGTCAAAGACGACGCCCTTTGCGACCGGTGGGGCGCGCGTCGAGCGTGGCGGCGGGCCAGCGCGCGAGCGGTTTGTGGCGGAA
>CAYVGY010000028.1:12794-21619 GCA_964451065.1 uncultured Halobacteriales archaeon
CGACTTCGCCTACGATCAGGGCCTGCTCGACGGCACGGCCGGGGAGGAGGGGAGCCCTTACCTTGAATGGTTCCAGGCAGCGGATGGGATTCGACAAGCGCAAGTGGACCAGAAGGTGGTGCCGTACCCATGGGCCGGCCTGGACGGAACCACGGTGCGGCTGCAGGGACCGAGCCGCAGCGCGGCCATTCTCCAAGGATTGCCCATCATCGCGGTGGCGGTCCAGGCCTTCGCGTCGTTCGACGAGGAGTGGAGGTTCCATGACGCCGCGCCCGCATGACCACGCTTGGAGTGTGCTCCCGGCATGAAGCCGACCCGATGGCCGCGCGCCGCCGTTCCGCTGGTCGCGGCGGTGCTTGTCATCCTGACGGCCCCCGGCGGGGCGGCGATCATTCAGCCTCCTCCTGACCTTCCTCTTCCGGAGAGCCCCGTCTTTCAGCCGCCGACGTTCGTGATGCGATGCGAGGGCGCGCTGGCCCACGTCGGCCTCTATTCCCGCCTGCGAGCCCCGGATCTGCCCCAGAGCCCGGGCTCCCCCAACGGGGTTCACGTGTACCTGTTCGCGGGGCAGGAGGTCGTCGGCTACTTCGCTGAAGACGGAGCCGAATTCGAGTTGGAGGGGCGAGCCGTCTTCCCGTACGTGTTCGTCGGCGGTACCAACCGTGGTTTCGCGTATTGCAGCGGCGCGCCCGACTGCGCCGGGGTCGACTGGATTGCGACCGCCCAGCGCTGGATCGGGCATGGCGTCTCAGGCGTCTCCTCCATCGAAAATCCGTGTGGAGTCGTGGACGACCACGCCGCCCTCCAAGCCGTTGGCGGCTCCTAGTGATCCGCGTCACTTGGAGCCTATTCCCAAACGGTCGTTTTGGGCTCCGACGCGTAACGCTAAGCACTCGGGTTTTCGACTGAGTCGTTTCGCAAAATCCACGTGGAAGGACGCGGGTCCCGATATCGGGGTGGGCACACGCATCCTGAGATTTCCGCCCACCCCGGGACCTTAACAAGACCTTGAAACGAGCCTACCCGTCCCAGACAGGGGGCGGACGAGAAGTTGTGGGCCATGGACAGGGCAAGAGTGGCTTGGGAATCGTCAGAAGGGCCCGCCGGGCACCAGCACCACGCCCGAACACGAAATGTGCCCGCCCCCGGTGCCCTCCGAACTGGCGGCGAGTTCCGCCTTGCATTCGAGCGGAACGCCTGCGACATCCTGGACGGCGATGCTGGCGTTGGCCGCGCAGTTGAAGGGAGGGTTTTGCAGCCAGCTTCGGATCGCGCCGGGCCAATCGCCTGGGTCGATGTCTCCCACGGAAGGCTCGCATCCGTGAACGTCAACAGGAAAATCGCAGTTCTCCAACGGTCCGGATCCACACCCATAGTTCGCCGTGGAAGGGGAGGCGGCGGAGACGAGGGCGAAAAGGGCCCCGAGAGCACCCATGTACCATGCGGCGCGACGTCTCCGGAGGCGACCAGACTCCAGGGATCGGGCCGCACCCCTCGGTGACAATCGGGACGAGAAGTCGGTGGGCCCGACGCGGGAACGGGTCAACTCTGTTGGGCGCTTGCGTACGCGCGCCCCGGATCCCGGTCCGACGCGCGTGTTTCCGCTTGGCGTGTTGCCGGCGTGGGCTCTCGAACCGGGACTGGGGGCCATGTCGTTCTGCCTTCGACCGTGTCCATCAGACAATGTGCCAAGGCACACATTTTTCGACGTATGAGAGAAGGGGATTGAGCGCGGCCGAACAGACCCCGACGTACGGTAGCAGGTTCGCGTCACACGCAACCTCTTCCTTGGCTTCGCCGTCCGGCGCCGCGGCAACGTCCACCGAGCATTCCAATCCAAGAATGGGGATGACGAATCCAGCCTCGCACAGAACACCAGCGGTGCCGACGAGGGGGTAGTCGCACCCGTGCACGTCCACCGGAACCGGGTCCCCTACACATTTTTCCGCATACCCCGTTCCGCACGGATGGTTCGCCGTGGATGTGGGGATGGCGGACACGAGAACGAAGAGGACCCCGAGGACGACCGCGCAAGAGCGTGCCCGCTGAGGCCACCTGGAGGGCCTTGGGCCATGACCTTGGACAGCCGCCTGCGTCATTCCACCACCAGGGACCTGGGCCGCGAGCGCATTAAACCTTGTGTCAGCGTGACTGAAGCCGTCGGTGGGCGGCGGTCGCTTCCGAGTGGCCTCATCTAGGTGTGGCGGTTTCATGGAACAATCTCGCATAGCCACGGCTCCCAGACGGGTGGGGAGGGCGTCGTCGTTCCGGCGACGCTGACCCTTCCTTCGCAGGTGTGGATGTCCACGTAGGGGACGTTGCAGACGTCCCGCTTTTCCTCGCATGGGTACGTCAGGACATGCAGGGCCGTGGCCGTGGGTGCGACGACGACGAACGACGCGGCGACCGCTACGATGGTTCCGACGAGGAGTCGCCGGTTCATTCGTGTCTGCGCCTGGTTGGGTCCGGTTGCGTGTTTCCTCAAGCTGCTTCGCCTCCATCGATTCGGGCTGTGGGCGATTCGGAAGAGGACGGTTCGGGGTCGTTGACGCCGGCGACGGCATTGTCCTTCCTAAGGGTGGGTTCGATGACTTGGAGCACGGAGGGGTTCCCCGCCAACCGGACCGTCCCCAGGCCGGCCGCCCGGCGGAGGATTTTCCGTGCCCCCGTATCCGTGACTTGGAGAGACGTCCTGAGGTGGGACACCGCGTCCCTCACGGAAACCGTCGGGTGGTCCTGGAGGAAGGCGAAGAGAGCGCGAAGGCTCGGGTCTTCGTCCAAGACTTGTTTCTGGACCCAGGCGGCGATGTCGTAGTGGGGCGGGAACACGCGCCGCGTTCCGCGGACCCGACGCACGGTGACGAGCTTGTTGTACTGCAGGAGCCGGAGATGGTGCCGCAGCGTCGACCGGCCCATCTGGAGGCGTTCGGTGAGCCGCGGCAGCGCGACGCCTGGATCTCCGGCCACGGCGCGGAGGATCTCCGCCCGGGACGGTGACTCAAGGGCGCGCTGGCCGACGACGCGGGCGTAGAGGGGCAACCAGACGCTCTCTCGGAGGGACGAGGCGAACCAGTAGAGCGCCCCGGCGAGGAGGGCCGCCAGGCCGACGGTGGCGAGCGCCGCTGACCGGGGTACCTCCCAGGCCACGGCGTGGGCATCCAAGCGGGTCGCGTACTCCGCCTCCGAGGGCGGGTCCAGGTTCGCAGCCGCATCGATGGCGACCCCGGACTCAACCACCTCTCGCTCGCGCATTTGTTCCATGTTCGTGTAGGAGACGGCTCGCCCGGTTTCGTCGACGACGAGGACGCTGGCGAGTGTGGACTCGCTGATGCCTTCGAGGGGGTCCTTGGAATTCTCGGTGAACTTCGTGAAGCGGTGGCCGATGAACAGGCGCGTCTTCGGGGTCGCACAATCTGGAGAGTCGCAGGACGTGCTCCAAGCGTAGAAGTCGGGTCTCAAGTCAGCCCGCTCGGGAGGAACAAAGATGCGCCACTGGCTCTGGAGCCATTCCAGCGAGGGGAGACTGAGGGGGCCCTGGGGGGAGAGGTGCGACGGGGCCGGCGGGGCCGTGCACTTGTCTTTGCGCGTGTCGAATTGGATCTTGTGATTGTCGTATCCGGGCGATCCCGGCCCTAGTTCTTCGACGAGGGGCGTGTTCTCGCGGTACGGGCAGATGGTGAGGCTCTCGTCCGCCGCCCGCAGCGTGATCGTCCAAATCCACTGGTCGTAGTTGGTCCTCCTTACGCGGAGGTTCGCGCTCTCGACATAGGCGTCCGGGTGGTCCGCGTAGAATCTTGTGACGTTGCGGTGCGTCTTGCCTTCCTCTGTGTCGAACGGGGTCTCCTCGTATGCGCCCGTGGCAAACTCCATGGCGCGCGACGCCGTGAAATTGTGGTCGACGCCGTCGTCATTGGGGCCGTCGAACTCGGCGGGACGCATGCGAACCTCGCCCGGCGGAGGACCGGGCGGGCCGGTGGGGACCTGGAGCGGATCTTGGCCTCGGGTGAACCCGGCCAGATAGGTGAGGGCGGCAGGGTCGCCGTGCATTTCCCCCTCCTGTTCGAATCGTAGGAAGTACGGGACCTGGGTCGCGGCCCATGCCCACAGGGGTCGAGCGCTCGGACCCGGTGGGTCGTAGCGGTACCGCTCGGCCATGATCGAGCCGATGCGTCCCTTGCCGGCCGGCACAAGCAGGACTCCGGCCGCCTCGCCGTCGAAGAGCCTGCACCCGTCCGGCAGGGAAAGGTTGCCATCGGAGGCCCGGGCCCGAGCCATCACGAGGCTGAGCTCGCACGGGAAGTCCGGGGCCAGCCGGGCGTCGTCCGGAAGGTAGTGCGTCGTGTTGCCGACGGACGTCTCGACGTACGCCCATTGTTTGAAGAGGAAGTCGAAGGGGTCCTCGACGTCGACGGTGGCGGAGGTTTCCCGGTAGGCGACGTGGGGGAACGTTCCCGGCTCCATGTAGACCGTCCTCCAGGGGGAGGGCGCGCCGGTTGAGGGGTCGCGGCTTTGGTAGCGGAGCACGTGGACGGGGACCTCGAGTCCCCACGCGTTGCGGAGCCTTTCGTCCTGCAGCCACTCAAACTGGATCCACGGGGCGCCGTCGCTAATGATCATCGATGAAGCGTCGTCCCGCGTCTCCGTGCCCGACCGGTACATACCTCGGTCGCCCACGAGCGGCGGCTCGGGGGAAGCATCAGGAGTCGGAGCGGAATCTGTGGCAGAAGCCACGGTCTCACGGGGGCTCTCGGCCGCGAGGAACCCTGCTCCCAAGCTGCCAAGAAGCGCGACGCCGAAAACGAGGGCGACACCGCGGACGAGCCGGCGACGTCGGGAGAAACGCAAGGAGCCCGAAGGGTTCGAGCGTGGAGCTGCATGGTGCACTAGGCGACCACCCACCGTCTAGCGAAGCTGCCGGCTCGGGGAGTATTAGCCACTTGTCGTCTTCGACCCAAGCCGGATGCGCAGTTCTGTTCACCCTGCACGGAAGTTCGCCACCCCTGGCGCGGACCGCGAGCCTAGTGTCGTCTCGTCGCATGGTCTTCCCATTTGTGGCCAACGCGGTTGGGTCGTCGACTGGAGACTGCGCTGGGCGGCCACCTGTGGGGGTGCGCACGGTCGGTTATCCGCGTCAAGGGGCCAGGTCGAGGGGCCCGCAAGGGGGTCCGCATCCAGACACCAGGGCGGACAGACGTGGAAGCCCTTCGCCGCAGTTCGGTCGACAGCCGCCCAAGGCCGCCAAGAGTGCGGGAGACGGCGCGGGCCCCTCGCAGTCGGGGCGACAACCGCCGAGGATGCCCAGCGTCGAGGGGAAGAGCAGCGCGCCGAAACCGATGATTGCGGCCAGAAAAACGAGCGCTGGACGGGATTTCGTCATGCCCTTTCTCCACGCAAACGGTGCTCGAGGAAGGGGTTAGCGTTTCTGGCCGTTCCGGTTCGGAGCGTGAGGCGCGCTGGACCCAACCGGGTTGGCCAATGAACATTATACGGTGTCCATCCACGTGGATTCTTGCGGACGGCCGGCGTTCGCACCGACCGAGGGTGGCGCCGGCGGCTCCGCAACGAGGCGTTGACGTGAACGGGCTCCTCCAGCGGTCGATGATGGCTTTCGGAATGCTTATGGCGCCCGCCCTTGCCGGGTGCCTTGGAGACTCCGCGCCCGACGGCGAGGCGTGTAGCCTGGACGGGCCCCGACCTGCGACCCTGCTCGAAATGAGCCAGCCCGATGGCAGGCTGGTTGTCCGCGAGGCTGAAGACGGGGCGGACTGGTGCCGCTTGACCATCGAGATCACCCAATGCGAACAGAAACAAGGTGTCGGCGCGACCGGCCGCCTGGGGACCACGGATCCCTACGTCAACGTCCCCGCTACTGAACGCGGCGGACCGCTCAACGCGGCGGTACGCTCCGGTTGGTCGTGCGGTCAAGGACACGCCGTCCCGGTCGCCGAAGACTCCCGACCGATGCAGCGCGACGACTACGTGGAGTTCTGCAGCAGCCCGCCAGAGGCGGACATGCGAGACATCGTGATCGTGGTCCGCGATGCCGGGACCGGCAAGGAAATGGCCGAATTCGTTTTCCCGACCTGGCGGGACTGCTAGGCTCCGCTCCGCTCGGGGACCGGCCGGACGGCACGGGGACTGCGTCACCGCAAGCTTTCGCCCGGGCCTCCGCCGTCGCACGTCGTCGAGCGCGAAAGGTTCTGCGGATGGCCAAGGCCCGCTTCGGTTCGCCGGCTTGCGTGATGCTGGTCCTGTAGCCTTGGTCCCCCCGTCGCCCAGGTCGCGTCCAACCCGGTTGGCCATTAACCCTATAGTGGACCCTGCGCGCTCACGGGACGGAGAGTCCCATGAACCCCCGTCGTGACCGACATGCATCATTGCGCGTCGCGCTGTTCACCTCGGTCCTCGCTCTTGCGACGGCGCCCACCCTCGTGGGCAGCGTCCAGTCGGCCGTCCGTGCACAAGTCGATGATGCGGAATCCGGCGACGTTGGGGCCCTCCCGAGCCAACTCCTGGCGGCGCTGGCGTTGCGGGCCGGACATCCCCTGGATGCGGACGCCCGCGTCGAGGCGGAACGGCTGGACGCCCTCGCGGGACCGCTTCGCGCGGCCCTGGCCGACGTCCTTTCGTCCTTCTTGATGTTCGACGACGCGTCGCGTGGGTTACTGCTCGATGGCGAGAGCGCCCGACCGGCAGTAATCGAGTTCGTCACGCAGGCGCGGAACGAATTCCTTGCCTCCGTCTTTCGGCTACAGTTGGTGCTCGAGGACCAGCCCTCCCTCGTCCAACCGCTCGACGGCACCGACTTCGAGTTCTGGCCCGTGTACGAATTCGACCTCCAAGGCCAGGACAGCGTGTACAACCGCGACATGATCCTCGTCCTCGACCTGGGCGGCGAGGATTTCTATCGGAACAATGCCGGGGGCAACAACCTCCGCGACGTCGGCCCGCCGCCGCTGGGCGGCGTCTGCCCCGAGCTCACGCATGCCGCGGCGGCGCTCATCGACCTCGGTTCCGACAACGACGTCCATCAGCGGTTCGGCGCCAACCGGAACTATGGCATGAACGGTGGGGCCTGCCGCGGTTCGGGGTTCCTGTTCGACGCCGGGGGCGACGACACGTACGTGGCCGGATCGCATGGGACGAACGGCGGCGCCGTCCTCGGCACCGGGTTCCTCCTCGACGCCGGCGCCGGCGACGACACCTACAGCGCCGGATGCCATGGCGTGAACGGGCAGGCAGACCTGGGCGCGGCGTTCCTGATTGATGGCGGAGGGACGAACACCGTGATCGATACGTGCTAAAGGTCGCAAAGCCCCGCCAATGCGCGGTGACCGCCGGCCCGCCGGTATCCCCTGATGCAACCCCGCCGGCTGGGCATTCCGACCGGATCGGGCGCACGAACCAACGGCGAACCATGGCCGTCGATGGCCGCATTGACAAGTACTCTGCACCCCACCACGTTGGCCTGAAAGGCCAAGGCCACAGCCTCGATTCCCCCTGCGTGCCGCCCAAGCCTCCCTTGCTGCGTAGCCGCCGGGGCGTCTTCGCCCTCATCGCTTGCGCCGCAGTGCTTACGGGCCTGCCCGCGGGGCTCCCCCACCCCGGGTCCGGCGACGACGACCCCACATTCCCGGGTGTGCTTCAGGGCGAGACGTACGACGAGCCCGACGCCGTGTGCGACCCCGCCCCCAACGGCCTCCACACGCGGATGGTCCAGGAGGTCGAGGCGTGGGCGAGCGGCGACAAGACGACCCTCCTGCCGTACTCGGGCTGCGGCGTTACGTTTGACGAAGTGACCTTCGTGGGCGTCTGCCGGTTCCTCGTGTTCTCCGTGGCCTTCACGGGTCCCCCCGGCCCGTGGACCGCAATCGTGACGGCCTACAGCGACGGGGTCGAGATCAACAAGGGCGTCCTCGTGGTCGAGGACAACGACCGGGGAACCTTCCAGTTCTTGGAACACTTCACGCGCAACGTGCAACCTGGCGAGCACGAGATCCGCGTCCAGTACGACGCGGCGTCGCCGGGGTTCGCGGACACGAGGATGCGCCTCGACCGCCTCGACGCGAGCCCCGCGTGCCTCATGTGGAACCGGTAGCGCACAACACGAATTGGCTCGGTCGTGGAATCTTGGTGCTGGCGCCGCCCGGGCGGGCCCTCGGGTGCTGGGCGTCCGACCTCCACCCAATCACGACCCTTCACGGGCGCGGTTCGCCATCCGGACCCCGGCGCGGAAGGGCCCGCATGGTGCACGCGGGAATGCAACGGCGCCCCCGTCCGTGTTCCAGTGGGCCCCCTCGTGGGGGCCGACGGTTGCCGCACGGTTACCGCAAGCATCATCGATGCCGGCGAAGCGATGTGCCGCATCACGAGTTGGGTTCGCGACCGCACCGGGACCGGGAAAACGTCCTTCATCGAGGCCCCGGTGGCCGTGACAGGAAGCGTTGCGTGCCCTCCATGGTGACTGTTAAGGCCCCGAACCCAGGGCCACTTGCAGACCTCGCGTTCAAAACCGGCGGCGTCGTTTGCCACCCGAACTGGAGGGGCGAGCGGAGCTGGCCTTGCCGAGTTGGAGCGCGAGCTCGGAACCTGGCGAGCGACCCGGGCTGAGGCCGAGCTCCTCGGAAATCCGGGGAACAGTTCTCGATCGGTTGTTCAGTCACAGAATCTTGCCCCGTCTGAGTAGTCGGACGTCCTGGGTCGGGCGCATGAAGATTCCGAAACCTGGGCGTTCCACCGGTTGAGGTCTCGCAAGTGGATTGTGGCCCGAACCCGTCCGACAAGTTTGGGGCAGGGGGTGACCAGCACGCGACCTCGCGAGGCAA
>CAYVGY010000028.1:21629-25237 GCA_964451065.1 uncultured Halobacteriales archaeon
GCCATTTGTGACCGCCCCACCCAACCGGACTGGCAAACAACAACATTAGGCGGGCCGTCTCCCATCCGCACTCGGGGTGGTTCCCGTGCGACGCTCGAGAACTCCATGCCTGGCCGTAATCGCCCTCCTTTCGGGACTAGCATCGACGGCCCAGGCAGACCACTCCATCACGGAACCTTGGATCTTCCGCGAGAACTTTGATGGATTCAAGGAGTTGAACCCAAGCCATTGGTATACGTTGAAGGGCGCGCATGTTAGGAGCGACTGCGGCTTTGTGTCGCCGAGCCAAGCCCTCCTCTTCGACGGGACATCTCCAAGAAAGGCGACGACCACGTCCCTCGATCTGAGCCGGGGCGGCTTCGTCCAATTCACCGTTTGGATTCCGACGCTCACCTATTTCCGGGCGGGTTCTCTTGAGAATCCCGCCAACCCGTGCTACGATTTCCCGGAGCCGGGCGAGGACCTCGTCCTCCAGTATAGCCCCCAAGACTCCTGCTCTTGGGAATGGTGCGCTTACAAGGAGCTTTGGCGTACCAACATGGACGAAGCGTATGGGTTTCAGAGTTATGCCCCAGGCATTGTGGTCACCGTCCCGCTCCCGCCCGAGGCTTGGACAGCCGGAACGAACCTTCGATGGACGCAGGTCGGACCCGACGGCTGGGACAAAGACGTTTGGGCCTTGGACGACGTGACGGTTTACAACCTCCAACCACCGCCCGACACCGCCGACGTGCAGCCCCTTGGACCAGCTTCCTGTTCGGCGGGGTCGGCGACCTGGGAATATGCATGCGTCGCGGCCTCCGGAACGAGCGACGCGTCCTGCAAAACGACCCAAGGCGGGCCGGGCGACTCATTCGCTTGTGTCGCGGCTGCCCCTGCTGGTGACGCCTCCTGCGACGCGGACTATGGCGCCTACGAATTTCGCCAATGCGCGGCGATTTCCCTTTTCGCTGATGCCGGATGCTCCACGGCCGGAGCCTGGTCGGTGACTGGTCGTTGCTATGCAATCTCGGGCAGGGGTGATGCCACGGCAGACGGCTATGGGGGGGTCGCCGTAAGCGACACCGGGGATGCCACCACAGACGGATCGATAGGCATGGCCGTAAGCGGCAGGGGGGACGCCACGTCCAGCGGCTATGGCGGCATGGCCGTCAGCGGCACAGGGGACGCCTCCGCCGAGGGGGGACTGGGCGTGGCCGTCAGCGGCACTGGACGGGCCAACGCGCCCACGCGGGCGTCCCCCTGCGACGGCGCCCGTGTGGTTGGAGTCGACGTCGTCCAGGGCGATCCAGCGATTCCCCTCTGCCCGTGGGTGGAGTGGTTGGACGGCGCGCTGGGCAACGCCGGGGGTCCGTGACGATCCATGTCGGTTGGTACACAGTCTGTGGTGGCCTGCCTCCTCCTCGGTTCGTTGTTCGCTTCGGCTCCGGCGTCCGCCGACGGCGTCGATGAGCTGCCACTCGTCGTCCTCTACGACGACTTCGACGACGGCGAGATCGACTGGTCGAAGTGGCGCAGCTACAGCGGCGTCGCGGAGGCGAACGGGGGGGGTGAGGAGATTCCTGGAGGTAAGGGGCTGATCTTCTGGGGTGGAACGTCTCGCTCGGCACTGACGCAGCCTCTCGACGTGGCGACGGGAGGAACTGTTCGGTTTTGGTTCACCGAATTCTGGGTCCCGCAGGTCGTGTATTGGGACCCTCCCGCCTGTGGAGGGACCATGGACCGACCAGAGGCCAGCGAATCCCTGGTCCTTCAGTACGGCCATCTCGGCTATTACACGTGGAAGACCATCTGGTCTGCGGATCCAGCGGCCGTCGATGTCCCGGACGCCGACAATCCGGCATCCGTCGGCGCCTGGGTCTCCGTTCCACTCCCGCCCGACGCCTGGACGGTCGACACCGTTCTGAGGTGGAGTGAAATCGGCGCCGACGGCTCCTGCAAGGACATGTGGGAAATCGACAACGTGCTCGTCGTCACGGGACCACCCGCCGTGGCCTCCGTGAATCCGTCAGGGGACGCCGCCTGCAAGTACGGACACGAGACCGACTGGGACTACACCTGCGTTGCCGCATCCGCCGCCGGCAACGCCTCTTGCGAAACATCCTCCCCGTGGAACGACCCCCTCTTCTGTGCCGCGGTGGCTCCAACCGGAGAGGCAACCTGCAAGGCGCGGTTTGGGGTCCAGTATGTCACGGAGGCCCGCTGCGTCGCCGTCTCTGGAACAGGCGCCGCGGATTGCGACGCGCATTCCTTCCACTTCCGCTGCGCCGCGGTTTCCGCATTCGGTGAAGCTCACTGCACGTCCGCCGGTAGCATCTACTGGAATCATCGTTGCTACGCTGTCTCGGGAACAGGCGACGCATCGGCCCCCGATCGATCCGGCACCGCCATCAGCGGCACCGGGGACGCGACAGCGGAGGGATGGATGGGCATCGCCGTCAGCGGGACTGGGCACGCCAGCGGACCCACGCGGGCGTCCCCGTGCGACGGCGCGCGCATCATGAAGCTGGAAAGCACGGAGGAAGCCGCCAACGCGACCTGGGAATCGGGCCTCGAAGTCGACGCGTGGGGAGTCGACGTCGTGCAGGACGGGCCCGCGGTTCCCGCCTGCGAGTGGGTGGAGTGGTTGGACGGCGCGCTGGGCAATGCCGGGAGCCCGTGACCGCCCATGTCGGGTCCCTCGCCGGCCATCCCCCGAACGAGTCTCCCCCTTGCTGTAGCCCTACTCGTTCCGCTCCTCTCGGCGGCCCCTCCCTTGGCGGAAGGCACTTCGACTGTGGCGACGGAGGCCACCTGGGCCTTTAGCGACGGAGCAGTCGTGGTCGCGACGGCGACGGACATCTTCGTCTTCAGCGCCTGGGGGGGCCGGGAAATCTTGCGGTTCGACCCGCTGACGGGCGCCGTGGAACCGTTGGGCAGCCAGCTGCCCAGAGAGGTCACGTTCGGGAGCGGGGTGTGGACGGGCAGCGTCATCTACTTGTTCGGCGGACGGGACAAATCCTGGTCGCCCCATTCTGATATCGTCGTCTTCGATCCGGCCACCGGTTTGGCCTTCCCGACCGGGCAGTCGTTGCCCGAACCGTTGGAGGGCACGGCCGCGGTGTGGGTCGGGGGTCAAGCGTTTCTTTTCGGGGGCGATCGCTGCGGACTGGGTCCTTCCTACAGTGCGGACTACTGGTACGATGATGTGCAGCTGTGCGTGAGCGACCGCGTGGTGCGTTTCCGGCCCGGCGCCGGCGACGCCGAGTTCGTTTCGGGAGCCGCCCTTCCTCGCCCGTTGGCGGGCGCGGCCGCGGTATCGGATGGGGCGAGCGTCTACGTGCTTGGGGGCCGCGGTGACACGACCATCTACCGTTACACGCCCGCGACGAACGGTGATCCTGTGACCCCTTTGATGGCGGCACTGAAGAGCCAAGACGCGCAAGAACTCGTCGCTGGCTTGCCCCCGGGCGTCGCCGCCATGCCGAGCCGCCTCCCGGAGGGCCTTGCCGAGAAGTGGCTTGCCGCGGTCTGGCACCAGGACCGCATCTACGTGTTCGCAGCCGACGAGCCCCTCTACGTGTATGATCCTGCGGCCGATTGGGCGGGAGGCCTCCCCGACCGGCCCA
>CAYVGY010000029.1:0-25090 GCA_964451065.1 uncultured Halobacteriales archaeon
AAGAAGCCAATTGACCGATCCTCTGGTCGAAGGCGCCCCAGATCTCGTTGATGCTCGTCTGCAACACGTAGAACCCGACGGCGAGGGCGACGAACGCGACGATGGCCAGAGAAGAGCCGCCCCACAGGAGGCCCGGGTCGGCGTCCCGCTCCTCGTTCCGCTCTGTGTCCGGGTTGTCCTTGAGGGGGCTGCCCGAGATCAGCATCAAGAGGCCGACGACGAGAACGACGCCCCCCGCAATCTGGAGGGTGAGCCAAGCGCCGGGGCTGACGCCCTTGTGCACCCCCAGCCGCTCGCGGAGCGTCTTCACGTTGGACGTGAACATCCAGTCGTAGACGAGCAAGAGGACGCCGAAGATGATGCCCAGGATGAGCCAGACGACGCCTTCGTTGCGGCCCTCGTCTTCGAGGTCGAACTGCTTGTACAATTCATCGTGGGCTTTGTAGCGCCAATAGTAGCTGTAGATGCCCAGCGTGACAATCGTGAGGAGTAGCCCGAGCGCGAAGGGTCTTGGCTTGCCCACCTTCTTGGCGCGAACCATGCCGCCGCGAACCGGCTGGCGCTAGATAAAACGTCGCGGCGCCCGGTGCCTCTATCGACGGGGGGACGCCGCAGGTTCGGTCGTGGGCGAACCCGTCGGCAACCTCGATGGAGCCACCCACGGCCGGACCAACATCAGGCTGGCGAGGGCCCAACCCACGCCGAGCGCGAAGGCTCCAATCACGTCGGTGGCCCAGTGTTCGGCGCTGGCGAGCCGGAAGACGGCGTAGAGGACGAGGAGGCCGACGGTCGGCGTCACGAGCCGCCGGGCGAGGAGCGACGTGGCGGGCCGGAGCGGCAGGATGACGAACACGACGAGGAGGAGTGGAAGCACGAGATTCGCGACGTGGCCGCTGGGAAACGCGCCGTGGGTCTCGAACGCCCCGTCGGGTCGCGGCCGGTCGAGGGCGCCCTGCAAGCTGAGGATGACGAGTTCTTGGAGGATGATGGAGGTGGTGACGAGGCCGGCCAATAGGACGCCTTGGGCACGCCAGGCCAAGTAGACGACGAGGAGGTCGAGCAGGGCAAAGAAGACGAAATCCGCTCCCTCCTCGAACGCGGTATCTCCCCATTGGTAGTCCCCCTGGGGGTCAAGGCCCTCAAAGAGCGCATAGGCGGCATGGTCAAGTCGCGTTGGGGCGGGATCGTACGTGACCCAAGCAGCCAGGGCGACGAACGTCAGCGCGGAGACGGCCAGGGCGGCCAGGCCCGTCGTGCGGAGGTGCAGCGGGTCCTTCATCTAGCCATGGGCTCCGAGAGTGGATTTGCCGGCCGGGGGACGGGCGCCTCGCGATAGAACGGTGCGCGTTGGGCGACCACGCGGTGGAAGGCGTCGCGGACTCCAGCGTCGGCGAGTCCGCGCGTGGACACAAGGTTGTCATTCACGTTGATGCACCCCTTCAGTTTCCCATCATGGGTGACGCGGACGCGGTGGCAGTTCATGCAGAACTCGTGGTTGCCGACGGGGTCGACGACTTCGACCCACGCGCCGCGGATCCGGTAGCGTTTGCGGTGGTGGAGGCGCCGTTCGGCCACGTGGTCGGCGCGGCTCGCGAGGAACGCGTGGACCGTCTGGATGTCGACGGCGTAAGGCTTCATCCAAGCCATCTCCGGCATGAACTGGATGAGCTGGAGGCGGAGGCCGTCCGAGCCGCCGACGTAGTCGATGAGGGCGTCGATGTTCTTCACGGTCTGCTGGTAGAGGACCATGTTCACCTTGAGCGGAACGAGGCCGGCGTCCAAGGCCGCCCGGACGCCGCGCAGGACCGGGGCCAGTTGGCCTCCACGAATCTCCTCGAACTGTTGCGGCGTGAGGGAGTCGATGCTGACGTTGCAACGATCGAGGCCGGCCTTGCGTAGGCTCGCCGCGCGGTGCTCGAGCATGCTGCCGTTGGTGGTCATCGAGACTTCGAGATGGCGCGCGGCCCGTTCGACGATCTCTTCGAGGTCTTCGCGGACGAGCGGTTCGCCGCCGGTGAGCTTCACCCGCGTTACACCGAGCTCGGCTGCCACGCGGACGATGCGCTCGATCTCGAGTGGCGTCATTTCGTCCGGGTGCGGGGCCTGTGAGGGCGCCACGCGGTGGCCTTGGCCTTCGTTGTGGCAGTAGAAGCAGCGGAAGTTGCACCGTTCGGTGACGCTGATGCGGAGGTCCGTCATGGGACGGCCGAACGCGTCCACGAGCACGGCGCGAACCAGGCGGGGCTGCCAGATAATCCTTGCGCCGACGGCCGTCGGCCGGGCCTTGAACCGATTCACCGGACCAGGGAAAGCATGCGGGCCCGCAGCGATTCCAAGTCTTGCTCCAGCAGGAGCGAGAGTTTCGCTACTTCGTGCACGGCCTCCTTGTCGACCTTGTCGAGTTTGGGGCTGTGCTGGAGGACCGAAATGTAGGAGTTGAGGGCGGGGACGACGTTCCAGTAGTCGTGGAACAACTCGTAGAGTTCCTGCTGCTGGACCATCCGGAGGCTCACGCGGGAGGTCAAGCGGCCTCACCCCGCTGGGAGAGGTGACGGGCCAGGATGGCCCGATCGATGACGTGCACGAGTTCTTCTTCCCGGAACGGCTTCTGCAGGAAGCCCTCCGCGTCGTGCTGGGCCGCGGTCTCGGGGAGGTTGGGGCTGGCGCTGAAGAAGGCGAAGGGGATGTCTTTCGTCTCCGGGTTTCGGCGGAGGTCGCTCACCATGCCGGGGATGTCGACGGCGGGCATCTTGAGGTCGTGGAGGATGAGGTCGGGGTGCTCCTGGGCGGCCACCTCGACGACGCGTTGGGGGTCGCGCAACGTCACGGCGTCGTAGCCGAGCACTTCGAGAAGGAGTTGGGTGCTTCGGAGAATGTACTCTTCATCGTCGACAATCATGATCTTCTGGCGCGCCATGGGATGTCCGCCGGCACGTACCGGCCCGGAGGCCCACCGGGGCCACCCTTCCCGGATTGGGCCTCGGGTCGGATCCTCGGACCGGCGGGGTCCGAGGGGCGTAAACGTGCAGCCTCGTTCTCGGCGCGGAACAGCTATGGGCCTTGCGGCAAAGGTTGAAATACGGAGCGCCAAAGGGGCGGGTCATCCGTCGAAATCGTCGAGTCTTGTCTCCCTGGCGACCATGACGGCCTCGGAAGGACGGGCCAGGCCGAGGGCGGCCAACAGGTCGAGGCCGTTGCGGGCCGCTTGGCCGCGGTAATGGTTGTTGAAGATCACGATGGTGCGCTCGTCCTCCGCGGCGGCCTGGCGGACGGCTTGGGCGAGTTCCGAGATCTCCTGCGGAGCGTAGAGGTAGTTGTACTTGGCGTGGCGGAGGCTCCGTTCGCCTGGCGGGATGTTCCCGCGACGGCCGTGAAGCCGAAAGTAGGACCAGCGGGTCGTTCGCGACTTCGTGAACTGCGAACCGAGCCCATCGACGCGCACGCAGGCGGCGCCGCGGCCCGAAAGTGCATCCACGACTTCGGGGTGCAGGCGCTCACCCAAGTGCTCATACCAGGACGCGTGGCGGAACTCAACGGCGACGCGCCGCTTCTTGGGCCCCAGGAGGTCGAGGAGCGCCGCGAGTTGGTCGAGGGGTTCGCCGTCTTCGGCGATGCCCACCATGGCGAAGGTGGGCGGCAATTGGACGAGGATGGTCTCCATGCGGCCGGCGTGTTCGAGCGGATCCACGACGCGCTCCAGGAACCGGCCGATGACGTCGTCGAGGCTGCGCGTGTCGCCGCGGGGCAAGGACTCGTGCGTCGCCTTCTGCGGCACCTTGGCGCAGAAGGAGAAGCCGGGCGAGGCGCGCACGCGCTGCAGCCAGCCCTCGACCGTCGCCTCGGACGGGATTTCGTAGAAGGTGGAATCAATCTCGACCACCGGAAAGAGCGTCGCATACCGTTCGAGCCACCGCGACGTTGGCAGCCGGGGTGGGTAAACGGGGCCGACCCAGTCTTGGTAATGCCATCCGGCGCAACCGACGCGATACTGCGACACCGGGGAACAGCAACCGCGCGCGTGTTCTTAGCCCTGCCTTCCCCGAAACCGCGATAGGGCATCTTTCCATGCCCCCGACCCCGACGTCCTGCGACATGCCTCGAATCGAATCCTCGGCCAGACTTTGGTCGCCGATGGCCGGCAAAGGACGGACGCTTGCGGCGCTCTCCGCCGATCAGGGTCACCGTCCCCACGGACCTCGGGAACGGGATTGACGCATTGGCTGGGGCTAACGCCCGGGGGACCGGGATCACGCCGAGGGCGCGCGCCGAACGGGCGGCGTAGGTCACGGGGGCGAAGCAGGAGACCACGAGGATGCGCCGGGAGGTCGAAGCCGTGGAGCAGCTGGCGGCCGGCGTCAAGAGACCGAAGGATAGGCGAAGGCGGGCGGTGGCCCTCGAATCATCACGTATTAGAACGTTCACGGCAAGGTTCAAATTGCGCACTTGGAGAGACCCCGGAATCGACGGATACGTCCTGACGGTCCGCCAAGGGGTTTCCGACATGTCAGGTCAACGAACGCACGAGGGAGACACCGCTACCTCACCGGAAAAGGCCAGACCCGCGACCGTTCGACCCGAGCGCCGCCCCATGGGCCTCTTCGGCATCGTCGCCGTGGCGCTCGGGGCCGCCTTGGTGGCTTCGCTGGCCACGGTGGCGGCCCTCTCCGTGGGCGTCGCGCCGACCCAGCGCTTCTCAGCCTTCGAAGGCGATGTCGCTGACTCCGCCTTCACCTTGGAGAAGGCGGACGCCAAGCCGAAGGGCCTCAGTCGAATCGACCTCTCGGTTGCGGTGAAGAACGCCGACGCCACGGCCCATGCCGCCAACGTGACCGTCCAGCTCTTCGACGCCGCCGACGTTCTCCTCTACGAGGAAACGCAATCGACCGGGACCGTCCAGGGCGAAGCCTCCAAGAGCCTTCGGTTCGAAGCGAGCGCTCCGGACCTGGTGGCGCAGTATGCGAACTACGTCGTGCTCTTGTCGGACGAGGAGTAGGAGGGGATGGACACGTCCAGCCTCTGCGCCGCTCCGCCTGCGCGCGCTCCACCGTGGCCCCAACACTCGGGGGAATCCCCGCGAGCGGGCGCATGGAGCCCTCGCCAACCCTCCCCCTCGACCCATCAGGAAGATGTTCCCGCGCGTCGAACCCTTGCACGGGAGTCCGACGAAAGGGGAATCCGTGTCCTGATCGTAGACGACGAGCCCGACATCCTCAAGTCGTTCGCGCAATTGATCAAGGTGAGGTTTCCACGGGCGGAGGTCCGGACGGCCAGTTCTGCGAGCGTGGCGCTCCAGATCCTTGAGAAGACGACGGTGGACGCGATCTTGTCCGACTTCCTCATGCCGGGGATGGATGGCCTGGAATTCCTGGCCCGGGCGGGCCCCATTGACGGGCGCGCCATGCACATTCTCGTGACGGCCGCACCGGACAAAGCCCGCGCGGACGCTCGATTCCGTGGCGTTCGCGTGGATCAGCTCATCGTCAAGCCCTGCGACCCGCTGCGAATCCTCGATGCCGTCACCGACGTCCTTCGGCGCGCGACCCGCCTCCCTGCGCCCACCTAGACCGTGTCGGGCGGGCGGAAAAAAAGAGGACGGGGAAGAGAGGGGTTGACGGCACTAATTATGGAGCGCCGCGACCGCCGCGATCATCTCGTCGGGCGGAACGTCGCGGACATGCGTCGCGAACGTCCAGTAGTACCCGAAAGGGTCGGCGAGGTACGTGCAACGGTCGCCCCAGAACTCGTCCCGGCATTCGGTGTCCGGCGAGAGGCCCTGGTTCACGAGGGTCCGGTGCACGGTGTCCACGTCGGGAACGAAGACGTGGAGGCCGAAGCCGAGCCCGCGGGGACCCTTCTGTTCGACCTTGGCGCGCTTGGCGTTGGGCGCCGGTCCGTAGACGCTGTTCACCATGATGCGGCTGTTGCCGACGTGGAGCAGTCCCCACGAGATCGTCCCGTCGGGGCCGGGCAGGCTCTGCTCGAGCTCGAAGCCGATCGTCTGGTAGAAATCACACGCCTCCTGGACGTTCGGGACGTTCAGGTTCACGGTGATCGTGTTCCAGTCGGGCGGCGCGCCGTTCACGGTCTTCACGTTCGTGGACTTGCGGGGTGGTTCGTGTTGCGTAGTGGTGGTTCGTGTTGCCACCGGGTTTTCCTCCCGTCGCCCGCCACCTCCACGATTCCTATTTACGCGTTCCAGGCCGGTCGATGAAGCCCTGGAGCCCGAGGCTTCAACGGCTGTCTAGACAAGCATTAGTAGGGGCGCGGTCGGCGCGGGCAATTGTGGGCATCGTTGCGCGAAGGGGCCGAATCCATTGTGCAGGGAAAGCCCGGCGTGGCCGGCCCCGACCTCGCGAAAAACCTTCCCCCGGCTGAGGACATTCCACGCGGGCGACATCCGCGGGTCCGACAGGCTCGACCGGTCGGTGGCGGATCCCGATTGCAGCGGGTCGCGCTGGTCCGGTGCGCTTCGCGCGCCAAGGACCTGCTCATCGCACGCAACGATTGCGCAACGAGGAGCGACCAGGAGCTTCCAGCCTGGCACTCCCAGGCGCGTTGGAGAAATATCGCGCATATGCGCCCGCGGTCGAAAACGGATTAATATCCCCAGGGGCACGGACCCCGCGTGCGCACCCGCCTAGGGGTCACTTTGGGCCTCCTCACGGCCGCCGTGGTCCTCGCCCCGGGCGCCGCCGCCGTGGCCCTGGAGGCCGACCTCCGTTGGAGGGAGCCGGCCAACGCTGAAGGCCTCGTGGCCGCGTCACCCGGGATGCAGCCGTTGGTCGCACACTTCTCGTCCCTCCGCGCGCCGGCGGAGGGCGGATTGCAGGAGGTGGCCCGGGGTCCGCACGTTCGGATCACGCTCCATCATTGGGACCGGGTCGCCACCGTTCCCCTGGGCACGCTCGGCCTCGGGATCGGCGACGAATCCACGACGTACGATCTCCACAACGCCGTCGTGTCCGTCGTTGAACTCGCCGACGCGCCGCAAATCCTCGCGCTTCAGCCCACCTCAAGCCAAGGTGAATCATCTCAGATGAGGCTTCCCCCGACGCGCTGCCTGATCGGGGGCCCGGAGACCGACGAGGACGTAGTGTTCGCCGACGGCCAGGTGCCGGACCATACCATTGGGGAGCCCGCTTGGATCACCAGCCGCCGCGGCCCCGACCGGCTCGGAGCTTCCTGCTGGGCGGCGGGAGCCACCACAAGTCGACCGGACCGCGCCTTCTTCTACGGGATGAGAATCAACGTCACGTCCGACGAGGGCACGCAGACGATCGAGACTGGAACGCAGCGCGACCGCCTGCCCGAGGGATGGAATCCGCCCGCACGGTTCATGATCGGACCCGTAACCCAAATCCTCGAAGTCCAGGACCTCACGAGCGCCGGACTCTGGCTCCATCAGCCTTTCCACGGCCGCATCCGGTTCTTCGCGCCCGAAATCCTTGTGGCGGGCCAACTCGACGTCGGTGCGTCCCAGGGTCGACTCGCGTGGGGCGACGTGGCCCAAGAGGGCGAATTGGAGGGCTTCGCCGCCGGGGGCGCCTTTGCGCTCGGGGCCGCCGGCTCCGAAATGGTCTCCGTCCGAGGCGAGACCTTGAACGGCCCCGCGCAGGCCGCGTCGGACTCGGCCACCCGACTGTGGTTTGGGCGCGACGCGCTCGTTCCAGTGACGGCTGCTGCCCTCATGGGCGTGGCGGTCGCCGCAAGACTCCTCCTGGCGGCGATCCTGCGGGCGGCCCCGGACCGCGTCCTCGACCATCCGCGCCGCGTACAAATCATGGACTTCGTCCGTTCCAATCCCGGCGTCGAGACGGCGACGGTGGCGCGGACGTTGGGCCTCCAGCCGGTCCGCGTCCGTTTCCACGCCCTGAAGCTGCGCGCCGCCGGCCGGCTGGTCATCCACCGGGTCGGCGGCCGCACCGCCCTCTTTGTCGCAAAGGAAGGCTTTCGGGGCCACGAGGACGGGTACGCCCTCCTGCGCCGCGAATCCCTTCGACGCCTCTTCGAAACGCTAGCCGCCGACCCCGGCCTGGACCAAGTCACCCTCGCGGCCCGCCTGAGGCTCACGCAATCCCAGGTCTCCCGCAACCTCCGCATGCTCACGGGGGCGGGCCTGGTCGACATCCGCGTGGAGAACCACCGCCGGCGCTATTCGGCCCGCGCCGGGACTCCGAACCCATCGATGCGAATGCAGACCCCGCCCCAGGCACGACAGGACGAGGAGCCGCACCTCCCGCTCAGCGGGCCCTCGTCGAAAGGACCAGCTCCCTGCCTTCCTTGAACCCGAGCGCCTTGAAGTAGCCCAGGAGCGTGGCGTCCTTCCGGTCCACCAACGTCTTCTGCTCGTCGACGCCCAACTTGCGGAACTCTTCGAGGACGCGCTGCCCCAACGCCTTCCCGATGCCATGGTGTTGATGGGCGGGGTCCACGCCCAGCGCAATCACCCAGCCGACAGGTGCGCGATTCCCAAACTCCCACGGCCGGACATCAGCGAGGACAAAGCCTGCCAAGACGCCACCGACCTCGGCGCCGAAGCACGTCGTGGTCTCGGCGATGAGGCGCCAAAGGTCATTGTCTCCCGCGCGGCGTTTCACGCCCGTGTTCTTCTCGTCGATCT
Source organism: uncultured Halobacteriales archaeon (assembly GCA_964451065.1). Classification (GTDB taxonomy): domain Archaea; phylum Thermoplasmatota; class E2; order JACPAO01; family JACPAO01; genus CAYVGY01. The sequence continues at coordinate 8,621 of CAYVGY010000029.1, forward strand.
GAAGGATGCGGTCCAAGTCTTGGAGCGTCAGGCTACGGATCTTGACGCTTTCCGTCTTTGCGGCGCGGGAAGCCGGTCGGCGTGCGGGCATGCGCGGGCCAAGGGCGTGAGGTCGTAAGAGCCTTCCGCGGGCGCTCGGCCGCAATGGCAGGGTTTTTGCCTTCGGGCGCCTTCCCGACCCGGTTTCCCATGCCGGACCGCACGTTCAAACTGATCGAACTCGTGGGCGTATCGAGCAAGAGCTTCGCCGATGCGACGAACAACGCCGTGAAGAAGGCCAGCAAGAGCCTTCACGGGCTGGCTTGGTTCGAAGTGGTGGAGCTCCGGGGCAAGATTGACGGCGGAAAGGTCGCGGAGTACCAGGCGAAACTGAAGGTCGGCTTCAAGCTCGACGATTAGCGCCGCGCCGGGCGCTCGGCCCCGCCTTGGTCTGCGCCTCCTCGCGCAAGGCCTCGACGGCATGTCCCAGGCCTTCGTCGCCTCGCGCCACAATCTTCTCCCAGAGGGACTGCATGTGGGTGGCCCCCAGAAACGGCCTCTCCTCGACTTGGAAGCAGGCGCCTCATATTCCAGCCGTCACCGCCGTGTAACGCCGGCGCCGTCGGGAGGAGCGGCGGTCCGCAACTAAGGCCGCCGTGGTACCGGAGTGGTCGCAGAGCGCGCCGAGCCGGGGCCCGTGAGGCGACGAGACCCCCAGCGCACGGCGTCCGCCGCCACCACGACTGCCGCCGCGGTTCCCAAGGCGACGACCCATACGATCCACCCAGCGGGCTCGACGCCGAGGGCCGCGCGGAAGGGCGGAACGGCCGTGACGAGGAATTGCACGACCAGCGAACCCGAGACGGCCCACCAGAGGTGGCGATTCCGGGCCCATCCGCGTTCGAACGTGAAGGTTGAGGAGCGGGCGATGAAGGCCAACGCCAGGTGCACGCAGATGAGCGTGAGGAGCAGCAACGTTTGGACCACGGGGGGGCGCGCTCCGGTCCACCGGGCGACCACGGCCGGCGCCAACACGACCAGGCCGGCGACGACGCCCAACGTTCCCAGGGAGAGTTGTCGACGTGGCCGGAGGAGCACGTCATCCGCGCGTCGCGGCGGGAATCCTAGGGGGTTCCCGCGCCCCGGATCCGTTCCTAGCGCCACGGCCGGCAGACCATCCGTGATGAGGTTGATCCAGAGAATCTGGATGGGCAGCAGCGGGACCGCGAGTTCTGGAAACAGGAAGAGCCCCAGGAACACGACCGTCACTTCGCTCGCGTTGCCGACCAGCAGATACGCGACGACGTTCCGAAGGTTCTGATAGAGAACCCGCCCGTGACGGACCGCGCCCACCACCGTTCCCAGTTCGCCGTTTGTGAGGACGACGCCGGCGTTTTCGCGGGCGACGTCCGTGCCGGCGGCCCCGGCCACCGCGACGCCCACGTCGGCACGACTGAGCGCCGCGGCGTCGTTGACTCCGTCGCCCATCATGGCGACAACGCGGCCTCGCGCCCGGTGCGCCTCCACGAGCGCGACCTTCGTGGTTGAGTCGACGCGCGCGACGACGTTGGCCGCCAACAGGCGCGCGTCCCGTTCCTGGCCTTGGAGCCGGGCGACTTCTGCGCCGGTGATGGATCCGCGAACATCGATGCCGACTTCTCGCGCCACGGCGCGAGCCGTCTCGAGGTGGTCGCCGGTCACGAGGACGACGCGGATGCCCGCGCCTTGACAGGCGGCCACGGCGTCCCGCGCTGACGGGCGCACTGGATCGTGAAAGCCGACGACGCCGAGGGCGCGAAGCGGCTGGTCATCCAGATTCGTTGACGTAGCGTCCGCGACCGCTAGAACGCGTAGTCCGTTGCGCGCCATGGACTCGGACTCTCGAAGGAGCTCGTTCGTGTCGGCTCCGGGCGTGCAACGTTCGAGGACGACTTCGGGGGCGCCCTTCACCGAAAGGACCCGACCATCGGTCGTTTCATGGACGGTGGCCATGGAACGACTCTCCGGCTCGAACGGGCGCTCGAGGACGCGACGTCCCAGGTGGGGCTTTCCGAGGTGACGTTGCCCCTCGACCAGCAGCGCGACGTCCATGGGGTCGCCGGAAGCCTCGTGCGCGTCGTTGCAGCGGAGGGACGCCTGCCAAAACGCCTGTTCCCGTCCTGGTACGCATCGGACGGCTCCGACGCTCAACTCGCCCAGCGTGAGCGTGCCCGTCTTGTCGACGCAGAGGACGGAGGCGGAGCCGAGCGCCTCGATCGCGCCCAGTTCACGCAGGATGGCTCCGCGTCGGGCCATCGCGACGGCGCCCAACGCAAGGGAAACCGTCACGATGGCGAGGAGGCCCTCGGGGATGGCGGCGACGGCCAATGCAACGCCGACCAGGATGGCGTCGACCACGTCGCTGGACGTGGCGTGGGAGCGAAGAAGGGCGACGCCGGCGACTCCCAGGGCGACGGCGAACGCCGCGAGCGCAATCCACCACGCGGCGGCCCGCAGCTCCCGCACGATGGGCGGAGGGGGGCTGGGCCGGAGACTGGCGGCGAGGCGGCCAATCTCGGTCCGTGGACCGGTCCGCACGGCACGACTGCGGGCGGTTCCCCGGACGACCAAGGTCCCGGCGAAGCAAAGGCCGGTCTGGTCGCCCAGGGGAAGGGCGGGGTCGCGGGTTCCGTCGGCGCTCTTTTCGACGGCCATGGACTCGCCCGTGAGGATGGCCTCGTTGACGGCCAGGATGTTGGCCTCGAGGATCTCCACGTCGGCCGGAACGCGGTCCCCCGCGGCCAGGTGCACAAGGTCGCCCTCCACCACGTCGCGGGCCGGGAGTTCGTGCCTACGGCCGTCCCGTTCGACGTGGGCCGTGGGCGCCGTAAGGCGTCGGAGTCCCTCCACGGCCACTTGAGCCCGCTGGTCCTGGATGGTTCCCAAGACCGTGTTGAGGACGACGATGGCCGCGATTGCGCCTCCGCTCAGGGGCTCTCGAAGAACCAGGACGCTGACCGCGGCCGCCGCGACGAGAACGAGGGAGAAGGGTTCCCGAAGATGCTGGATGGCCCAGCCGACGAGGCCGGGCGCCTTGGGTCGGGGAACCTCGTTGGGACCCTGGATGGCGAGCCGTCGCTGCGCCTCCTCGCTGGTAAGGCCGCCATCGGCGCCAATCCCGGGCGGCGTATCACGCAGGCTCCTTGATGAGGAGGACCGCGGAAGAGGATCGGTGGACGGTTTTGCTGCTCACGCTACCGGCCACGAATCCCTTGAGTCCTCCAAGGCCGCGGCAGCCCATCACGATGAGTGGGAAATCGTCCTTTCGCGCCGTCTGGATGACTTGGGCGGCCGGGTCGCCGTATTGGACGGCGTACGCGACGCGCGACGCGTCCTGTCGTCCGAGGCTCAGGTCGCCACGCAGGTTCTCGAAGAAGGAGGCGAACTTCTTCGGCGACCGAAAAGCGGGCGACGGGATCACGTACAACACGCTCGTCTCACCCTTCCATGCCCGGCTCAGGTCGCGCGCCACGAGGGCGGCTTCGCGGCTCGGGATGGATCCGTCCGTGGGCACGAGGATTCGCTTGGCGGGCGGATGACCGCGTGCGACCAGGACGTTGGTGGAGGCGCGGTTCTTGACGCCGTCGGCGGTGCTTCCCAGCACGAGTCGCATGGCCGCGCCGCTGCCGTGGGACCCCACGATGACGAGGTCGGCCGGTTCATCCGCGGCGCGGTCGCAGATGGCTCCGACGGGAGAGCCGTGCTCAATCCGGCCGGTTGCGGCCAGCCCGGCTTCCCGCACCTGGCGGAGGCCATCGTCGAGGATTCGCTGGGAGAGATCCTCGAGGTTGACGGGGAGCGTCTCATGCTGCGGCACGATGTATTCGTACACGCCGAGCGGCGCGCTCACCGTGACCAGCGAGATCTTGGCGCCGTAGCAGCGAGCGAAGGCGACACCCCACTCCAACGCCAAACGCGACGAGTTCGAGCCGTCGATTGCGACCAGGATCCTTCCGAACCGGAGGCGTCGCGGCGTGCGTCGGGCGTGCGCGGGGGCGCGCGCAAGCGCATCATACGTGATCCGGTCGATCTGGGCGTTGATCATTTGCAGTTCTCGCGTCCCTTCGATGGTGGACCAATAACCGTCTCCCACCTTCTCGTACTCCTGATGGACGACTTTGACGGGTTTCATGGTCATCGCCCCGTCCTTCGCGTGCCGCGGAAACTCTTGACCAGCAGGACGGACGTCGGCGCGTCGTGGGCGACACGGTTGCTCACGGAGCCTGCCACGAGGCTCACGAGGCCAGAGCGACCGCGGGACCCCATGACGATGAGGTCGGCGTCGCGCTCCTTGGCGAAGGCGATGATGCGCCCGGCGGGGTGGCCCAGCGAGAGTAGGAACGACGGCGAGGGTGCACCTGCGTGGTAGCCGAGTCCGGCGAACTGCTTCCGGACGCGCTTCGTGTTCTCGTGGGCCTCCCAGCCCGTTGGAGTCTCGATGACGTGCAGGATGGTGGGTTGGCTGCCCCACTTTTGGGCGAGGTGGAGGCCCAGGCCGCAAGCCCGTTTGCTCTCGGCGGACCCGTCGGTCGCCATGAGGACGTGCCGTGTTCTGGCGGGGGACTTGGCCACGAGGACGCTGGCCTCCGTGTGATTCTTCACCTGGTCGGCGATGCTTCCCAAGAAGACGCGTCCGAGGCGTCCCCGACCATGGGAGCCCACGATGACGAGGTCGCTCCGCACGGCCTTGAGGAAGTTGAGGAGTTGGGGCGCAGGAAACCCTTCCCGGACCACCGGGACGGCCTCAAGATTGGTGGCGCGGAGACGGCGAGCCGCAGCGCGGACGCTGCGGTCGGCAAGTTCCCGGTTCCGCTGGTACAACGAGCGGCTGTCCTTGGCCTCCTTGGCCCACTCCGCATAGTCTTCGTAGACGCGGCGCTCCAACGCCACATTCATCACCCAGACGCGTGCCCCGGAGGCCTCCGCCATCCGCTGGGCCCACGGGACCACGTACCTGGAGGCCTCCGAATCGTCCAGCGCCGCCACGATCCGCTTGAACGCGAAGGGGACCGGTGTGGTTCGCCGGCCCGGGGCGGCCTGACGATGGCCGTTCGTATGCATCAACCGGGCGATGTCCTGATCGAGCGTCGTCTGCACCGAGTGAGTAGTGGTCGCCTTCATCGCCTCAGACCTCCCTCGGAAGCCAGCATGGTTTGCGAGGTCATGTCGCGTCGAGCGCGGCCGGGATGGAAGTCGTCCCGATGACGGCCGGGGGGGCTTCCACTCCGGGAGATTCTGGGGGACCGGACCCCTTCGGAGTTTCCGACCGGCCGCGGTGCGACGCAACGTTCTGGGTTCAATCGAATCTCCAAGGGTCGAATGAGCAGAGCTTCGCGTAAGAACATGGCCCGATTATCGTCGTTGATTCTCGGGCGCGAGAATCGCCGCAAGCGGTTTCCGTCGGGTAAGGGGCCAGACCACTCACCCGGGGCGTGGGGCCCCCGGATAGGCGTGGAGCGTGGACCGCTTGGGAGCGGGGATCTTCTTCCCGATAAAGCTCCGCAACAAGCGCAGGTTCCGGATGTAGCCTTCGTCGTCGCCCGGCGTCTCCAGCGCCATGGGGACGCGTCGGAACCTGTGGTCGTTCATGAGGAGGGCGAAGCCGGTCGTTCCGATGTGGCCCTTGCCGATGTCCTCGTGTCGGTCGACCCGGCTGGCGAGGGGCGATTTGGAGTCGTTGAGTTGAAAGGTGGTCACGCGCTTGAGACCCACGACCCGGTCGAACGTTCGCATCGTCTCCTCGTAGCCTGTCGGCGTGGCGAGGTCGTGGCCGGCCGCAAACACGTGGCAGGTGTCGAAACAGATGCCTGTCCGCTTCGGCTCGCCCACGCGTTGGAGGATCTCGGCCAGGTCCGGGAACCGGTCGCCCATCGTGCTCCCCTGCCCGGCCATCGTCTCTGGGCACAGACGGACGGAACCCTCGGGGGTGGCACGGATGACCTCGATCATGGCTTCGGCGATCCGCTGGACGGCGTACGGCGCGCCCTTGCCCATGTGGGCCCCCGGGTGGAAGATGAGGTCGGGGATCCCCAACTGGTCGCAGCGGACGGCCTCGTCCAAGAGCGCGTCCTTCGACTTCTTCCAATGGGAATCGTCGGACGTGGCCAGGTTGAGCAGGTAGGACGCGTGCACCATGGCGCCTTGGAGGCCGCTTGCCTCATAGTTCGCCCGAAACCCGTCGATCTGCTCCTGGGTGTACGGGTTAGCGGCCCATTGGCGCTGGTTCTTGCTGAAAATCTGGATGACGTCGCACCCGATGCGCGTGCCGTTGGCGGGCGCGTTCTGAACGCCGCCTGCAATTGAGACGTGAGCCCCCAGGAGCATGCAGGCGGGCACCGAACCGTTTCCTTATGACGTTTGTCCCCTCCCGTGGGCGTGTTCGGCCTCAACCGAAGAATCCGCCGGGCCGGATGGTCTCGACTCGCCCGTCGTCATGGACCACGCACGTGAATCCCTTCTCTCGCTCGCTGCCGAAGAGTCGGCCCAGCAAGGAACCGCCGGCGGCATCCGATTGGTAGAGCCGGGCCGAGTCGAAGTAGGTGAGCCGCCACCCGTCGTCGCTGCGGGTGGCGTTCAAGACGGATAGGCCCCAGGCCTTCCAGACCCACCCTTGAAACGCCGGGTCCCCTTCGCAGCCTTCGACCGCGGCCCGAGCCGCTGTCCGATTCGGCTCTGCGTAGAATCGAACCTCCTGAGGTTGGCCCCACTCGGTCGCGTAGACGAGGACGCCCGTTTCGTTGCGTTGGGACACGTACCAGATCCAGTCCAGCCCACCGGGCGTGACGGTCTCGCCTCCTTCCAGGCCGCTCGGATAAGTGGCGTACCGGACGAGGCCGACGACCGCGAGCAGGCCGACCAGGACGAAGAATCCCGTCACAATCCAACGACGCGTGGCTCGGCCGCGCCACACGGGTACCCAGAAGATGAAACAGACCACCATCATGTAGGAGAGGCTGAAGAAGTACCAGCCGAGGGAGAACCGCGTGGTGGAAAGGGGCCAGAAGGCCGGGACGCCGGTAATGGTCGTGTAGTCGAGGAGGACATGGCTCCAGGCCCCGAGCAGGACGGCGTAGAAAGTCCGCGACCCGAGCTCGAAGACGTGAAACCCGCGCCATCGGTTCTGAAGCGTGGGCCGGCTCACCAAGAAGAGGAGGAGAATGGCCAGCAACGGCGCGCCCCAGACCGTGTGGCTGAAGCCTCGGTGCTGGAACGGGTATGCGGCCGGGTCCAGGACGGACGCCCAGGCCCACAGGACGTCAAGGTCGGGCGCCATGCCGGCTACGGCGGCCGCGACGCGCTCGCGGTGGGGGCGCCCCGCCAGCGTGAAACCGCCGTAGGGAAGGAATCCGTGCGATAGGAGGTCCAACGAGTGGCATGATGCCTGGTTCGCCAAAGTGTTTTCTGCCCGCCGCCGCGGCGTCCTCCGGTTCTCAGCCCCGAGAACCAACGAGGGCTTGATTGCTCCATGCCGCCCAATGGAATCCGCGGGCCCACCGACGGAGGCTTGCGCCCCATGGACACCCAGCTTGCCAGCCTGGCGGCCGAGATCGGACGCATCACGAACACGTCATCGATGCAGGAGTCGCCCCGCCTCTTGCGCCCTCCGGGCCCCTCTTGGCAACGCATCCTAGTGGCGACAGATGGCGGCCCGACCTCGTCGTTTGCCGTTCAATGGGCCGGCGAAATCGCAAAACTCCGGCGGGCCCAAGTGACGACGGTTCACGTAATCCCGCGGCCGCCTGCGATTACGTATCACCGACGGCCCGGCGCTTGGTACGCCACGCTGGAAGACGAAGGCCGAAAGATCCTCACGAAGGCCGAACGACTGCTGCGTCGGAGTCGGATTCCCCACCAAGCGCTCCTCCGAGTGGGCACTCCGGCCGTGGAAATCGCGCGGGCGGCACGAATCCACCGAGCCGACCTCGTCGTAACGGGGAGCCACGGGCCCAACCTCGTCCGCCGACTACTCTTAGGAAGCGTCGCCGACCGGGTCAAGGACTCGGTGGCGGCCGATGTCCTGGTGGCCCGGACCCCCCCGCCGGCCCTTCGAATTATGGCGGCGATAGATGGATCGAACCTCGGCCTCGAAGCCGCCATCATCGCCGCGTGGTTTCGGGGCCAGTGGGACACCGCCCTGACGTTGGCCCATTCGTACTTCCCGGCCCGGTTTCGCGACCGAGACATCAGCGACGCACGATGGCTCGAGCACGCCGGTCGTCTCGACCACGCCGTCCTCGGCCATCCCGGAGCCCGTTTCGAAATCCGCTGGGGGCGGCCCGGCCCGCAAGTCTTAGGATCGACGCGCCAAGCCGGCGTGGACCTCGTGGTCGTCGGGTCGCGCGGCGTTGGGCCGGTCCGGTCGCGTCTGCTCGGGAGCACGAGTTCCTACCTCACGCGCCGCGCGCCGAGCTCGGTCCTCGTGGTCAAGAACATGGCGTGGGGCCGGGAACGGCCGCGTGGCCCCGCTGGGCGGGCGACGTCCAGGCGGCCCCCGGCGCCCGGCGACCGGCGTGTCGTCCTCGTGCACCGTTGAGGTCTGGGCGAACTAGGAGCCTACTGCGGATCGCAGAGTCGCCATGGCTACCCCTAAGGTCTCCAACCCATCGTACGTGCGCACCCCGAACCAGGTGAAGGCCTGCCCGTCGACGACCAGGACGCGCTCCGGCGGGACCCCGAAAGCCTCCGAGAATTCGGGGCGATGATGGTCGCGGAACCGGTAGGGCTCCGTGGGCAGCAGCACGCCCGCCGGCTGCTGCGCGCGGGCCTCCTCGAATGAGGTCTCCATGTATTTGCGCGCGGCGTGGGCAAACACGTTCTGGCCGCCGGCGGCCGCCACGAGATCCCCCATGTAGGTTCGGCCCCCGATGGTCATAAGCGGCTTGCGCCAGACCGGCACGAAGACGTTGAGGCGGGGAAACACGCGCGTGACGTCCCGAAGTTCCGACTCCCGTTGGAGAATCCGCTGAGACTTGGCTTCCGCATCGTGCTCGCGGCCCACCAATCGCCCGAGGTCGGCCAGCGACCGGGCCGCGTCCCGCACGGTCTCGATGCGCGTCACGTGCACCTGGGCGAAGGTTCGCATCTCTTCCAGGTGTTCCGGCTTGTTCTCGTCTTCGTCCGCCACCACGAGGTCCGGCCGCAGGCTTCGGACGCGACCCAAGTCGGGGTCCTTCGTTCCGCCCACGACCAGCGACCTATCCCGCGCCTGGGGGGGCCGGACGCAGAACTTCGTGACGCCGACGACTTGGTCCCCCACCCCCAGGTCCCACAACGACTCGGTCAGGCTCGGAACAAGGCTCACGATCCTCATTCAGCCTTCCCGTGGCGCAACGCGCCGATGACGCGGTCCATGTCCGCCAGGAACTCGTCCAGCTTCGCGGCGGGAATCGTGGCTCCCGCGGCGCCAGGATGGCCACCGCCCGCCCCGCCCACGAGGGGCGCCACCTGTGCCATCGCGGTCGCCAGGTTCACGCCCGCCAGGAAGAGGCGGGGACTTCCGCGCGAGCTCACCCGGACTCGTCGACCGTTCTTGGCCAGCACCAACAGGGGGCGGTCATCCCCGCACACGTACGTGAGCAGCGTATGGCCGTACACGCCGGTGTTCGCGCCGTCCTTGCTCTCCACCCACCTCAGGTTTCGCATGTCATGGATCTCCCCCTTCATTCGGTCGAGCTCGGTCATGATGCGGGCGCGTCGCGTCTCAGCCATCTCCTCGACCTTGGCGCGGGCCTTGGCGTCGCCGTCAAGAATGGCGATCGCCAGTTGCGGCTTGTCAGCGGCGGTGGCAGCCTCGAGGAGCTTCGCGAGGGCGGTCAAGGTCGGCACGCCGCTGGGATGCCGCAGGAGGGGGCGGACCCCGAAGAGGGGAAACATTCGGTCGGTGACCACGCCGCGCGTCTGAAGCTGTTCCGTGAGGCGTTCGGCCAGGCGCCGAGCGTGGGCCTCAGGCAACTTGCAGGGATCCGTGGACGCGTCGATTCCGAGGTCTTCGAGCAGCGAGCGGACACCGTCGGGGTTGCCCGTGTACGGGGCGAAGTAGGGGTCCAAGCTGTTCGAGATCGCGTCGAGCGTGGTCGCGCCGTCGAGGGTGAGGCCGTTGGACACGACGACGTTGCCGACGCGATCGGCCTCGCCTAGGCAGAAGCCGACGAGGCCGCCAAATCCCCCCAGGTGCTGGCGGTCGCTGATGGCTCCGCAGAGGCCGGCATAGGCCAGGTCCCAGTTCTGTTCCGACAGGGCGGCTGCGAAGAGGGTGCAGACGGTGCTCGCGCTCACGCTCCACGTGCGTTCACCGCCGACGCGGCGCGGGTTCACCTCGAAGGCGTGCTTGGGTTCGTACGTGCCGACGGCGTGGTGATCGAGGACGAGGACCGTCTCGTGGCACTGGTCCACGGTCTCCAGGAGGGCGCTGCCGGCGTCGGCGATCAAGAACGCGTCGAAGCGCCCGTGCACGGCCGCCTTCACGTCGGCCTCCGTGTGGATGGGACGGATGGTCACCTCGACCTTGTAACCCGCGCGGCGCAGTGCATGGGCCAGGACGAACGCGCTGGAGACGCCATCCGAGTCGTCGTCCCCGACGACGCGGACGCGGGCGCCCTTCTTGACGCGGTGCTGGAACCAGTCGCGGGCTTCCTTCACGCGCTCGAAAAGCCCATAGTCTTCGCCCTGGTCTCGCAGGGCCTGCTGCGTCGACACGGAAGAATCAACTGATGCTGGACCCCCGTTTATATCGTTTCCCGGGTTCCCCGCAGGCGTGGAACTCCGCACGATCGTGGTCGGTCCGCTTCGGTGCAATTGCTACGTCCTCTGGAACGAGAAGGACGCGGCCGTCGTCATCGATCCCGGCGCCGAACCGGAACGCATCCTCCGCGTGCTCGCAACGGAGAAAGTTCGGCCCCGGCTCGTTCTGAACACGCACGGCCACTTCGACCACGTCGGCGGCGTCGCGCCGCTTCAGAGAACGTTTGGTGCGCCGTACCGCGTCCATGCGGAAGAGCTCCCCATCATGGCGATGGCCCCGCCCGGGAGCCGGATGTGGGGCATCCTGATTCCGGAGGCGCCCACCCCCGATGGCTTCCTCGAGGCGGACCGGGTCCTCACGGTCGGAAGCCTGGAAATCCGGGCCATCCATACGCCGGGGCATACACCCGGAAGCACGTGTTTCCACGTTCCCGCGGCGGGGTCGGTCTTCACCGGCGATACGCTCTTCCTCGGTTCCATCGGCCGCAGCGACTTCCCTGGCGGCGACGGCGACCAACTCGTCCGTTCCATCCGCGAACGACTGCTCACGCTGCCCGGCGAAACAAAAGTGTACCCCGGCCACGGACCGGACACGACCATTGCCGACGAGGTTGATACAAACCCGTTCCTGGCCTGAGCGCGTCGCCGCCCTTATAGCCCATGCGCCGCCTGTGCCCGGAGGAGCCCCCGTCGATGCGGAAGGCGTTCGTGATCGTGGTTCTGGTCACGATCCTTGCGCTGGGGATGGCCTACCAGTTCAAGGACCGATGCAACGACGGCCCTTGGAGAGCTGATTCCTGGATCAAGTTGTGTTACAGCGACACAGCGTGGCTTTACAATGCGCGTCACCTGGACCGGGATGTCCTGCCCTACTTCCGCCACGACCTCGACAACACGAACAATCCCGACCTGACCCAGCGCCAAGGATTCAACGAGTATCCGGTCCTCACGGGGATGCTGATGTACGGAGCCGCCCTGGCCGGGACGGCGCGGACCAGCCTTTTCGGCGGCGAGGAATCCCAGGGCGAATTCTTCGCGTGGCAAGCCCTCTTCCTTTCGCTTTTTGCCGTCGGCACGGTCCTCCTCCTGTTGCGCATGGCGTCGGATCGTTCCCGCGTCGTCTACGTGGCCGCCGGAGCCCCCCTCGTGCTCTACGCGTTCCACAATTACGACCTGATGCCGGTCTTCTTTACGGTCCTCGGGCTCTATTGGTGGGAACGGCACCGCTTGGCAGCCAGCGGCATCGCGTTCGGCTTGGGAGCCGCGAGCAAACTGTATCCGCTCCTCGCGCTTCCCTTGCTCTTCGTCCTTCTGGTGCGGCGCGGGTACGACGCCCAGGCCCCCAACGCCGGGCTTCGCGCCCTCGGCCGCGCCGTGTTCCGCAATGGCGACGCCTGGGACTTCGTCGTCGGATTCGTCGGCGCGTTCGTTGTGCTCAACGCACCCCTCATCATCTTTGGCGACCGGCAGGTCTGGCTGGGAACCTTCCAGTTCCACTTGGAACGGAGCCTCAACCACGAAAGCCTCTGGTCGGCGCTGGCGTTCCTGGGCCGCGACATGGATTGGCCGGTCCTGGGCAATGTGAGCGACGAAGCCATGCGATCCTTCGCCGACGCGTGGGTTCCCGTGCTCTACGGGGGCATCTACTTGCTGCTCGTCGTGGCCGCGTGGCGGGGACGGTTGGGCGCCCGGGCCGCCGTCTTTGCGCCGATCCTCGCCTTCCTCGTCGTGGCCAAGTTCCTCAGCGTCCAATACGCCCTCTGGATCCTGCCCATGTTCGCCCTGCTGCCCTTGCCCTTCTGGTCGTACTTGGCGTTTGCCGCCACCGACATCATGACGAACCTGACGATGTTCAACTGGATCTCGTGGAACGTCCGCGGCGGGGCACCAGGCCCGGACTACCATGCATACACGAAGTGGATGTTCACTTGGGTGCTCGTCCGCGCCTTGGTCTTCTTCGCCCTGCTGGCGATCCTCCTGCGCAACCCCCACATCGCCCGACCCGAGATGAAAAGGCCGGTCAAGGCGCCAGGACCGCGTCGCCTCGATGAGTTCCGGTGGTGGGGTGCAGGTTGGGTGACGATGGGCCTGCTTCTCATCCTGGCGTCGTACCTGGCCGCCGCATGGGAGGTGGACCCGCCGTACATGTACCAGGCACAATTCCCGCCGCTGCTCTTAATGGCGGCCCCGATCCCTTTGGCGGTGGGTGCCGTGGCCCTCCTGCGGCTGGCCGCGGCGGCCGCCAACGATTCCACCTCGTCGACCCACCCGACGCCTCAACCAGGCCCCGCGGACCCCGCCTAGCGGGGCGGTCCGGCGCTCACCCGTTCAAGGAGTCGCCGGCCCGAAGGCGGAACGTGGGCATCAACCCCTGCGAAGGGAAGATGTGGGCGTTGTCGGCACCGAGAGGGACCGCGCCTGATTCGGGGCCGCGATGGCGGTCGGACCGCAAGGGGCGAGAGCCCTGGAACCAGTCCACGTCGAAGTCGGCGCCGTGGCTGGTGGCTTCCAAGAGGAATGGCTGGGCGCGGCAAGCCGGAGGCACGGCATAGTCCATGTAGGAGTGCACTAGCCCGAGTGCAATCCAGCCGACGCCGCCGTCCTGGAGGTCCCAAGCGCAACGTGCGGGAGGAGGCGGCGGGGGATCGCCACCAGATTTCCCGTTGAACGAGAAGTACTTGTTGAACGGCGAGCCGAGGTTCCAATGCGACGCGAGGAAGTTGTCAGGTGCGGGAGAAGGGTGGAAGTAGTCGTCGTGGCCGCAGTCCCAGTAGAACCGGTCCGCGCAGGCGTCCTCCGTGTACGCGGATTCGGACCCTCCGTCCCCGTAGCACATCACGTCCTTGCCGTCGTTGCAGTGCCAACCGCCGGAGGTGTGGGGAGCGGAGAGCTGGACCGCGCCCAGGTTGTGGCCGGCTTCGTGCATCATGACGCTCGCACCCCAATCCCCGAATTGGGTGTAGGTGATGGCGTACGTGGCGCCGGCCATGTTGGCGTTGTCCGGGACAAGGCGGTCGTCGTCCTCGATGCTGGCCTGGCCGGCGATGACCTGGTCCGTGGCGGACCCGTCGTGCCAAACCCAATACTTGGCCAGGGGGTCCGTGAAGCCCTGGTCGTGGAGTTCCTGGGCGATGGAGTAGTAGGTCGTGGCGGCCGAGGGTGTCGCGAGGAGGGCCGACGCGACCACAATGGCGCCGTCCTGGCACCGGAACTTGTACTCGGCGCGCGGACCGAGCGCCTGGCTCTCGAGCCCAAGGAGGGCATTGGCCTTGGCGACCATCTCGCGGATCTGGGGCGCGACCTCCGCGTACCGATCGGGTCGGTCGATGGGGCGCGCGTAGAGGGCGTACGCGTGGGGTTGGGTGGCGGGGTCGACGCAGCGAGGAGCGACGGGGGAAGGCATGACGATGCTCCCGCGACTGTCGGCGGGTATTTCGTCTGGGCCATGCGTGAGAATCCGGGTTCCGTCGCGCAGGCGCAAGAGCCAGCCGCCCGGGACCCGGCACGAGGGTCCTTGGCCGGGGACGTCCTCTGGGCGTAACCCATCGGGGCAGGAAGCTTCCTCATCGGCGGTTTGGGCGTTGGTGGGTCCGATCGGCACGGCGAGCATCAGGAGCATGATTGCCAGAAAGGAACGAGTGGCCATGGGGCGGGGGCCTCGCTCATGGGGCCTCCTGGCACCTATTTTAGGAGTGTAGCGAACCGGCTGGACGTTGGGGGGGTCCCGGCCGGGATGGATAAGTCCTTATCGGGGCCCTTGGCTGCGCCGGGGCGTGCCGGACCTGGCCGACGTGGAAGCGGCTCGGAAGCGCATCCAACCGCACATCCATCGGACGCCGCTGCAGCCCAGTTTCCAGGTGCAGAAGCTCACGGGCAGCCAGGTCTTCTTCAAGTTCGAGAACCTGCAGCGGACGGGCTCGTTCAAGATCCGCGGCGCGATGAACAAGATCCTCACGCTGTCGGCGGCGCAGCGGAAGAAGGGCGTCATCGCGGCGAGTGCCGGCAACCACGCACAGGGGGTCGCGCTTGCCGCGTCCACGTTGGGCGTGAAGGCGACGATCGTCATGCCGACCGGGGCGACGCTGCAAAAGGTCGAGGCCACGCGCGGGTACGGGGCCGGCGTCGTGCTTCACGGCGCATCCTACGACGACGCGTACCGGCATGCTTTGGCGCTGCAGAAGAAGTCGGGCGCGGTCTTCGTACACGCGTTCAACGACGAGGCCGTCATGGCGGGCCAGGGCACGATCGGGTTGGAGATCCTGGAGGACCTGCCCGACGTGGATGCCCTCGTTTGCGGGGTCGGGGGCGGCGGGCTCCTGGCGGGAATCGCCACGGTCATCAAGGCGCGGCGACCCCAAGCACGGATTATCGCCGTCCAACCTGAGGTTTCGGGGTACCTGCCCAAGAGCCTCCAGGCGGGAAAGCTCATCGCGTCGGAGCGATCGGACACCATCGCCGACGGCTTGGCCACGAAGCACGGTGGTGACAAGACCTTCGCCGTGCTGCAGAAGCTCGTCGACGAATGCGTCACCGTGACGGAGGACGAGATCGCCCACGCGATTCTCCTGTTTCTGGAGCGGCAGAAGGCGGTCGTGGAGGGCGCGGGGGCGGTCGGGTTGGCGGCGCTCCTGTCCGGGAAAGCGCGGCTCCCCGGGAAAAAAGTGGCCGTAATCGTCTCGGGCGGCAACATCGACATCAATTTCCTGGACGCCATCATCAAGCGGGGCCTTCACGAGGCTGGCCGGGTGCTGAAATTCAACGTGGTCCTTCTCGACCGTCCCGGGCAGCTTCGCAACCTGCTGGACGTGATCGCGAAAGAGGGCAGCAACGTCCTGGACATCCGGCACATCCGGAACAAGGCGAACCTGCCGCTCAACAAGACCGAGGTCGAGATCGAAGCCGAGACGAAGGGCGCCTCGCACAAACAGGGCTTGCTGGCCGCGCTGGGCGCGGCGGGCTACGACGTCCGGTGACGGTTCCGGATACGCGGCTGGGCGGAGTCTCACGCGGGCCTGGCGGTGGCCGGGACCGGGTGGTGGATGCGGCCGGTACGAAACGTGGCGGCCAGGTAATTGCAGATCTCGAATTCGTTGGCGATGAAACAGCGGCCGTTTGACTCTTGGGCGTGGACGCTTGCGGGCAGGGGCGCTCGGGCGTCGGCAAGGACAAGGACTGGCGCGGACTGGTGCTCGGGTCCGAGTTCCCTCACAATCTCAGGCCGGGGGCGCTTGAAGTCGACGTAGGTGACATCGATGTGTTTGCGCAGTTCGGGGTAGAACCCGAGCATGCCTTCGACCACGGCACATTCGCCGCAGAAAAAGGGCCCATCGCCGTGGTCCGAGAAGTCGGGGCGAAGGAGATAGAGCCGGTCCTTCATGGCTACGCGAGTCCGTCCCCTGGCTTTACGGTTTCGGCCACGTGCCGGAGGTCGCAGGCGGCGATGGCTGGGCCATGACGGCTCGCCACGTGGGGATGGCCACGCGGAGCGTGTGCCAGGCGGACAGGCCAAGCAGGGCCACGAAGAGGAGGGCGGGGAGGAAATTGAAGGCGAGCGACGATTCCAGGCCGAAGTCGCCGGCGCCCGGAACGTTGACGTCAAGATCGAGAGCGGGGATGTTGACGTAGAAGAGGATCAGAAAGGGGATGCCGACGAGGACGGCCAAGGGGATGAGGCTGAACGCCTGGGCTGCGATGGCCCAGGCGGGGTGGGGG
>CAYVGY010000030.1:0-11395 GCA_964451065.1 uncultured Halobacteriales archaeon
CGACCTCTATTTCTTCCCACAGATACGAGGATGACCGCGTTGGCCCGCTGGAACGGCGGGATGCGAGGGCCAGGATTCGAACCTGGGAAGCACTAAGCACAGGATCCTAAGTCCTGCCCCGTTGGCCGCTTGGGTACCCTCGCGCGCGGACGCGGCCGCCAAACGCCGCTGGGTGAAAAACTAATGCGTGTGACCGCCGTGGCCGGAGGACTCGTAGCCCCGTAGCTCCCCGTAGAGCATGCGTTGCGGCTCCGTCAGCAGCGGCAATGCATCGACGTGTGCGCGCAGGTGAATGAACCGTAGCTCGCCCTCCAGGGCGCCAATCTCCGCCGCGAGCTCCTCGAGGGAGGTTGCGTCGGGGGCGCCGGAGCGGAAGTACCCGTCGAGGTCGGCGTACCGCGCCAAGACCTGCTCACCGACACGCCGGGCCTCCTCGTTCGTCGCCGCGTAAAGCTCCTCCACGGCCGCGCGCTGGGATTCGTTGAGTTCGAGCGCGTCCGCCAGTTCCCGGATGTGCTTGGGTCCGGGGAAACGGTTGAGTTCGGCGGGAAGGGCCAACCGCATTCCGGCACCGGTGCGAAGGGACTCGATGTCGTCCGGCGTGAGTCCGCGGATGGGCGAGTCGACGAGGTCGGCGTAGGGATTCGGGGTCGTCGACTCGTTAGGATCGTTGGTCCCATCAAGGCAGCCGGCGAGGACCAAAAGCAGGGTGAGCCCGGCACGATGCTGGATGCCCATGGAAAACGGGCAGGGCCTGCCGGGCCAAAAACGCTTGCCGACCTATAGGCCGCGCGGCCAGCTCTTGGCGACGTGGGTGCGCTTGCTCCAGTTGTACTTGCGGAGCTTCGCTTCGGGGAAGCCGCAGCTCGAACATTGCCGTTTCTGCGCGTGGTAGGATTGGCGTCCGCAGCGGCGGCACGTGATGTGATTCTTCTTTCCGCCGAAGTGGGAGGGGGTGCCTTTGGACATGGGAATCGTTCCTTACGGGCTGATGTAGACGATGGCGTCGCCCCGCACGATGAGATGCTCGTACTTGGCCACGGGCGCGCCGTGCTCCAACTCTTCCGCCGCCTTGAGGACGACGTTGAGGTGGGGATGGTCGTAGCCGTCGAGCACGCCACGGTATTCGCGGCCGCCCCGGATCTCGATCGCCACCGGCGTGTTGAGCGCGGCGTGAAGGACATCGAGGGGGCGTTTTCCCATGGCGGGACGCGCCGAGAGGGCGGCGCGTATTTAAGGGTGAGGGTTGGGCGGGTTGCGTCTTTGAACCTAAGTCCGGGCCTTGACCATGGCAAGGAACCGCGGTCAGCAGGCATTGAACCGGAGTCCGGCCGGGGCGCCTAATAACCTGGGGCGTTGGCCGGCCCAAGGCGGGTGGTTGCGTGGGACCTTTCTTCTACTTCCGCGCGGTCAAACTCCGGTTCCCGCAAGACGCACCACCGGTGTTGGTAGCGGCGCTGGCGTGACGGGAACGACTCGCGCGCCGGGCGAACGTTCCCATCCACCGGGCAGCGCCAGGCGCCAGAAGCGGACCCGTACCCGTCAGCACCGGGCCAGCCTGGGCGCAGCCCATGAAGCCCCTTTAGGGAGCAACATCGCTGCCGAAAGCGTGCCCCCGGTCAATCGCTACACCGTGACCCACAAGGACTTGGCACACTTCGAGACCTGTCCCCGCCTGCTGGGCGTCTACGCCTACTTGACCGCCCATCCCGAAGCGCGCACCCCCACCGTCCCGCGCGAAGTCGAATACGTATTCGGCCTCGATGGCCTGGCTTATGGCTCCATCGGGGAGGCCATGACGGCCGAAATGCTCGGCAACTTCGAGGGCGATGTGGATTCCAAAGCGGTAATCGCACAGAGCTTGGAGGCGCTGCGCCGGCGGGGCGCTCAAATCACGGAGCAGCTCCGCAAGGAAGTCGAACGCGCGGTCCAAGAGGCGCAGGGGCAGTTCACCAAGGTCCATACAGCTCTCCAGGAACGCTACGGCAAGCTGACCCTGCTCGGGAGAGGCAAAGCCCATTACGGGCACGTCCCCGGATACGCTGCACCGGACTACGTGGCCGTTGCCAAGGATTCCAGCATCATCCTAGTGGACGCGAAGTTCCAGAAGAAGCTCACAAGGGACCAAGTGCGTCAGGCCGAATGGTATAACGCCGTCGCCACGGCCGATGCGCTCCAAGTCCGGTGGATTCCCCAAGTCGGCGAAAAGATGCGTGGCACTATCCAGGCCTCTTTCAACGATCCCCAAGAATGTGTCCTGGTCAACTGGTCTGCCAAAGGAGATGGCATCCTTCCTGTTGCAGAGCGCGCCAATGCGACAAGCGAGACACTGCGCGAAATGTGGCGGACAAAACACATGGGCTTCGTTGGCCTACTCCCCGAAACGGATTGCGGCGCGGATTGCCGCTGCGAGAGCGCCGCGCGCAAGCACAACCTCCGACTCAAGGATGGAAACCGCGCAATAGCGCGCCCGCCCGTCCTGTCTCTCGGGCAGGCCTACGTCGAGGGAGGTGTCGACTTGGAGGGCCGAGGACTTGCTAACCTGGCAACACAAGTCGGCGGCGACGAATTCCTCCGGACGCTTCGCCAACTCCACCTCTGGGGTCGCCGGTCGAAAAAGCCGCGCGAGGCGGAAGAGCGGTTGGCCGCCCTTTTGGGGATTCCCGAGGACCGCGCCCGCGAGCTGCTTCGGCAGGGTGGTAGCATGGGCGGAATCACGGACAAGGACGCCAAATTCCACCGTTCGTGGAAGCCGCTCGTCGGGGACACGCTCACCATGCAAGGGATGAAGGCACAAACCACGCGCACATTCGCCGCTGCGAAGGACGTTCACCGTCTCGTTCGGCGCGCGAACAAATTCTGGGACAAAATGGAAGGATAGCCCCTTCGTGAAGCCCAGCCAAGGCTAATGGAAGGACCGTCCGACTACTCGAACGGCTCGTACAGGCCTTTCTGCTTCTGCCCAGGCGGAAGGTCGCGGTCTATCTTGTGGCGCGCTCGAACCCATTCCTTGCGCGGTTTGTATTCCTGCTTCAACCAGTGATCGAAATGCGGGAGAGTCTCCTTGCGGATGGAGTGCCACGCTGCGTCGTGTTCGACCGCGAGGAAGACGACGGACACGGGGTTGCCGTCCTTGCCGGGAATATTCACCGCGAAAGGCTCGCGGCCGTATAGCTTCTGGAGTTGGCCATAGTAGAACGACGAAAGGGCGTCGAGGACCGTCCCACCGGTTGCCTCGACGGTCTTTCGGTGCGCTTCCCATTCGTCCACGGTGCAGCCGAGGGCTTCGGCGATGATTCCGGGGTTGTGGACGTTTCGCTGGAGGGTGCTTGTAATGAAGTGGATGAAAAGCTCCGGACGGCGGCTGCGCTTCTTGCCGGCCTTGTCCGTCCAAGTCCCGACTTGGTCAGCGATGGCTTTGACGGACACCCAAGGCAGCGCATGGGCCTTGTAAGGGTCGAGAATCCAGAGGCTCGGATACTGCGCTCGCTTTGCGTGAATGGCCAACGCCTTGGGCAAGGCCGTCGCCAACTCCTCAGAGAGAAACTCGACCTTACGGTTGCCCCCCTCCAGTTTCGTGTCTGAAATCCGCTGCTTGAGGGCGGCCACTTGGGCCGCTCTTTCCTCGTCGGAGCCCACCCACGAGTTCATCACGAGGAAGCAGTCCCGCTTGCTCGGGTACTGCTTGAGTTGCTCGGCTGAAACCAGGGAGGTTCCCTTCCACTCGTCCTTACGGTATTCGCGTTCGACGCACCAGCCAGTGCCAGCGAACAGATCGTAGATGTCGAGGCTTGGCGCTTCCTGGCCGAAGTTCGCGGCCACGTTCAAGGTCCAGACTTTGAGGTAGGCGGTGAGCAGGGCCTGCTTCTGGCGCGTGTGGATGCCCACCTCGTCCATCGGCAGGCCGGCCGTCATGTCATGCCGCCTTGAGCAGAGGCATCTGGTCCCACGTGCGGCCGTCGAGTTCCCGACCCGTCCGGCTCTTGATGGGTCCGCCCCACTGTTTGAAGAAGAAGGGCACATGGGTGTTGCGACACTTGGTCTTGATCTCGCGCACCCATTCCTGCTTCATCTCGCGGGCGCCCGGACCGGACTCGCCGCCAACGATGACCCAGTGGATGCCTTCCAGATTGAGGTCGGCCAAAGAGCCTAGCAGAGGTTCGCAACTGAGGAACCTGACGGCCGGGTCTACCTCCCGCAGATCGTTAACCCGGTGCGCAACACGCATATCTTCCACACTGACACCCATCCACACGTTGTCGGGCCAGTCGAGTTCGCCGGCCAGGTTCTTGAGGCGCTTCGAACGTTTGGTGAGCACCTGGAATGTGTGCCAATGAGCATCCCGCATGGCGGCGAAGACCTGCTGGATGTAGTCGACCGGGACTCGTTCGTGGAACAGGTCGCTCATGCTGTTGACGAAAATCATGCGCGGCTCTTTCCATTGGAGCGGAAGATCGAGGCGCTCGGGCCAGAGCTTGAGGTCGAACCCTTGTTCGAAAGGGTGGCCGGGGACGCCGCGAAACCGCTCGGCGAAGCGCTCCGCGTAACAGTGACGGCAGCCCTCGCTGACTTTGGTGCAGCCGGTTACGGGGTTCCACGTCGCGTTGGTCCATTCGATGGAAGAGTTGTCACTCACCAGGAGTCCTCCACGAACTTTGAAACGTAAGGGAGTTTCGGGGGGTCGAGCGAAAGTGGCCTACTCGCCTCGGTGCGGTTGGCTTTCGAGTTCGCGACATGGAAGGGTCCTGCGATTTCTCGTCCCGCCGTGCCCCGTCGGCAATCGTTGCGACCACTCACGGAACCTGTTCACCGCCCACTGCTGCACGGTGCCTGGCAGGACCGTTGTCCTTTGTCGGCCACCTTGCAGCGGATTTCTCGACTGCCTTGTAGTTCGCGTTGAGCGCGGGTTGGAGGAGCAGGATAGCTGCGAGGCGGCGGGCGGTGCCGCCGATCTCGGCGGCTTCCTCGGCCGTCAAAGGCCTTCCGAGAAGCGCGGTCTCGCGGTAGGATAGCCACTTCTTTATGACCTGGTAGCCGCCGATGTGGTAGTCCCAGACGTTTTGGGGAATGTTGGCCCAGTAGGTCTGGGGGTTGAGGTACACGTCGTAGGTCTTGGGCCCCAGGGTGTCGAGCAGGTCCTGGACGGTGACGCCGAGGGTCTGGGCTCCCTGCTGCAGGGCGGTGAGTTCATCCTGGGTGTAGTCGCGCAACTCGGCCCTGCCGGGTCCAGGGAAGACGCCGCCCTGTTGCGGGCGGCCCCATTGGACGGTAACGTCGAGGTCTCGGTCGGGGTCGAGCGGGTTGCCATCGCGGCGCTCGACACGGCCGATGCGTTCTAGTTCGGGTCTAATGGGAGCCTTGTTGATCCCCGGCACCTTGTCGGCGTCGAGCAGGTCGGCGAGCTTGCGGCCCAAAGCGGCCGACGTGCGTAGCGCGTCGGCGGTCTTGGGGAGGGGGATGCGAGGCCAGTCTTGCCGGATGCCATCCCGGTTCTCTTGCAGGTACTTGGGGGCAAAGCCGATGGCCAAGGCGTGCAGCCATACCAACGACGACGAATCGGCGTCGCGGTTGGATTTGATGCCGGCCTGTTCGAGATAGGCCAGCAGGCGGTCGCTGTAGTTGTTCGTTATGCGGTCGGCGGGGCCGGCGTCCTCGGTGAACGCCAGGAGTTTCCTGTTCACGCCCTTGATGCGGGCCGGGAACGCCGTGGCGTGGAGGGTGAGCAGGCTATCGTCGAGGAGTCGGCGCGTCCAGTAGAACGGCGGACCTTCGGGTGTCTTGGAGCCGTGGCGTCGGCTGACGAAGAACTCGTTGCCGTCCCACCGCTGCGACCAGAGGCCCGGTCGCGGCTCATTCCACACCGGCCGAACACCCGTATAGTAGGCGTGCTGGTGGTCGAAGGGACGCGTCGCATAGCGGACGATGCGAGCCTCGTCGTACTTCTCCTCGCGCTGGGCCTTCTGTCGGGCTTCCTTGGCGTCGAATCTCGCCGCGTCCTCCGTCAAACCCTTTCCGAGTGAAGCGACAGCATCCCACGATGTACCTTTGTCGAAGTAGGCGGCCATGAGGCGTCTCAGGGGCGGTTCGTCAATCTGGATCAGGGATGCGCCGCGCTTCTCCATCAAGCCGTTGCTCGGTTCGGCGCGGCAAAGCTCCATGAGACTGGGCCAGCCAAAGTAGCTGGGGCTTACGTTCACGGGGCGGAAGTTGTATTGGTTCTCCTTTACTGGTGCGGCGGGCAGGTATTCGTCCGCAAGGTTCGGCCGGCCGAGGCTTTCAACGAGTTCCTCGCGCTTGCGCGTGCCCCATAGGTCGCGGTAGAGCCATTCCTTCTTGGCGGAAGGTTCCGTCTTCTTGACGAAGAGGCCGATGCTGGTGCCAAGCTGGATGCCTTCGCGGTTGCGTTCGGTGCTGAATAAGCAGTTTTAGGCTTTTCAACTTCTAGGGCTCGGCAAAACTACATTAACGACCCGGAAGTATCGTCGGTTCCCGTGCAAGCCACGGGTTCTTCTTCGCCTCGCTTCGTCGTCGTCACGGGAGGCGTTCTTTCCGGCCTGGGAAAAGGCATCACGACGTCCAGCCTTGGCCGCCTCCTCCTGATGCGCGGCATCAAGGTCACCGCCGTCAAGATCGATCCCTACCTCAACATCGACGCGGGCACGATGAACCCCTTCGAGCATGGGGAGGTCTACGTCCTCAACGACGGCGGCGAGGTCGACCTTGATCTCGGCAATTACGAACGATACCTCGACGTCCAACTGGGCCGCGACAACAACATCACCACCGGCAAGGTCTACAAGGTCGTCATCGAGCGCGAACGCCGCGGCGACTACCTGGGGAAGACGGTGCAGATCGTCCCCCACGTCACGAACGTCATCAAGGAGTGGATCCTTCGGGTCGCCAAAGAGTCCGGCGCGGACGTTTGCCTCGTGGAGGCCGGCGGCACCGTGGGCGACATCGAATCGATGCCGTTCCTCGAAGCGCTTCGCCAGTTGCACCGCGAGGTCGGCCACGACAACGTCGTGTTCATCCACACGACGCTGCTGCCCGTAGTCGGCTCCGTCGGAGAGCAGAAGACGAAACCGACGCAGCACAGCGTGCGGGACCTCAAGGCCATGGGTCTCCACCCCGACGTCATCGTCTGCCGCTCGACGGAACCCATCGACCCGGCGGTGAAGGAAAAGATCAGCCTCTTCTGCGACGTGCCCAAGGAGGGCGTGATCGGTGCCCACGACTGCTCGACGCCGTACGAGGTGCCGTTGCTCCTTCACTCGCAAGGGCTCGACGAATTCCTCATCCACCGCCTCAAGCTTCCCGCCAAGGACGGCGCCGCCAAACTCGACCAATGGGGCCGCTTCGTGGAAAAGCTCAAGTCGAAGCGGGCCGCCGTGAACGTCGCCATCATCGGCAAGTACACGCACCTCGCCGACAGCTACCTCTCCATCACGGAGAGTTTCCGCCACGCCGGCGCCGCCCTCGACGCCCAGGTGAAGATCACGTGGGTCGAAGCGGCCGAGCTCGAAAAGAACAACGCGCAGGCGTGGAGCATCCTCGACACCGCCGACGGCGTCCTCGTGCCCGGCGGCTTCGGCGCCCGCGGTGCGGAGGGGAAGATCCTGGCCGCCGGCTTCGCGCGCCGCAACAAGGTGCCCTACCTCGGCATCTGCTACGGCTTCCAGCTCGCCCTCATCGAGTTCGCCCGCTCCGAACTCCAGCTACCCCAAGCCAACACGACGGAGAACGACGCGAACACGTCGGACCCGGTGATCACCTTGCTTCCGGAGCAGTACAAGTTTCTCGACCTCAAGGGCGGCACCATGCGGTTGGGCGCCAGCGACATCGACGTGAAGAAAGGGACGATGGCCAGCGAGCTCTACGCCGCGCCCCGCATCCAAGAACGCCACCGGCACCGCTTCGAGGTCAACCCGGCGTACATCGACCGGTTCGAGAAGGCCGGCATCGTCTTCTCAGGCCGGATGCCCGGCCAACCCATCATGGAGATCATGGAGCTCCCCCGGACCCGCCACCCGTACTTCATCGGCGGCCAGTTCCACCCCGAATTCCAGAGCCGCCCCGACCGGCCCGCGCCGCTCTTCCACGGGTTCGTGAAGGCCATGCTGGACCGACGCATGGCCAAGGCGGCCGCCGTGGCGCCGCAGACAGTCCGAGGGTAGACGCGACAATCCAACGTTTCCTCCAAATGGTCTAATAAATCGGGGGGCTCGTCGCGGAATCGATCACCATGGTCTCGCCAAGAATGCCCGCAAGAATTAGCGCCCCCCGACCCGGGGGCGGCCTTCGAATCGTGGGAACGCTTGCCATCGCCCTCCTAGCGTTGAGCATCGGCCATTCCGCGTCTGCGGTTGCCAACCCCGTTCAGTCCGAAGGCGTCGGCGCCGACCCGGCCAGTCTCGGCCACTCGCCGGCAGACGGGCCCACGGCGCAAAGCGACGCCCGTTGCGGGGGAACGGCGCCCTTCACGAAATGGTGTGGCGCATTCGGGGTCGCCTCAGGAGACCAATTCCACGTTGGATTCCTTGTGGGTCCCGGCTTCACGGGCGATATTTTATGGGCCGTGGCCGCAGTCGAAGGTCCAAGGTTTCAGTACGAGGTTCGCTGCACCGTGGTTCTCGGCGTCCTCACTCCACCTGTCTCCATAGAGGGGGTCGGACCGTCCAACCTTTGCACGCTGGGACCCAACAACTACTCAGAGCCGCGCCCAGGCCAGCGCTATGAATTGTATGGCAGGGCGGAGCCCGTCTGGCCGGTGTCGTACTTTCACAACTGGGCGCCTGCCGCGACGGCGGTAGGAACCTGGGAAGTCCTCTACTGGGACTAGGAGGGGCCGACCCCTACGGGTGCCTTCCAATGGGAGGGAATCACCTTCGCACGGTGGACCAGGTGGACGGAGCCGGATTGGGGGCACCATCCCCGCCCTACAAATGTTTATTAAAAGCGGAGAATTCGGCCAGGTCCCGGACTCCCCTTATATGTGCCCCGCGACGACCAGCTTCGACTACAAATCCCTCCTGTCGAGGGCCAAGAAGGAACTCCCCGAACCTAAATCGAGCGGCGAACGCTGGGAGACCCCCCAGCTCGATGTCATGACGGAGGGCCGCGCAACGGTCATCCGCAATTGGCCCGCCATCGTGGAGAAGCTCCGCCGCGACCCCCAGCACCTGGTCACGTACCTGCTGCGGGAGTTGGGCACGGCCGGCGGCATCGAGGGCGAACGCGTCACCTTCCAAGGCAACCTCATCCCGCGCACCATCCAGGAGCGGTTGGAATCCTACGTCCAGACCTACGTGATCTGCAGCGAATGCGGCCGGCCCGACACCCACCTCGACAAGCAGGAACGCACGACGCTCCTCAAGTGCGAGGCGTGCGGGGCCCACAAACCCATCGTGACCCGCCGGGTCCGCGCCGCGCCACAGGCAAAGCCCACGCTCGAAGAGAACAAGGTCTACGAGCTCAACATCGACGACATCTCCCAGCGCGGCGACGGGGTGGCGCGCCACCTTGGCTTCACCATCTTCGTCCCCGGCGGCAAGAAGGGCCAACGGTACCGCATCCTCATCGAGAAGACGAGCGGCGGCGTGGCCTTCGGCCGCATCCAACCCTAACGATCGGTGATTCCCAAATGTTGGCAGAGTGCAGCCGGCACGGCTACTTCCGGGCCAACGCCTGCCCGGCGTGCGACGATAAGGGCCACTTCATGATGAGCGACCAAGAACTCGAACGCATCGGGCGAATCATGGCCGGCGTCCTGCGCCATTTCCCCGAACGGTTCGGGCTCACCATGGACGGACACGGCTGGGTGGACCTGCGCGCGTTCTCGAACGCGCTGCGCCAGAACAAGCCGCATTACCACTGGCTGCGACCCCACTACGTGGTCGCCATCGTGGAGACCGACCCCAAGGGCCGCTACCAGATCGACGGCGGCATGATCCGCGCCACGTACGCGCACAGCCTCGACGTGAACCTCGACGACTTGCCCGACGCGGCCACCGACGAACTGTTCTACCCCTGCAGCGAGGAAGAAGTCGACATCCTCCTGGAGAACGGGCTCCACCCAACCGACCGCAAAAAGATCCACCTCAGCGGCACCGTCGAGAAAGCCGTGCAAGCGGGCCGCGCCCGCATCGAGAACCCGATCATTCTCCGCATCGACGCGGCCGCCATGACGAAGGACGCCCAACCGGTCAAGCGGGCCGGCAAGGCCGTCTACGTGGCCGACAAGGTCGAGGCGCGCTTCCTCAAGCGCCTGGAAAACCTCGACCTCAGCGCGTTCCCCTCTGCGGGCGGTCCGGGCGAGTCTGAGGATTGAACATGCTCGCCGTGGACGTCCCCAGTGATCTCCGAGATGAGGAACCGACGACGGCGGACGAGCGCGTCACCGCGCGCGAGCGCCGGCGCCAGCGCGTGCGCGCCGAGGAACGCCGCCAACTGCCGATGAAGGCCGTGAAGACGTTCGCCGTGTGGGGCGGGATATTGGTGGGCAGCGCCGGCGTGGTGTGGGGCCTCGTCTACCTTTCGGGTCTCGGCGAGGATTGCGCGCTGGAAGAGCTGCACGAGCATGCGACCTTCTACGTCTACGACAACGGGACCCGCGTGCGGTTCCAACACCCCAAGTTCGACATGGAAGGGCCGGGGGAGGCCGGCCTCCTTCCGAGCAAGGTCCACATGCACCAGCCCAACGACTACCAAGTCCATCTCGAGTTCGGATGCGCCACCATGGGGCAATTCTTTGGCTACATGGGTGCGGAATTCGAGGAGGGCCGATTCCAACTGGACGACGTCGTCAACGGGGGCAAGGTTCTCGAAGACGAAGGGAACATGACGCTGCGCTACTTCCTGTTCATGCCCGACGAGGACCGGTCCAAGCACAACGGGACGTGGATCGAGAAGCCCGACCTTCCCAGCCACCAGGGCCGGGACTGCCAACGGATGCTCATCACGTTCGGCGAGTTGACGGACGCCATGATCGCCGAGCAGCAGAAGTCGGTGCCGGCCCCCACCGACAGCGCGTGCTGATTCCGCGCGGCGAAAACGCTCAAATACGTTCGGCCTGTATGAAACGGGGCGCCGCCCCAGGACGCACTCCTTGAAGCTCGACCTCGGCCGCGACGGCAGGATCCTCGGCACCAAGCGCGTCAGCCCCAACGGCCAAGTGTCCGGCTTCACCGAATACGCCGGCATGGACGTCCTCGTCATCCTGCCCGGCGGCCGCGCCCCGGTCGTGCGGAAAGACGCCGCCGACCTCATCGCGGAGGCGGAAGCGTTGGTGCGCGAACGGATGGAACTCGCCTTCCGCGAATATCGCCATTTGCGTGCGAAGTACCCTGATCCCGACACGGCCGCCCATGCGTTCCTCACGCAAGTCAAGGGGTTCCGG
>CAYVGY010000030.1:11405-24420 GCA_964451065.1 uncultured Halobacteriales archaeon
CAGCTCGGCAACGCCGGGGCATCCAAGCGCGATGGAAGCGCCCGCGGGCCGCGCAAGACCAAGGAGGTTTAGCATGCCACACCAGACCACCGTCGTCAGCAAACTGTTCGAACGCGTCGAAGGCCACGAGCGGGACATGGTCGACCTCTTGTCGGGCCTCGTCCGCATCCCCGCCATCGGGCCCAAGAACGCGGGCGAGGGCGAGACCAAGAAGGCCCAATGGCTCATGGACTATTGCAAGAAGCATGGGTTCTCCGTGGAGGAGTATGCCGCGCCGGACAAGAGCGTGCCGAGCGGCAAGCGACCCAGCCTTGTCGTCCGGGTCAAGGGCCAATCGAGCAAGCGGACCATCTGGGTGATGAGCCACATCGACGTCGTGCCGCCCGGCAACGAGAAGGACTGGAAGACGCCGCCCTTCGAACCCGTGCTGAAGAACGGCCGCCTGTACGGCCGAGGCTCGGAGGACAACGGCCAGTCGTTGGCGGCCAGCTTCTGGGCGCTCAAGTCGGTCCTCGAGGACGAGAAGAAACCGACGTTCGACGTGGCGCTCCTCTTCGTGGCCGACGAGGAGACCGGAAGCGACCTTGGCCTTACGTGGCTCCTCGACACTCACGCCAAACTCTTTCGCAAGAACGACCTCATCCTTGTTCCCGACGGCGGCGACGAGAAGGGCGAAAAGGTCGAGGTGGCCGAGAAGACCATCCTCTGGCTGAAGTTCACCGTGAACGGGAAGCAGTGCCACGGCAGCATGCCGTACCTCGGCAACAACGCGCACCGCGCCGCGGCGCGGCTGACGCTGGAACT
This sequence comes from uncultured Halobacteriales archaeon, assembly GCA_964451065.1. Lineage (GTDB taxonomy): Archaea > Thermoplasmatota > E2 > JACPAO01 > JACPAO01 > CAYVGY01. The sequence goes on from CAYVGY010000030.1 coordinate 12,210, forward strand.
CGACGGGAAGCTGCACGAGGAGTACGCCGAGAAAGACGCGCTCTTCATGCCGCCCGAATGCACCTTCGAGCCCACGAAACACGAGGGCAATGTACCCAACGTCAACACGATCCCGGGCCAGGAGGTCTTCTACTTCGACTGCCGCGTCCTGCCCCAGTACAAATCAGACGCGGTCCTCAAGACGGTGAACGGCGTCGTGAAGGAAGTGGAGAAACTCACGGGGACCAAGATCGAGGTGGAAATCCAGCAGCACGCGCCCGCAGCGCCGCCGACGCCGACGGGCGCCGAGATCGTCCGCCGGATCACGGCCGCCTTGCGCGACCTGCGGCCGAAACTCAAGCCCACCGTCTGGGGCGTGGGCGGCGGCACTGTGGCCGCCATCTTCCGGCGCAACGGGTACGAGGCCGCCGTCTGGTCCACCTACGATGAACTGGCCCACTCGCCCAACGAGTACTGCGTCGTGAAAAACCTCGTGGCCGACGCGAAGGTCTACGCGCACCTCTTCACACAACCCGAACAGGCCCCCAAAGCATGATGAAGGAAGCCACGCTCGAAGGGCCCTCGGGGGCGCGCGTCGTCCTGGCCGGCGGGATCCTCGGACTTGCCGAGGACGGACCCAAGCTCGCCGCCTGGCTAGAGCGGGAACGGTTCACCGGCATCCTCCTGGGCATCCCGTTCGAGGACCTCGACGCCATCGGCGCGACGATCGGGGAGGAAGCCAAACGCGAATTCGAGCAGGACGCGACCGACGACGCGTACCTCAAGGCCCTGGCCAAGTTCGGCCCCGTCCAGGTCCCGCCGCCCGACCTGTACGCCGCCTTTGCATACGCGCGGGCCCACAGCTTGGCCGTCGAAGCGATCGACTTGGGCGACGAAGGTCACTCCAACGTGTGGGCCGAGAGCGTCGGCTTCTTCGAGCTCATGCGGAACAATCGCCGCTTGAGACGAATCCCCGAGGAGACCCTGGTGGCCGCGGACCCGGAAGCGTTCGCGCGGGAGTGGGACGAGAAACTCTTCCCGACCAAGGGCCTCCAGAAGGTCCAGCGGGCCCGCGAATCTTGGATGGCCCGGCGCATCCAAGAACACGCCCAAGGGTCGGGCCGCTGGTTCGCGCTCGTCCCGTTGGCGCGTTGGAACGGCGTCCGGGCGGCCCTCGAGTCCGAACAGAAGTTTGGCCGCATCGCGTGACGGGAAACCGTTATAGTGACTCGCCGGTTCGGTGGCTCGTGGAAGAAATCTGGGTGGAAAAGTATCGGCCCGCCAAGCTGGCGGACGTCGTAGGCCACCCAGAAATCGTGGAGCGGCTCAAGGCGTACGTGGCCACGAAGAACCTTCCCCACCTCATGTTCGCTGGGCCCGCGGGCGTCGGCAAGACGACGTGCGCGCTCGCCCTGGCGAGGGAACTCTTCGGCGAATCCTGGACCATCAACTTCGCGGAACTGAACGCGTCCGACGAGCGCGGCATCGGCGTCGTGCGCGGCAAGATCAAGGATTTCGCCCGAACGGCCCCCATCCAGGAAGCGCCCTTCAAGGTCATCTTCCTGGACGAGGCGGACGCGCTCACCGCGGACGCGCAGTCGGCGCTCCGCCGCACCATGGAGAAGTACGCGGCTTCGACCCGCTTCATTCTGGGGTGCAACTACTCGAGCAAGATCATCGAGCCCATCCAATCTCGTTGCGCGGTCTTCCGGTTCCGGCCGCTCAAGCCGGACGAGGTCAAGTCGATGCTTCGGCGGATCGCCAAGGAGGAGAAGCTCGAGATCGCGCCGGACTGCGTCGACGCCATCCTCTACGTGGCCCGGGGAGACCTTCGCAAGGCCGTGAACACGCTCCAGGTCGCAGCCACCTTGGCCAAGACGGTCAACGAGGACTCGGTCTACGAGGCCACGTCGACCGCGCACCCCGAGGAGGTGCGCGGCCTGGTCGAGACGGCGCTCAAGGGGGACTTCATGGCGGCTCGTACGAAACTCGACGAGTTGCTGATCACGTACGGCATGAGCGGGGAGGACGTGGTCCGGCAGATCCACCGGACGGTCTTCGACCTGCCTGTCCCCGACGACCTCAAGGTGCGGTTGGTCGACCGGATCGGCGAAGCGGAGTTCCGCCTCGTGGAGGGCAGCAACGACCGCGTCCAGATCGAGGCGCTGCTGGCGCACTTTGTCGTAGTCGGCGCGACGGTCAAGGCGGCGCCAGCCCTCCGCAAATAGGCGCCAACGGTCAGCCGAAGTGGGCCAGCACCGGGGACTTCATGAATTCCCGCAGGACGGCCGTGGCGTAGGAGCCGGCGGGCAACGTGAACCGGAATTCCACTTGGGTCCGGCCAGGAAAAACCTCGTCGGGGGCGATGTGCGTTTCTGCAGCCGCGACCGACGCGGCGAGGGGGCGCCGCGTACCTTTGCTGCTCCACTCGAGCATCTCGGGCACGAGGAAATCTCGGGCCTGGGCACCGGCTTCGCGCAGGACCTGCTCCTCGATTCGGCCCATGGGACCGTCGGCTACCTGCACCTCGGTGCCGGGAAGAAGGCCGGTCACGGCGGCGCGCCCGCGACGGCACTCGGCGCGGCAACGCTCCAGGTTCCGTTCGTCCACGGGGACGAACTCCTCCGTGGGCCGGCCGCGCTCCAGGGGGACGACGAGGTCGCCCACGACGGGGTCCCCGACGGGCATCGCGTCTTGGATCCTTCGGCTCAGAATTCTGTTGAAGAGCAGGGACTGATACGCGTGGACGAACAGGCGTTGAAGCGTGTCGGGCAGGGCCCGCAACGCCGCCACGCCATCGCCGTCCGTCTCAACGAGCCGGTGGAGCAGGGCGCGTTCGAATCGCTGGCCTGGGCTTGCCAACGCCAGCGCGGCCTTCCAGTCCCCTCCATCCACCGCCGTTCGCCAAGCGGCCGACGCGCCCTCTTCTCTTGACGCGCCCGGGGGGCTGAGGTAGACGCGTACGGCGCCCGTGAAGTCTCCGCGAAGCATCCGCTCGCCCACCAAGTGGGTGCTCGCGCGGCTTGAGCCGAACCTTTGCGGCCCGAAAAAGTTGGGCGCGCCGCCGACCTGCCCGAGCTCGCCAAGGGCAGCGGCCATGATCTCGGGCACTTGGTGGGGCGCCACGGCCACGTCGCGAAGGACGACGCGGAACCGATTGCCGACGTGCTGGCCCAGCGCGCTCTCCTGGCGGGTTCGTCGAACCTCCCGAAGCTCGACGCCCGGCAGTGACGTGAGCGTGGTTAGGGCGTCCGTTGGCGCCTCGAAGGTGAACCATTGCTCCGTGACGCCGCGCTTGTCCTTCGTTCCGCTGAAGCGGATCTTGTTGCGGGACACGCCGAGGCGGGCGCTCGCTTCTCGCACGAACAGGTGAGTGTCCCAGTTGACGAGGCGCACGCGGGCCGCGGCGAACCGGCCGGCGGCGTCCTCGAGGGGGGGCGCGGCGACCTCGTCGACGGTGAAATCTTCCACGCGGACCTTGAGCCGGCCCCCAAGGGGCGGCGTCCGCGTGGCGTAGGCCAAGAGTCCAATGTCGGTTTCGGTGGGGCCCGCTGCGGGCCGCATGCCGCGGCTACGCTCCGCTGGGAGCCTGGGCGACGAACTGGTCCTCCAGGTCCTTGTACTCCTTGAGGAGGGCGGAAATGGTCCGCTTGAGGACGACCTGGGGCCGGGCGGCGCCGCGGGTGCGGACGAAGATCCGGGGGATGCTGAGGAAGGGGTGTTCGATGACGTACTCGGCGATGTCGACGTCCTTGTCCTGAAGCAGTTTCTGCTTGATGGGGTTGAGGAACGTTTCGTTCTCGCCCAGGACCTCGATCTCCATCTCTCGGTCGTTGATGGTAATGGCGCGTAGCTCCATGTAGAACCCGTCCGGGGGGCGCGCGATGAGGCCGGGCCCCTTTTAAGCTTTCGGGCGGGAATTTGGTGTTGGACAACCGAGTGACCCGGGACCCTGCGGAACGTCGTGCCTGGCCTGTGGAACGAATTTGAAGTTCCGTCTCCGACGCGTCTAGCAATTCTTTTAGTGGTCAAATCCTTTAGTACGGAGGGATTCCATGGTGGGGCAACATTTCTTTGTTCTGATTGCCGGGACCTTGAGCCTGACCGCGGCCGTCGGGCCCGTTACAGCGGAGTTCAAGAGTGAAGCCGACCCGGCGTCCGCAAGCACGGACACGATCAACGTCGTTTTCTGGGATGCCGGGAACGATCCGCTTCTTGATTTCTACGGAGGTTGCTCCATGGAGTGGCGCGTTTTCGTACAGGGCGTGACGGAGGAATCCATCTGCGCCTCCTCGTCGCTTTATGAGTCCTCCTATTGGAGGCGGGTTTGTGATGTGGATGATTGCGCGTCAAGCGCGCCGAATGTGGGGAATCGCGACGTCGTGCGGTATCGGGACACCTTCGTGACCCGAGCGGAGTGCTACCGCGAGGGAGGCGCCAGTGAAGGAATCGTCATTTTCGACGCGAGCACGGGTTTGGGCGGGGGGGCCGCTATCCCAACGCAGAATTGCGGAATCAATTACAAGTGCAACGTTGAAACGGGCGTCGGTCGGTCGTGGGTCTGGTTCATTACCGGTACCTTCGACGGCCCGACTCATGCGGTCCATGTGGCAGGAGTTCAGAGCGAAGACGTCATGGTGAGTTCGTGCAACGTTTATTTTACGTAACCGTCCTGACCGCTTCCTTGGCAGGGTGCCTCGCCTCATCATCAGACGTGTCGCCGCCGGAGCAGACTGCCCGTATTCCAGCCCTTTGGGCCGTCTCGGCACCTCCGGTCGAGGCGGCAAGACCCCACTGGTCCCAGGTCATAGACTACACGGACACTATCGGCTGCCGCATGGCCGATGGACGAACGAATGCCGACAGGCTTGGGGTCTACCCGTCTTGTGACACGAACGACCTCAACTCCTCTCTCGAAAAGCCCTGGTCAACCCGCGTCAACGTTCCCTTCGACCGTTGGGGGTTGCTCGTCTTCAATCTGAGTTGGGAGCCCAACCACGGGGATGGAAAGACGTTCACATGGTGCAGGGATTGGGCACAAATCGAGCGCGCCGGCCCCAGCTGTTTCACGGTCTTCCCGCCGATGTACGAGATGTGGAGTCAGGCGTGGGCCGAACTGTACGGCCTACCTGGAGACAGCGCCTGGGAAGTGCCGAACGACTATGAAGCGTGGATAGAAATCGGTAGCGGCAACTCGGGCAGCCTTAACCCACAGCGGGCAGTCGAAACTGAAAAGGCTGTCGATTGGACGTTCCGCCTTCGTGTCTGGTACTTGGATTCCCGAGATTGCCCGAACCTGCAACCAACGAATCTGCCGATGTGGATCGATTGCTGGAACCGGGGCGACAAACCGTCCGCCTAGAACCCTCGACGTGCCAAATGCGTCCAAACAAGCCGACAATCCGAATCGCCGACCTTTCGGGACTAATGCTTCTTCTCGCGGGTTGCCTATCCTCTCCCCAATCCGACCCAACCGGAACCCCGTCGGAACCCCCCGCGACCGGTGTCCCGGGCGGTGCCATTGAAGGGACCGTCTTGGACGACCGCTTGCTCGCTATTCCAAACGCGCAAATCGTGCTGCAAGGACGGAGCGATCCTTATCTCACGGACGGCGGCGGCAGTTTCCGAATTCTCGATGTTGCCCCTGGCCATCACAGCCTGGAAGTTTCGAAAGATGGTTACAAGGAAAAGACCGTCCAAACGTCGGTCGACTCGGCCGAAACCACGACCATCACGGTTCAACTCGAGCGGCAAACGGACTAGGCTTTGGCCCCATGGCCGCTCGACGGCCCAAGGGGCCGTTCCGGGCTTCGGTTTGGACCGTGGCTGGAATCAGCCCCTACCCCTGGCTGACCTGGAGAGCCACGTAGGCCGGCACGAAGACCTGCCCATAATCGGGCGCAAGGTTCCGCGTGTCGCGCCGGCCGCAGGTCGCGCATTCGAGGCCTTTGCCGACCTTCTTGAGGGGGAACCGGTCGCGCAGGCAGTACGTCATGATGGCGCCGCACCGAGGATCCTGGGGCGAGAGTTGCACGCTGGGCTTGACCTCCAGCACGCGGGCCCGCACGATGTCGCCGAGCCGGTACTCCCGCGCCACGTCTTCGACGTAGCGTTTGGCGATCTTGCTCACGTGCAGGGTCCCGTTGGTGTCGCCGGCCACGCCGCGGTCGACGCCCTCGACGAGGAGGACTTCGACGCCGGCCATGGATGACTTCAGCATCACGACCTTGCCGTAGACGTAGTCCCCGACCTGGAGCGTGGTGGGGACGCTGGTGAGGGGGGCGACGCGGGCGCGCAGGTCGGTCGAGTCGAATTGGAACGTCCCCAGCCGGGCCGCACGCAGGATGGAGCCGTCGTCGTAGACGCCGTCGCCGGGCAGCGATTCCTCGCTGTACGCCAGCGGGTCACCGGGGAGGACGGTCTCGCCCGGCTTCTTGAGGTCCACAGAGGCCACGGGGCGCGCCAGAGCGGCCCTGATTATAAGCGTTCGGTGGGCGGGGCCATCCGCCGGCCGGGCTCGAGTTTCCGCACGCCGCCGGTTCCGGCCACGTACGCGCGGTGGGCCAGCCCCACGAAGAGGCCGACTTCGGCCACCCCCGGGAGCATCTTGACGTCACGCTCGAGCCGCGCCGGATCGGGGATGGAGGAGAACCGGGCGTCGAGGACGAGGTTTCCGTTGTCTGTTTCGTAGTCGCGCCCGTTCTTCTGGCGCAGCACGAGATTTGCACCCATGCCCGCCAGCCGTCGGCGGACGGTCGCCTCCGCGAAGGGCACGACTTCGACGGGGACGGCGAAGGTCGAGCCCAGCGCGTTTACGAACTTGGATTCGTCGGCCACGACGACCATGGTCTTGCTCGCCGCGGCCACGACCTTTTCCCGCAGGAGGGCGCCGCCGCCTCCCTTGATGAGGTTGAGGCGGTCATCGAGTTCGTCCGCGCCGTCCAGGGTGAGGTCGAGGACGGGGTGGTCACGCAGGGAAACGGTGGGGAGGCCCAGGCGGCGGCATTCGTCTTCGGTGCGGCGACTGGTGGGCACTCCGCGCAGATCCTCGCCGGCAGTCTTGCGTCGCGCGAGCTCTTCGAGGGCGTACTGGATGGTGGACCCGGTGCCTAGGCCGAGCACCATGCCGGACTTCGCTTCGGCGCACGCGGCGAGCGCGGCCGCCCGTTTCAGGGCGTCGACGTCCACGGGGCGCGGGAGCCGTCGCTGCGGCATAAGCCTTGGGTCGAGCCCGCCGCGCCGTCGAGGCGCCTACGATTGGTAGACGCTCGGGAGGAAGTCGTCGAGGAGCGGCACCTTGAGCTGGCTCGCGCCGTCCAGGTGGACGATGACCGGGCCCCCGTCGGGGTGGGGCAGGACGTCGGAGTTCCCGTACAATTGCCGTTCGGGGTCGACGTCGTAGGCGATGTTGAGCCGGAGGCGGTGTCCCTCGCTGAGGTAGGCCTCGAGCGGCTCGAACTGCATCTTGGCGGTGACGGCCTGGCCCGGAACGAGGGGCTTCATCGCGCCGGTGGCATCGTGGTACTTGAGGTTCATCCAGCCGTGGCCGATCCAGACTTGGCGGAAGTCAGGGTACACGTCGTAGAGGTCGACGTAGAGGTTGGCGCCGGTGGGTGTCGTGGGCGTGACCTTGAGGGGAAGCTGGACGAGGCCGCTCACGCGGATGGGCCCCTCGAACGGCTCCGAGACAAGGCTCAACGACTGGGCGGGGCGGGCGGGCGCCGGCTGGCCGGTCACGGCCTCGACCGTCGCGACCACGCCGCCAACGTCGTTGAGGGCGCCGCCGCTTTGGCCGAGCACGAACATCTTGGACGAAGTGGCGGTCGTCGTCATGGTGCCGTCGCCGTTGAGGTTGAGCGTCGTCCATTCGAGGTCGCGCGCCGGGTACGAGTCCATCACCCACCACTGGTGCCGGTGGTCCTCGACCTCGATGACGGGTCCCGTGTCGACGTCGACGCCTTTGAGTTCGCTGTCGAACCAGCGCAGGAGCGTTTCGGCCCAGTCCCAGCGGACGTTGGGGTGTTCGTCGGCGCGGTCGGGGTACGCGTGGGCCCATTGGCCGAGCCAGGCCTTCACTTTGAAGCCTTGGTCCTGGAGTTCGTTGATCCAGGGCACGACCATGCGGGGGTTCACGTTCCAGTCTTGCATCCCGTGGACGATGTAGAGGCTGCCCTTGTAGTTCTGGAGGACGCGGTCGCGGAAGTTGCGGACCTCCCAATAGTCGTCTTGGCCGGCCACGGACTGGTCGCCGGTCTGGGACGTGTAGATCCCGGTGGGCGCGGCATCATTAAAAAAAAAACAGACCTGGCTGGCGGCGCTGGACATCGGTTCCGCGCCCAGACCGAAGGTCAGCCAGTAGACGTAATTGTGCATGATGGGGCCGCGCAGCTCGCTCGTGCCGTTGCTGAACATGAGTTCGCCGCCGTCCGCCACGCCGCTGATGGGGACGATGGTCTTGAGGTGCGGGTTGCCCAGGGCGGCCGCCATGAACGGCGTCGTGCCGTCGTAGCTCCGGCCGATCATGCCCACGTTCCCCGTGGACCAGGGACGCTCGGCGAGGTAGGTCACCATGGCGTCGACGTCCTTCTGTTCGTTGAGGCTCATGAACTGCATGCAGCCGCCGGAGCCGCTCGTTCCGCGTACCGACACGTAGGCGACGGTGTAGCCGTGGGGGACGAACCAGATGGCGGAGGGCGGCCGCGTCGAGAGTTCCGTGATGGTCTCGGGCGAGTAGTACGGACCGGCGTCGACGAGGACCGGGGTCTTGCATTCCTCCGGGTAGTCGGCGGTGTCTTCCGTGGGGCAGCCCGGGATGAGGGGCCGGTGGATGCCGACCTCGATCCGGGTCCCGTCGAAGCTCTCGACGAGTTGGATGATCGGGTCGAGTCGTTCGAAGACGCCCGGAAGGAGCGTCTGGCTCCAAGACCCGGTCGTGTTGAAGACGGCCTCCTCCATGGGAAGGTATTCGTTCAACGTATCTTCGATGTCCAGGTCGGGCGCGTCGCCGCCGAGGCAACCGGCCAGGACGGGAAGCGTCGTCAGCAATCCAAGGAGAACCCCACGCTCGCTCATAACGGACCAATAGGCGAGCGCTCGACGTCACGTAAAAACCTTGTGGCGCTCCGGCTTTGGCCTCCTTTTAGCCGCAACGGGAGGCGGGAACCGTTTCGGAAGCCTTATGCGGCGCGCGTCCCCATGAGGGCCTCAGGGATGCACTATGGAAGACGTTGTCCGTCACCTTGACCGCGCCACCTGGAGGAAGTACCTCTTCTACATCGACATGGTCGTCTGGGGCATCTTCGCCGTGGCGGTGGCGTACGTCGTGTCCAACATCTACCTTGTCGGGTTCTACGAGGGGAACGCGGACCTCGCCACGCACGAGGAGAAATGGTGGCGGACCATGATCGGGTTCTCGTTCATGATGGGCAGCCTCTCGTGGGTGTTCTTCCGGTTCTGGCGCAACGGCTACATGGCGCTCCGGCGGCCGTTCTAGCGTTACTCCCGCGGTTTGATTCGACGAGTCGAAGTCCGGGGTAGGCCATCCCGAGTGCGGGATGCGCATGACCGTGCAAATCGCTCAGCGGAAGCCAGTCCACGATCGACTCCAACAACACCTCTTTCTCGCCCAGTACCGAGACCTGTTCACCCACCGAGGCGACGGCAAGAGCTGGCCACGTTGGGAAAACACGGGTTCGAACGCCGCGTGCAGTCAAGACAAACTATTGCAACGGGCTGGCCGATTCACACATGGCTTTATATGTAATAGGGAATTTACATATAGTCTTACAAGACTAATAGTATTTGTGAACACATAATGCCTGCTTTGCTTTCCGTCTACCGGGACTATTTGGCCACGCCGGATCAGACCCTCACCGTCCAGGATCTCGTCGACCGGGGCTATTCGAACTCTTATGCCCACGTTTTGCTACACCGGCTCCGCAAGGACGGTGCGGCCCTATCCGCGGGACCGGGACGCGTCCGACTCCTGGCGCCCGGCGTCAACCCCCCTCCGAGAGCGCAGGACGAGGACCCCCCGTGGAAACGGACGCTCATGCGCCGCTTCAAGGCGAAGCCGACCGGGTTCAGCGTCCTGCCCAAACGATACAAGGTCCCCCAACCGGAGGAGTTTCTCCTCCCACCAAGCCAGGTTGCACGCGCAGCCCGCCTCCTCGAAAGGAACTACCCGCATCTGCGCGTCCGAACCAACGAGTTCCAATCCGGCCCGCACGTCGTGTGCCTGTACGCGGCGCGCGTGCGCGGCGGCGAGGCCAGCCCCGACGAGGCCATACTCCATGTGTACCGGCACGCGCCCCGCGACGACTTTGCCCTCGCCTTGCAGGCGCTCCTCATGGAGCGCACGGCTTTGAACTGGGACTGGTTGCGCCGGCAGCCCGAGTGGCCGGAACTGGCAGGAGTTTTCGTGGCCGTGAACGAACAAACCGGCCGCAAGGTCTTTCCCGAGTTCCGATCAGCCGCACCTCCCGACCTCTCCTACCTCCAACTGAACACGGTGGGGCAACCCTTCACGGCCCGAGGGGGTGACCGATGACTCCGGACTGGGACGTTTGGTTCAAGTCCCGCCCCCGGACCCTGAGCGAACACGAGGAATACACGGCCACCCTCCTGTACGCCTTGCAACGCGTCCGCGAATCGGCTCCCTTCGCATGGGGGCTGACTGGAGGCACGGCCCTCCAGTCCTTCTTCCCCGAGCCCAAGCGCCGCTACAGCAGCGACATCGAGATCATCACGCGGGCCACCCGGAACGACGTCCAAGCATGGATGCGTGCCCAAGCGTGGAATCCCGAGGGAGTCGGGGTGGCCCCGATAACCAAAGCCAGGCTGACGCCAGACGGGACGCTCTTCGTAATCCACGATTACCCCGCCGACGGGTACGAAGCGGCGTCACCCGCGCCCGCTGATTTTCGCCACTACCCAATCCGCAACCATCCCCCTCCGGAGACTTTGAGCATCCCCCTGCTCGACTACGACTTCCTCGTGGCCACCAAGTTGTTCGAGGTTCGAAAGCCGGGGCGTGGCGGCGAACGCTTCAAGGACGCACACGATCTGGGCCTGGCGCTTCCGTTGGCGAATCTTAGCCGATTCGAGGAGAAGTTGGGACATTACCTACGAATTCGTGGGGAAGGCGCCGGCGTCCAAGACATCATTCGCCAGGCTGGTGTATGGATCCGGCACTACAAAGGAGCCGGCCGGCGCGCGTTTGAGGCATGGCGACGCCGGTACGTGACGAATCCAAGCCTCTTCGACGCGGCCACCGAGCTGGACGAGGCACTACGGCTGCTGGAACGCGCCCACGGCGGGCCAATCAAGACGATGCCTCACGAGGTACGCCGGTTCCTCTTGGCCGATCTTACACCCAAGAACCTGGCGCCCGTGGCCGAACAATTGGGCTATCCGGGATCGTTGAGCAAGGAGTTCGAAACGATGGCGGACTTCGTCGCCTCCGCCGCGTTTCCGAAACTTGGTGGGAGGCAGCCCACCAAGCCGGAGGACCTCCTGGCCGAGCTCCGTGAACTATGCTCCTTGTGAAAGCGCCATTGCCAACGACCTTTTCGGGAGCGCTTAATCCAGGACTGGGTGAGCTAAACCGATGCCGAATGAAGCCCTTCCAAACTCCTCTCGGTCCAGGTGACGTTGACCAGCGAAGCCAACGGCTTGTTCGTCACATCGAAGACGCCTTCGGGCTTCGTCGTCAAGGAAACACAGGGCGGAACGAGTTCCGCCACGTTTGACTTCCTTGTGCACGGCGTCCGGACCGGGTTCGAGGACCACCAGGTCTTCCGGCCCATGAGCGAGTACGCCCCGGCCACCGCGTCGTTGCCGCTCAGCACGTAGGCGGGCGGCTGCGGGCGCGGCCCCCGCGCCCGTCTTTCTTCCCCTTTTTCCCCCACGTTCTTATAACCGGCCACGGTATGGCGAATTCGGCTGCGCAAGGCGTGGACTAGGTCGGCGGGCTAGGCGTCCGCTGCAACCACAAACCGTCTTCATGGTGGGACCGAAATCCCTGGGCGGCTCAGCGGAGGGCCCGGGACCGATCCGTAGACGATGAGGCCTCGTCCCTCGGGGCCGACGGCGGTATGGACCTCTTCCGGAAGGAAGAAGTTCGTATCCTCATCGCGGGAACCGGGCGAGGCTCGGAAGAGAGCAACCTTACCGCGAACGTTCGGAGCTTGAGGGGTCGCGGGGCGGATGGAGCGGGTCCCCAATCCCGGGT
>CAYVGY010000031.1:0-23623 GCA_964451065.1 uncultured Halobacteriales archaeon
GGACCTCGCCGCGCCGGCACCCGTCGTCACTTGGACCGCGCGAGATTGCCTCCACAACGACTGGGTCATCCTCGTGCCCGCCGATGAACTGCAAAGTCGACTTCCTGAGGGCTTCCGCCTGTCCACTCGGATTGAGGAAGTCTTCGGCCTGCTCAGTATCGGAGGCATTCGGTGCGCGACTGCCGCCGTGGGCGCCGCCAACGTGACGGACCTGCAGGTCACGCGGATCGCCACGGGCGTGGTGCCGCCCGACCGCTTGCGGGTGGACAACGTTTCTGGATACACCTTTGCATGGGACGTGGGCGCCTCGGCGCCGGAGCTTCGAAGCAGTTTGGGAGAAGAACTGGGGATCGTCGTTGGGGACGCCCAGGTTTCGACGGAACGACGAACGCTGGCTTCACAGGAGACTTGGACGGCGGTCGTTCGGCTGACTCCGGTGGGCCAGTTCGAATTCTTGGGCGACGCCTGGTACCACAATGGAGCCTGGGACGCCAACGATGTCCGGTTCACTCAAACCTCCCAAGGGCTGGCGGCCTGGAGATTCTTGGGTGAAGGGGTATCTGAACGTCTTGACGGCGCCGTCGGAACGGCCAAGGGTCCGCCGGATTCCTGGCCCATGAAGATGGCGGGTGGCCCTGCAAGCCAGGTGTTCGGCTTTACCGTGATACCCTTCGGCGAAATGCGAACCGTAGTGTCACTCGCTGACGCCGGTCCCTGATGATTCTGGGTTGCGACCCCGATGCCGGTGGGAAGTCTCACGGGCTCGCGCCAACGTCCTCCTTCGCCGGACTGCCGGCAATCGGTATTTCGATCACTCGAATCGATTGAGCCCCACCGGCCTTCACCCCACTGCCTCGCCTGCGCCCGCGCTTCCTCGGGCAATGCGTAAATCGCGCGGCCCAAGTGAGTTTACCGGGTGTGGACGTGTTCCGCGTCGAAGAGATCCAAGAGACGGACTTGAAGGCTGTCATCCGCTTGGCATGGAAGACCCTCCCGGCGCCGCTGTCCGCCCCTTTCCTGATGAATGTGGCCAGACGAGAATCGGGCCATTTCCGTGTCGTGCGAGAGGCCGAGACCGGGACGGTCCGCGGATTCGTCGTCGCCGCCAGCCTTCCCGTCGCCGACGAACGCGTTCTGCTCTTGGCCATCGACCCAGAGTTCCAACATCAGGGACTGCGGCGCGCCCTGCTGCGGCAGCTCCAAGAAACGCGGAAGAAGGAGGGCGAGCGCGCGGTCGCCGTGGATGTCCCCCGCTTGGACGATGACACGATGACCTTCTTCCATCGGGAAGGCTACGTCGTGGTCGGCGTCGAAGGGACCAGCGCTACGCTCGCCAAGTCGTTGGTCGACGGCACCCCCTTGACGATGGGCCAGCCCCTGGCCCGTCCGACGGTGTCGCCAAAAACGTAACGAAGACCTGTCGGGAGTCTCGGCCAATGGCCGCGCCGGTCGGCCGCTGCGTGGGCCTTGTCGCCGCGACGGTGGCGCTCGCCGGCTGCCTCTCTGACCCGGCGCCAACACCCGCCAACGAGAGCGCATTCGAGGAGTCGCGCCTTCGCCCTCCCCGTCCATTTCTGACGGTCGTGGAATCCAGGGCGAGCGCCATCGTGCCGCGCGAACGCGGGAGGCCCGGCCATGCGTTCCCGCCAGTCGCGGGCGCGACGGCAGGGGCCAACGGCGACGGCCACATCGCGTTCGGCCTCTCCAAGCAATTCCCGCTCGTCGTCCACGCGAGCATCGCGTGGCAGAACGACGCGGACTTGGACATCGTCCTCGCGCGGCGAGTTCGCCGAAGCCGCCATCGCCTGCCGCGGCCAGGCCAACCAGACGGCGGCGCGCAATTACGGACAGGAGTTTTGCGCCGTCCGATTCGCTGCGCTGGAGGCCGATCAAGTCTTCCACCTGCTTCGGTGGATCCGCGAAGACATCTCCGGCGATTTGTGGTTCGAATGGAACGTCGCGGCGGCGATCGACCCCACGGGTTGATTCGTCGCCGTCTGCCGTGAACCGGGTCAGGTTTCCAAGGGATGGGGGCCGTCCCCCAGGTCCAAAGTTGTAAATAGCTTGGGGCAGTTAAAACAGGTCCCAAGGGGGGTTGGTTCCGTGTACAAAGTCGAACCGTTTCAGCCGAGCGACCTCATTCCGGTGATGAGACTGGCGTCCCGCGTCCTGCCGGAGCAGTACCCGGTCGAGTTCTACCTCCAGCTTGCGCGCAACCACGGTCCGCTCTTCAAGGTGGTCCGGGAGATCGGTTCGGGTCAGCTCCTCGGATTCATCGTGGCGGCCCGCCAACCCGGCCTGCGCAGCAACGTCCTTCTCTTTGGCGTGGACCCGGCCCACCAGGGCCGCGGCATCGGCCGCTCCCTTCTCCGCAGCGTCCAACGCTCACTTACCTTGTCGAATGTACGCGAGCTCGACCTAGAGGTCCGGCCCGACAACGTCCGGGCCATCGATTTCTACCGGCGCGAGGGTTTCGCCGTGACCGGACTCGAGTCCAAGGTCTACAAGGACGGCTCGGACGCCCTCCACATGTCGAAGCCACTCCTGTGAGCGCTCCGCGCAGGGCTTCCGCTTATCCTACGACCGGTTGGGCCGCCGTCATCCATGCGTCGAGGATGATCGGGGCGTTCAGCTCGGCGCGCCGCCGACCTCGAGGGGATCCTTGTTCGGCACCTTCTTGGCGAGTTCCGCAAGGCGCATGCCGACCTTGTGCGCGTTGCTGAACTCATCGGCGCCGCTCAGGCTCTCCGCCAGGTTCTTCCCGAGGAGGAAGACCGCGCGCTTGTGCTGTTGCTTGCTCTTGTGGATGTGCTGGGGCGACACGCCGAAGACGTCGTAGTCCTTGAACCGGCCCGAAGACTGCTGGCTTCGTTCCACATAGTTCTTGACTTGCGCCAACAACGTGTGCAACTGAATTAGCTCATCCTTGTGCATCCCTATCCCGGCGTCGAATTTGTTTACCCTCTTAATAACGTTATGAAGTATCGCGGTCCGTGGAGTGGCGAACCCGCTTTGTTGTTACGGGTCCGCGTTGAATTCTGCCAGGCACACACGACGTTGCCCCCGTAAGACTCGTGAAACTGGACGGCCCCGAGCCAGACCTAGCCTTCGCTGGGAAAACATTTCCGACGCGCCATCGGTACGGGCGGGGGACGCCTACCGAAGGTCGTCGCGCGTGAGCACGTCGATCTCTTTGGGCCTCTTCGTGACGTTGCCGATCTTGGCGCCGACCACGTGCTTGATTTTCTTGTCGACTGCGATGTCCAGAAGACGTTGGGTGATGACGCCGTCGAAGACGACGGCCTCGATGGGGCCGTTCGCGTTCTTGAGGGTCTCCGCAAGGTCGCGCACGGCGATGTCCTTCTGGACCTCGGCGCCCCCGGAGCCCAAGAGCACCGCCTTGAGGCTTCCCTGGAGCTGGTCGAGCAGCCCGCGGAACCGTTCTTGGTCGGAACTGAAGACCCGAGCCGGTTCGGGACCCGGGCCGGGGCCGCGCTCTTCGCCTTCTTCGCGACCGCCGCGCAGGCGACCGAAGAATCCGCGCTTGCGCGGCTCGTCTTCCGGTCCGCCGCGTCGCTCCTCTCGGGGAGCCTCGCGCCTTTCCTCGCGCGGCGGCTCACGGCGCTCTTGCGGCCGCTCTTCGCGTCGCTCCTCACGGCGCTCGGGACCGCGAGGACCGGGGGCTGGCATGCCGCCCGGTCGTTGGCGACCGCCCACCTCGACCGCGATTTCAGCCCCGCCCATCTTGTCGAGTTCACGCTCCTGTTGCAGGATGGCCTTCTCCACGAACGCGCGGTCTTTCTGGCATCCCTCCGGGCGCTTGTAGGGGATGCCGGCCATCTCGGCGTATTGTTCGGCCGGAATCTTGTTCTTGAGGGCCTTCATGATGAGCTTCTGCGGGAGTTCTTCGACTTCGCGCGTGGGAGGCGCGCGGGCCACGAAGTCGATCTCGCACGTCTGGAGGAGTTCACGGAGAATTAGTTCGCCGCCGCGGTCACCGTCGACGAACGCGGTCGTGACGGACTCACGCGTGATTTCCGCCACGGCTTTCGGGACCGACGTGCCCTCCACCGCGATGGCGTTCTTGATGCCGTGTTTGAGCAGGTTAAGGACGTCGTTGCGGCCCTCGACGATGATGAGGGCGTCGGATTTGCCGGCGTTGGGTCCGGCCGGGAGCCGCTCGGGGCCGAAGCGGGTGATCTCGGCCACTTGGACGGCGGTGCGGACCTCGTCCGTGATGACATCGGAGTCGGAGGTGGCGGCGTCCATGATGGTCTGGAGGAGCGCCTTGGCGCGGTCGATGATCTGCTTGCGGCGCACGACGCGGACGTCTTCGATTCCGAGAACGTTGATCTGCGCCTTGCAGGGGCCGACGCGGTCGATGGACTCGAGCGCGGCGCCGATGATGGCGGTCTCCACCTTGTCCATGGAGGACGGCAAAAGGATGGTCCCTTCGGACTTGCCTTTCTTGGCGTCGATTTCGACCTCGATGCGGCCGATGCGCGCCGACTTCTGGAGGTCGCGAAGGTCGAGTTCGTTGCCAAGGAGTCCTTCGGTCTGGCCGAAGATGGCCCCAACGACGTCGGGTTTTTCGATGACGCCGTCAGCGTTGATTCGGGCTTTGATTAGGTATTTCGTGGTGCTGGGGTCGATGATCATGATGCTGATCTCCTGGGGAAAAACTTGGGCCGCTCCTCGGCTGAGCTTTGGGCCCTCAGGGCGGTAAGCTCGCGACCGAGTCATGAGAGGCTCGCAGAGCGAGCCGCGATGAGTTGGAAGGTCGAGGAGACCCCGCCGGAGCGGGGCGTGACCCTATTTTTCCTGTGGAACCCATGAAAGGGCGGCTAGTTAACGATTTCGAGGTGGGAGACGGGCTCCCCCGGCGCGACCTGGCTTAAGCCAGTCGTTTTCATCCCGGCTCGTCTAGGCTCCTGTTGGCGGGTCGAACCTCTACATTGGCCTTTCTTTCTGGCCCTCTTCATTTACGCATACAAAAACAGCTTTTTGGCGATTTGGGGCGCCCAGCCCCGATCACTCCGAAGGGTGCGGCTTCGGCCCGCCCTTGCGCAGCTGGGGTGGCTCTCTAGGAACGGCAACGGGAAGGAG
Organism: uncultured Halobacteriales archaeon; assembly: GCA_964451065.1. Taxonomy (GTDB): domain Archaea; phylum Thermoplasmatota; class E2; order JACPAO01; family JACPAO01; genus CAYVGY01. The sequence goes on from CAYVGY010000031.1 coordinate 5,107, forward strand.
CCATTCCGCGCCGCAGCCGAAGCAGGTCAAGACCTCTCGACGATCGGAACTGCGCAGCGTGGCGTACATTCGGGTGCCGCAATGCTGGCATCGAAGGCTCTGAGGCGTTCCAGCGGGCTGGGTGGCGAGGATGCCGATGACGACGAAAAGACACGCCAGGGTCGCCCCCACCAAGCTCACTTTGATTGGAGTCACCTGGCCCGTTTCATTGATCTCAACGACCATGGAAGCTGCCAGTGCTGCCAGGATGGCGCCAAGCGCCACCAGTAATCCCAGGAGGAAAGAGCGTGACATGCCCGACGACGAACCTTTCGTTTCCCGCGTCCAGGTCCTAAAACCTTTTGGGACTTCCATTTAACCCGGAACAGGTGGGCGAAGACTTTGCGACCGGGCGTCGGCAAGTAATAAACCGTGGCCGCCGCCTCCCCCGGCCCGATGAGGCCCCCGCGCCGCCTCGATGCACACCCCTTGACCCGCATCGAGCGGGGCGAGTCCATCACTTTCCGCCACGAGAGCCACTCCATCCCCGCCTTTCGCGGGGAATCCGTGGCAGCAGCCCTCTACGCGCACGGCCACGTCGTCTTGTCCCGTAGCATGCGCTATCACCGCGCCCGCGGGCTGTTCTGCGGGACGGGGGCGTGCACCCATTGCTTTCTGCGAATCGACGGCGTCCCCAACCAGCGGAGCTGCCTCGCGCCTTGCGAGCCCTCGACGTGGTCGGAGGGCCAGAACGCCTTTCCAAGCGTCGAAAGCGACTGGCTCGCCGCCGCCGACTTCCTTTACCCCGGGTACCTGGACTCTCACACGGCGTTTCTGCGACCACGCATGATTGCGCCCCTCTCGCTCCGCATCATTCGCCACATGGCCGGGTTCGGACGCGTCCCTCGGGAACCTGTGAAACAACGCTTCCGAAGGGAGCGGCTCGAACCCGACGTCTTGGTCGTCGGCGGAGGCCCCGCCGGTCTGGCGGCGGCGGAAGCCGCGGTGACCGGCGGCTCGTCGGTCGCGCTCATGGAGACCGACGACGCCTTCGGCGGCCGATTGCGCGTCCTGCCGACGCCGTTCCTCCATTCGTCCCAAGAACACGCCCCACCGGCCGAAGGCAAGAATTACGCGAAACGGGCGGTCGAGGTGCTCGGCGACCAGGGAGCCAACCTCCTGCCGGGGACGCGCGTCTTCGGCGTGTACGGAGAACGCTGGGCCGCGGCGGGACGCTCCGTCTCCTATGACGTCCGCCCCCAACGCGTCGTCCTCGCCGTCGGGGCCATAAACGAGTACGCGCCATTCCCGGGCAGCGACCGCGCCGGCGTCCTGTTGGCCTCGGCGGCCCTGAAACTCCTCAACCTGAACGGCATAGTGCCCCCGGACCCCATTGCGATTTACGGCGCGACGCGGGAGGGATTGCTGCTCGCCCGCGATCTCGTGGCTTGCGGCGCCCGCGTCGCCGGCGTCTACGAACCTTGCAAAACGCCGCCTGCCCCCTCCGTCCTCATCGAAGAAACCCGTCGCCTGGGCGTCCCCGTCCAGGTGGGTCACCGCGTCGCGTTCGTCGCCGGCCGGCGCCAGCCTCGGGCCGTCGTGTTCGAGGTCCCCGGGAGCCGGGTCCGTGTGGCGTGCTCGACGTTGGTGATGGCCACGCCCCGCGTCGTCCTCGGGGAGTTCTTCCAGCAGGCCGGCGCCCAACTCCGATACGAGGCGGCGCGCGGCGGTTGGATCCCGCATGTGGGGCCATCCATGGAGACCACGGTGAAGGGGCTTTATGCGGCCGGCAGCTGCGCCGGCATCGAAGACGAGTGGTCTAGCGCCCTTCGAGGCGCCGTGGCCGGGGCGGCGGCCTCGCTGTCGCTCAAGCCCGAAGACGGCGTCCGCCGGCGGCTTCTGGACGCCGCCCTCGACGCGTACGAACCGGCGCCGCCCGCGGCGGCCCGCGAAGTCGCTCCCCGGGCTGACGATGGATGAGGAAGGGCTCGAGCGCGAGGTTAATGACGTCCCGGCCTGTGTCGGGCCCCGTTGAAGACTCTCCTGTGCCCTTGTGAGGACATCACGTTGGAGGAGGTCCAGGACGCGGTGCGCGGCGGCTACGCGAGCGTGGAGGACGTGAAACGCTATACCGGCCTTGCCACCGGGACCTGCCAAGGGCGGCTTTGCCTTCCCCCGACGCTCAACGTTCTGGTGCAGCTCACGGGTCGACCCCACGAGGCCCTGGGCTTGATCCGGTTTCGGCCCCCCGTCCAACCCGTCCCGCTCGGTATCCTCGCCGCCGGCGCGTCCCCCGAACCGAAGGAGACGACGGGCCCATGAAGATCGCGCTCGCCATCGGATTCCTCATGATGATGGGCGGCTGCTCCAACGCGACCCAGGAAGAGGAAGGCCCGACGGCGGGCGCCCGCGCGCCCAACCTGCTCCTCATGGGCATCGACGGCGAACTCATCGACTTGCATGCGTGGATTGGCAAGCCCGTCCTCTTGGAAGTCTTCGGCGTCCACTGCGGCAGCTGCGCCTCCATGATGCCCGAGTTCCTCGAGTACTGGAAAGCGTACGGGGAAGACGGCACCGTCCGCATGCTCAGCGTGGACCTCGGCCCAAACTTCGACGGTCTGGGCGCGCAGAGCGAAGAAGAGGTCCGTCAATGGAAGAGCGAGTGGCAGGCGAACTGGACGTTCGCTCTCGATGACGAGCGGGCCCAAGTCAACGCGAAATATCCCCATGTGGCGCGCCCCACGACCTACCTCATCGACGACGAGTCCTACGTCGCGTGGACCCACGGCGGCTACGCCACCTTCGACCAGCTAAAGTCGGAAACGGACCAGGTCCTCGCGGCATAGCGGGACGGCAAGGATAAACGCCGAAGCCGGAATCCGCCGTCGTGGCCGGACCCTCGATGCAACAGGGCAACCCGTACCAGCAACGCGGCTGGCTCATCGCGCTGGTGGTGTTATGGTCCGGCGCCACGCTCATGACCTTCTCCGGCGCCTTCGGGAGCGGCGGTCGCAACGCCGACCTGGCCGCGGCCAGCGCCATCGGCGGCCTGGTCCTGGCCATCCTGGCCGTCCTCAACACGGGCAAATCAGCCGCTGACGACGCCTCGCCCGAGGTCCGTTGGGGCTCCCTTCCCCTGTTCGGCCTCCTCGTGGTCCCCATCCTCTACGCAATCTGGTTCCAGAGCCTCATCCCGCTGTTCCTGGTCATCCCCGCTGCAATCTTCCTGGCGACGAACTCGTGGATGGCCGCCGCGCTCTTGCCGCGAGGCGCGGCCGCGCGAAGCCTGCTCGTCTTCGTGGCGCTCTATCTTGCCTTCACTCCCGCCGCGGAAGGCCTATTCCTGGGACCGCCGAAACCCGAGGCGCCCCAGGTGAGCGGCGATTTCGAGGCCGACGATTCCCGGTCGTACACGTCGGAGTCGGGAAGCTTCCGCTTGACGGAGCGCCTCGTCGCGGGCCCGGGCCAGCCCTCGTTCTGGGTCGTGACCATCCACGTGGACGAAGACGCCGACCTCCAGGAAGAACTGCTTCAGGCCTACGTGGAGGCATCGACCCCTCCCAGCGTCGTCCTCCCCTTCGTGTGGTTCGCCCCCTTCCTCAACCTCGACATCGAGGAAGCCAAGGTGACGGAACTCGCCGACGAGTGGAAGCGGATTCTGCTCGTGGGCGACGCGCGATTCGTCTTCGAAGGCCTGGGAAACGTCCACGACGTGATCGTGCTCCACAAGGAGAAGGAGGAGACGCGACCCTCCCTGCTTCCGTTCTTCTACACCACGTGGGAGACCTACGCCGGCGTGCGCCTGGATCGCGCCGGCGACTACACCCAACTGCCCGAGGCACTGCGTGGCCATCTCTTCTACAAGGGCCAGGCACTGGACGTCCCGGACGGGGCCTTCGGCGAGGCCAGGAAGGGCACCTTCGGGACGCCCGGCTTCGAGACGTTCGCGGTCGCCGTCGCTGTGGGCTCGGCGTTGCTCTGGGCGCGTCGGGGTCCCAGTCGGCGCCGGTGAGGGCTGGGCGGGCCGCTCACCGGCGGACTGGGGTCGGGCGGACTTCCTACGCGAGTATGGCATCCGGATATCGGTGCGCCGCCGCGCAGATCGAGTACGATCCCTGGAATTCGGCCACCGAAGGTTGGTCCCCGTGCCCGCCCGTGGGTGGGCGCGGCACGAGCAAGAACCGCCAGTAGGACTCCTCCACATAGGGCGAGTCGGCCAGATCGTCGTGATTGTCGCGGACGACGTACCGGCCGGGGTGGTTCGGTCGTGGCTCCAGCGGTTCGTAGCGATCCGTGCCGGTGCCGTGGTACCAGAGCTCCAGCGTGGCCCCAGGGACCGGGCCCTTGGAGGTGAACTCCAGGCGAATCGTGACCTTCTCGGTCAGCATCGGAACGAGCCGACCGTGTGGGAAGCCGATCTCGGTGAGCGGCTCGCGGGGCGGCACGTGTTTTCCTGTGCCGGGAGACCAGACGACGATCTGGGGCTCGATGTTCTCCACGCGTGTGCAGCCCAAGTCGTAGGTGAGCGACTCGCCCCAGGGGTTGGGATGCGCGGGATCGAGTTGCGGTTCGCCGATTCGCACGGCCGTGATCTGGAGAGCGACGCTGCCGTGGCCAACCGCCGGAAGGACCACACCGCCTTCGTTGTCGGCGGCCATGGCCATGAACGCGTGGCGGCTGAAGTACCAGTTGTGGGCCGGGTCCGCCCCCGTCGCGGCTACGGGGATGTAGAGAGGATTGCCAACCGTGAGCTCGAGGCCGCAGCCGTTCTCCGGTACGAAGAAGTTCAGGTTGGCGGGCCGGAACCGGAGAAAGACATCCACCAGCGGCGGCAAGGCGGAACCGAGGAGTTCGACACGCAGGTAGCCTGTGCCGGCGAAGACGGTGTCCGCGCGCGGTGGGCCGCCGTTTGGCGGGGAATAATTGATGGGGCCGTCGAAGGGACCGACGTCGTCGCCGTCCGTCTCCAGGTTGAACTGCCGGTGGCCCAGCGTGCGACACCCGAACGATCCTCCGAATAGCGGGTCTTGGTCCAGGGCCAATTCTTCATCGTAGAACACGGCCACCTCGTTCAGGTCGCCCCAATACCAATGCGTGTGGGGTTGCGGGTCCGTGGACGAGACCACGGTGCTCGGGCTCGCAAGGATTGTTCCGACCAGGACCAACAGGCTGATGCTTCGAATCCATCTACGATTCATTCAAGGCCTCTGACGTCCGACGTCGACGGGGAGATTAATAGCCAGTTTGGTTAGCCCGGGTTCGCTCGCGCACGACGTTGAAACTCATCGTTGAAACATCGAGGCGCCGGGGCTGCCGCCAGCCAATTCCATCCGCCCCCTCGCAAGACCTATCAGCCGGTCCTCGGTTGGCGCCGCGTGGTCGCCCGGTTGTTGAGCCAGCTTCCCCAAGCCGTCAAGCACTGGCGTTCGCAGGACGTCGTGATGGCGGGTCTAGCGTCGACCCACCCACCGCGCCTCCGACCGGCGCCCGGGAGTTCCGCCTTCGCGCACTTGGTCGAGTCGCTTATCCACCAGCAGGTCAGCCTGGCCGCGGGGCGGACGATCTTGGCTCGCCTCCGACAAACGTGCGGCGGCCGGATTACGCCGGAACGCGTCTTGAGGCAGGACGAGGCTCGACTGCAGGCCGCTGGAGTCTCCCGGCAGAAGCGATCTTACTTGTTGGACCTGGCCGGCAAAGTCGACTCGAGAGAGTTGCGACTTCACCGCTTGGGGAGCGCCAAGAACGACGAAGTCATCGACCAGCTGACGCAGGTGCGCGGAATCGGGGCCTGGACGGCCAAGATGTTCTTGATCTTCTATCTCCAGCGGCCGGACGTCGTCGCCCCCGAAGACCTGGGTCTGCGGCTGGCTGCTGCGCGTGCCTACCGCCTGCCTATGGCCCGCACCGAACGTTTCCTGGAGCGCCGCGCGCCCGTCTGGTCACCCTACGGAAGCTTGGCGTGCTTGACCCTTTGGGAGAACAAGGATGCGGTCGCGGCCTCCGGGGCGAGGAAGGCTCAGACGTAGAACCAGTCGCCGTGGGCGGCTTTCGTCGACGCGTTGTCCGGCCAGGCCTTGGCGATGAGCCGCGTCTGGACGCGCGACCTCGACCCGACCGGCGGCCTTACCCGATGACCATCGATTCCATCTGGACGTCGCCTTCGATAAACCGGGCCAGGCGGAACTTGTGGATGTCCATGCTGGGACGCCCGCCGGTGACGAGTTCGGCCGTGAGCTGGCCCGCCATCGGCGCCAGCATGAAGCCGTGGCCCGCCATCCCGCAGGCCACGTACAGGTTTTCGACGTCCCCGGCCCGGCCCAGGATGGGTTTGTGGTCGGGGCTCATGTCGTAGCTGCCCGCCCACTGGCGGAGCACATTGACGCCGCCGAGCGAGGGCATGAGCCGGGTGAGGGCGGCCGCAAACGCTTGCAGGAACTCGAAGGTGGACGACCACGACGGGCCTTCGTAGTGAGGGTAGCCCATGCCGCCCACGAGTTCGCCGCGCATGGCCTGCGAGCAATAGAGTCCATTGCTGAGGTCCACCACCATGGGCTTGAGGAACGGTTTGAGTGACTCCGTGACGAGAATCTCATGACGCTCGGGATGGGTGGGAATCTCGACACCGGCGCGCGCCGCGACCTCCCGGCTCCAGGCACCCGCCGCGAGGACCACATGCTCGGCGTCCACGGGGCCAGTCCCCGTCTCGACCGTGGTGATGCGCCCGTTGGAACGGCGGAACCCGGTGACAGGCGTATTGAGTTGGATGGGGACGCCTTGCTCCCGTAGCCACTCGGCCACGCCGTGCACCACGGGCCAGGGAAAGAGCGTCCCGTCGTCCGGATTGAACGTGGCGCCGACCACGCCTTCCGTGCTCAGAAGCGGCGCCAGTTCCTTGGCCTCCTCGGGAGAAATGAGCTTCGTCCGGACCCCGTGCGCGTTCTGGAAGTTCGTGGCCTCGCGCAGTTGCTGCATGTGCGTCTCGGTGCGGGCCAGGAATAGGTAGCCCCCTTGCCGGAACCACGTATGGTGGCCGGTTTCGAAGGCGAGGTCCCGGAACTGTTCGACGGAGCGACGGGCCAGCTCGATGTTTTCGACCGTGGTCCACTGGGCGCGGATTCCGCCCCCGTTGCGCCCGCTGGCGCCGAGGAGGAGGCCGGGGGCCTGGTCGACCACGGCGACATCCTGCACGCCTCGCCGGACCAGATGGTACGCCGTCATGAGGCCGACGATGCCGGCGCCGATGACCACGACGTGTCGCCTCGCCTGCAACCGGTGCGTCATGCTCACGTCATCATAAGGACTGTGGCGTCGCCCGTCGTGTGGGCGATGCGGATCCGCAGTAGCGGAGCAAGGGCGCCGGCTCACCCCTCGGCGACGAAAATTATAAGACGCGTCCGTTCGAACGGGGCATCGATGGCCACCAATCCTGCAGCAGAACCCGCCTCCGAACCGCGGCAGGTCCAAGTTCGCGTCACGGCGCGGCCTCGGTCGAGACGTATCCGCGTAGACCTTCTCACCGACCCTTGGAGCGTCTGGTGTTGGGGCTTCGAGCCCGTACGCCGGACCATCGAGCTCCGCTATCCGACCCTAGAATTCCGCTTCGTGCTCGGCGGCATGTTCGAGACGCTCCCACGACCCGAGGAAACGGGCTTCGACCTCGACACCTTCTTCGCCACCGTCCAACGCACGACCGGCATGCCGATCCGCAACGTGCAATCGGCCCGCGAGCACCCCGAGAGCACCTACCCGGCCTGCATCGCGGTCCACGCAGCGCGGATTGCAGCCCCTTCCAAAGAAACCGTGTTCCTTCGCGCGATGCGCGAGGCTGCCTATCTTGACGGCCTCAACATCTCGCGTCCCAGTGTGGCCTCGCAGGTCGCCGCACGCGTCGGCATTCCCAAGAACCGATTCCAGGAGATCCTCGCGAGCGGTCAGGCCGAAGACACGTTCCGCAAAACTGTCGAGCGGCTGCAGCGCCAAGGCTTGCACGCGTACCCCACGCTCATGTTCCGGACGGAGCGACAGTTGGCGCGCGTCGAGGGCTTCCAAGGTTTGCCCGCGGTGCTCCAGATTGCCGAGAGCCTTACTGGCCGCGTTCCCGCGCCGTTGCCGGACCCGACCCTCGACCGCGTTGTGCCCGCGGGAGAGCGCGTCGCAACCCGTGAGGTTGCAGAAGTACTCGGCATCAGCGCGGAGCGAGCGTTCGAATTGTTGGCGGCCGCCGAGGGTCGCGGTGAATTGAAGCGGCAGCGTTTCCCCACCGGCGACGTCTGGCGACGGATGCGCGCCGTCACGCCTCCCGAAATCGTCCCGGCCCCGTAGCGTCGAGCAAACCGCTCCGCTTTTAACGCGCGGGGTCCTAGCAATCGACCGCGATGCCCGACCCGACGACCCTTGAGGCGGTCATCGCCCTTCTCTTCTCGACGGGGTTCTCTCTGGTCGCGTTCGGCGCCCGCGTCCTCGACGCTTGGGGAAGCGTCTTGGCGTTCGGTCTCGCGCTCCTCATCCTCTACACGGTTGGGTACGTCTGGCTCTTTCTCTTGATCCTCTTTGTCGCCGTCGGCTACGCCGTCACGAAGATGTTCTGGGACCGCAAGGTCGCGCTGGGCGTCGAAGAGGGAAGGAAAGGGATTCGGGGATGGCGCAACGTCATGGCCAACGGCGGCGTCCCGGCGATCCTGGCCGCCACGACGCTCCTCGGCGTGTCCAAGAGCGACGTCGCCATCGGGTTCGCGACCGCCATCGCGACGGCCAGCGCGGACACGTTCGCGAGCGAACTCGGCGTCCTCTCCAATCGCGTCCACCTCATCACGAAGCCCTGGCAGCGCGTGCCGGCCGGCACGAACGGCGGCGTCTCCAGCTGGGGCCAGGTCGTCGCCCTGCTCGGCGCCGTCATCGCGAGCGCGGCCGCATGGCTCCTCCTCGACTTGCCCAAGGACAAGGTCTGGATCCCCGTGGTCGGAGGATGGGTCGGCTGCCAAATCGACAGCGTGATCGGCGCCCTCTTCGAGGAAGAGCGCGGTCGCGCGTACGGGTTCCTATCCAAGTCCGACACGAACTTTCTCGCCATCGCGCTGGCGGCCTTTGGCGTGCTCCTGATCGTCGCCGTCTAACTTGCGGCGCTCGACGCGTTGGATGCGCGGCTCGTGGCGGAGCGCCGCTTTGACTCCCGAAGGTCTCCAAATTCCGACGACGCGGCGTGCGCGAGTCCGGTTTCCGCGAGCAAGGCCGATACTTGGAAGGGCCGATTTTTCGAATGATCATGGGAGGGAAACGGGCTTCCGGGTTGGACTCCGTTCTCGAACATGAACCACGAGGCCGCGGTCCAATAGGGGCTCCGCCGATTTCACGGGCGACCATGGGCTTATCTTCCCCATCCGCCTCCCCAAGGCGACGGAAACATGACGGCACCGACCGTGGTCCAGAACCAGGATCCCATCGCAGCGTATAAGGCCAGGCAACGCGAGACGTGGGCGCTCGGCAATTTTGGCGACATTGCCATCTTCTCGAGCGTCGCCGCCGGCCACCTCGTCCGGTTCGGCGGCGTCCGTGCCGGTGACCGCGTCCTCGACGTCGGCACCGGGACGGGCGTCGTCGCGATCACCGCCGCCCGCGCCGGCGCGACCGTCACCGGTCTGGATCTTACCCCCGAACTCCTCAATCAGGCCCGCGCGAGCTCGGCTCTCTGCGGCGCGAACGTCCGATGGGACGAAGGGGACGCCGAGCAGCTTCCCTACCCCGACGCCTCGTTCGACGTGGTCCTCAGCCAATTCGGCCACATGTTCGCACCCCGACCTGATGTTGCGACGCGGGAGATGATGCGAGTGCTCAAGCCGTCGGGACGCGTTGCGTTCGCGACGTGGCCGCCGGAGCAATTCATCGGCCGTTCGTTCGCCCTCGGGGCCAAGTACGTGCCGCCCCCACCGGGAGCGCCCTCCGTCGTCCAATGGGGGGAACCCGAGACGGTACGCCAACGGTTGGGCGCCTCCGTGAAGGATCTTCATTTCGAGCGCGGCGTGATGCCCTTGATCGCCCTCAGTCCGCAACACTGCCGCGTCATGCAGGAGACCAAGGCGGGGCCCTTCATCCGCGCGGTCCGGGCCCTCGAGAGCGACCCGGCCAAGCTCGCCGCGTACCGGAAGGAGTTCGAGGAACTCGTCGGGCAGTACCATGTGGACAACGTTGTACGGTGCGAGTATCTCCTTTCGCGAGCGACAAAGACGTAGTTTGGCGCCGGGCGGGGTGGGCGGTTCACCGGTCGGTCTTGAAGGCGACGGACAATCATCTTAAACGTCGGCCCGAATGAAGCCGGAGTGGCGGCCTTGGGCGAGGCGACGGACGAGGTGGCGCAGGCGTGGTCCTGATGGTGCTGGCGCCATTGGGGGACGGGCCCTGAATGTCCCTCGCGTGGAACCCCTGGGTCCTCCCTGGCCTCTTCGCCGCGTCGTTGGCCCTGGCCGCGGCCGGGCTGGTTTTCTTTGCCGGCCCGTCGCGTCGCATCAACCGCATCGCGGGTCTGGTGCTTTTTGTCGACGCCATCCACATCGCGACCTCCGGCATGGTCTCCATTACGGTCATCACCGACCCGACGTCGGCGTACGGCGTCTGGATCCTCCACACCATCCTGGATGCCCTTCAGATTCCTCTCTATCTCGCGTTCGTAGGCATCGCGCTGGACACGCCGCTCGCTCGACCGTTCCGCAACCCACGGACCCTGGTCGCAATTTCCGCGCCCATCGCGGCGTTCATGGTCTTCGTCCTGGCGCGCCCGACGGACGTGGTGTCAAGGGTCTACCCAGTGGACCACTGGTACTGGAACCTCTGGGGCGAGACCGGCTGGCCCGTGACCGCCGTGTTCCTAGCCGCGACGCTCGCGTTCTTCTACGCGTTCGTCGCGGCGGTCCACGCGTGGCGCCGGGCGGGGTCTCCCTTGGCGCGCCGCCAGGGCCGCGCTTACGTGCTGGCTTTCGGTATCCGCGACCTCAGTTGGGGCACGGGTTTCGGGCTGGGCTTCGCCGCCTACGTCGGCCTGCTAGACCCGCTCTCGCTCGACCGCTGGGCGGCCACGTTCCTTTTCCAAACCGCCTCCTTGATTGCCTTCCCGATCCTCTTCGTTTATGGTGTGCTCAAAAGCCAGCTCTTCGACATCGACCTCAAGATCAAATGGACCCTGAAACAATCCACGGTGGCCGCCATCTTCCTGGCGACTTTCTTCATCTTGAGCGAAGGGACACAGGCCGCCTTGGAAAACCGGACCGGAAGCACGGCCATCGCGATCGGCGGTGCGGCGCTGCTCCTCCTGTTCCTGGCGCCGCTGCAAAGGTTGGGCGACCGCGTATCGGACGCTGCTCTGCCGCACGTGAAGGACACCGCCGAATATCGGACCGTCCGGAAACGCGAGGTCTACAAGGCCGCTCTCGAGAGCGCCCTCCAGGATGGCGTCGTCACCGAGAAGGAACGCGACGTGCTGGCGACCCTGGCCGACCAGCTCGACATCACCGCGGGCGAAGCCCGTACGCTGGAACGTGAAGCGATGGCGACGCAGGGGGTGTAAGGACTGGCCCTCGAGTGGAACTGGATCGCGTTGCCGGCGTTGCTCGCCCTCGCCATCGAATGGACGCTCGCCGCCCTCGTGTTCTTCCCCCGACCGCACCAAGTCCAGAATCGCCGCCTGGCCGTGCTCCTCTTCGTGGAAGGCGCTCGTCTCGGGGCGGGCCTCGGAATCCTCTACCTCGTCACCAAACCCGACGTCGCCTACGGCGTGCAGGCCATCTCCAGCGTCTCTGGCACCATCCTGCCGCTCCTCTATCTGCGGTTCCTGGCCACCATCGATACGCCGCTGGTGGGGTTCCTTCGCCACCGCGCGACCGATGTGGTGATTGCCGCCCTGGCCGCCGGGGCGGTCGTGGTGATGGTGGTCGACCCCCAGTTCTTCATCATCCGCATGCGGCCGGTCTCGTACGCACCGTGGGATTGCGAATGCGGACCCTACACGGAACCCTTGTGGACGATTGGCGGCGTCATCAGCCTCTTCGGATTGGTGGCCGCATTCCACGCGTGGCGGATCTCCCAACAAGGCACCACCAACCGGGCCCGCTCTGCCAGCTTCGCCCTCGCGTTCGGGACCCGCGACGCGCTCCTGTCACCTCTATTCATCGTCTTTCCGATCTTCTACGGCTTCGACCAGTTCGGCCGCACGTACGCCTGGGACCTTGTCTGGATCCTCGGCAACGCCCTCGTGAGCCTCCTCTTCTCACTGCTCATCGCGTACGGCATCCTTCGGACCCAACTCTTCGACATCGACCTGCGCATCAAGATCGCCCTTCGCCAAGGCACGCTCGTCGCCATTTTCCTCGTGGTCTTCTTCGTCGTCGGCGAAGGCTCGCAGTCCATCATCGCCAACGAGACCGGCTCGACGGCCGTCGCCATTGCGATTACGGCCGGCCTCCTGTTTGCCTTGGCGCCGCTGCAGCGTCTTGCGGAGCGCCTCTCCGACGCGGCCATGCCCGCCGTCAAGAACACGCCCGAGTATCTCCAATACCGGAAATTCGAGGTGTACCGGGCCGCGTTCGAAGGCGTCGCGGGCGACCGGGAGGTCACTTCGCGAGAGCGAACCATCTTGGAACGGCTTCGGGCCGAGCTAAGAATCACCCCGGCGGACGCCCGGTCGATCGAGGATGAAGCGTTGCTCCGCGCGCGAGCGTCCGCGACAAACAATTAAGCGGGGAAGGTTTTCAGGAATCCATTGGATCGGGACGCGTTGGTCGGGATTGCCGTGGCCGGCGGCATCCTTGTGCTCGTTGCGGCTGTTTTCCTGTACGGGACGCAGATTGCGCCGGACCCCTACACGGACTATGAGATCGCATGGGCGAGGGACCAAACGGCCCCGGCATCGCGCAGCGGCGAGTTGAATGCGGGCGGAACCCAGGGCTTCGAATTCGACGTGGCGGGGCCGAACCTGACTCGTGTCCTGGTGACGCTTGAATGGGACGACGGTATTGGGCCGAACAACGACATCATGACGTTCGTCGTCGCTGACCCGTCCGGGGGAAGCCACCCTGCGACGGTCGACGCCACCGGCCACATCGCGCTGGCGATCAACGTGGCCTCGGTTCCGGATGCCGACACTGTGCGTGCCCTGACGCAAGGCGAAGCGCGCGAGATTGCGGAGGAGGAATACACGAATGCGACCGGCTCCGGAAAATGGACGGTCACCGTGGAATTGCGGGAGGCGCCCGGGGTCCAGTCCGCGGTTGGCAACGTGGAGACGCAGGCGGACGGCGTCCAAGCATTCAACGTGACGTTCACCTACCAGACTTACCGGGCCCAATGGTCCGACGAGGAAGCGTAGCCAACGTTTTCAATCCGCCCGCCGTGAGGTCGTTTCCTTGGAGCAGATTCCGTTGGTTCGCGTCCGCGAGGTCTTTGCGCATCGCCGACCCGGGACGTTCGCGGAGCGCGAAATCACCAGCGCCGTCCTCGTCCCCTTCACGCATGAGGAGGAAGCGACCATCGTTTTCACGCGTCGCGCGGCCGACCTCCAACGGTTCCCGGGCGAGATGAGCTTCCCCGGCGGCCGGCGCGAAGCCGCCGACGCTTCGCTCGAGACGACGGCGCTCCGCGAGGCGGAGGAGGAAGTCGGCGTTCGCGCCACACACGTGGAGTTCGTGGGCCGGCTCGATGACCGCGTCGCCTACGGAGGGCACCGCATCCGGCCCTTCGTGGCCGTCCTCCGCGCGGAGGCGCGCCTCGTCGCGAACCCGCGCGAGGTGGATCGACTGTTCCTTCTTCCTCTCCATCGCTTTCTCGACCCCGAGACGTACGAGGCACGCGCGTTGGCGCAGCCCCGGGGTGCCGTGGAGCGCGTCGTCCACTATTTCCACCTCGAGGAAGCCACGGTCTGGGGGATGACCGGCCGGATGGTCGCGGAACTGCTTGAGTTCGTCGCGGCCTGGCGGCCTCCCAAGGAACCGATTGTCGTGGCATCCCCCGAAGATTTCACCCGAGGACTTGACCGCACCGCATAGGACTGGCCTTTGGACACCACGCGATGAGCGAAAACGTGAAGGGAGTCGAGGTTGTTTCTTCCCTCCTTGTCGCGTTACCGCATCGGATGCACGGGATGGTCGTACCAGGATTGGCGTGGCACCTTCTACCGATCCCACTATCCGCCCGACGAGGAATTGCAGCGGTACGCGCGCGTCTTCTCTCTCGTCGAGGTCGACTCGACGTACTATCGGACGCCGACGCGCCAGCAGACGAAATGGTGGGCTCGCGTCACGCCGGACCCCTTCCTGTTCACGTTCATGCTTCCAGGCGACTTCACGCAACGATCGGGCGCTTCCGGCATCCGCCCCGACCTCGACGCTTTTCTTGAGGCCCTCCAGCCCCTGCGTCAAGCCCACAAGCTCGGACCCCTTGTGGCCCAGCTGCCGCCCTCGTTCCGGCGCGAAAAGGACGCCGGGGCCCTGCGAAGCCTCGTCGACCGTTGGCCTCGGGGCCTCCGCCTGGCGGTCGAACTGCGGCACCCTTCGTGGTGGAAAGACGCCATGTACGACTTGCTTCGGGCCTCCAACGCGGCGCTCGCGTGGAGCCTCCACGAAGAGAACGCCACGCCGCCCGTCGTGACGGCCGACTGGTTGTACGTGCGCGCCATCGGCGACCGCACGATCACTCGATTCCACGGTATCCAGAAGGACGGACCCACGAATTGCGCGCCGTCGTCGAGTCTCTCCAGCAAGAAGGCGCCCTGGCCAAGACCATCGTGGTCGTCCTCAACAACCACTTCATGGGCCATGCCCCCACCACGGCCCGCCTCATGGCTGACTTGCTCGGCGAACCTTCGCCGGACCTGGCGGCCGCTGGGCGAGAACCCGGGGGGACGCCACGGAACCGTCCCGGCCCGGCTATCAAGCATTAAATCGGGCCGACCCCATGCGCCGCGCGTCCCCCCGTGGCCGCGTGTCCCCATTGCCAGGCGCCGCTCCCTTCCAGCGGACCGACGCCGGTCAACTGCCACGCCTGCGGGCGTCCGCTGCCCGTGTGGGGCGCTCCAGGTCCGCCAACACCCGTCCCACCCTCCACACCGACTTGGACGGCCGTTCCCTCGCCGACACCGTGGACGCCTCTCCCGGTAGCGACGGCGCCTTCTTCTCCCAAGGCGGCCAGCCCGTGGCTGCTCGCCACCTTCGTCGGGATCTTCATGCTCCTGGCAGGATTCGGCGGCGGCCTCCTCTTTGGCGAGCGCGTGAAGTCGACGCCCAATCCCGAATCCTACCTGCAAGACGTCGAAGATAGGGGCGATTTCGAGGTCGAGTACGGCGCCTACACGAACCCGGACCACGCGCAGGTCGAAGCGCTCCTGAAACAGAACCAGCTACCGGAGCAGGTGGTCGCCCAACTCAACGACCTCGTCCGGCTTCCCAAGGACGTCACCATCCAGTTCCTGGAATGCGAGGAAGACGAGGCCAACGCCTTCTGGGACCCCGCGACCCAGGACATCCTCTATTGCTACGCGTTCATCACGTTCATCAACAACGAGATCGTGCGGTTGGCCCCCGACCTGGTGCCCCCCGACGTGCAGGACTTCGAGGCGTTCGTGCGCACGTTGGCCTTCAACGCGCACAAGGCCATCCTGTTCCACGAACTCGGTCACGGCCTCATCGACCTCTACGATATCCCGATCACGGGCCGCGAGGAGGACGTGGCGGACCAGATTTCCACGTGGATCGCTCTCCACGAGAAGGAGCCAACGACGGAGCGGCCCGACATCACGCAGGGCGAGTTCACGGCCCTCGGCGGCGCGGCCGCCTTCTACGCGTTCTACCAAGACCGTGAAACAAACCGCATCACAGAAATCGACTGGGCCGACACCCACTCGTTCGACCTGGCCCGCGTCTACAACGTGCTCTGTTGGGTCTACGGCGCCAACCCTGACCAGCGCGATGACCTTCGCGGGGAACCGCGCAACGAACACGACGTGAAGCTGCCCGAATCGCGCGTCCCGTGGTGCGTCCAGGAATGGGACCAGATGAAGACCGCGCTGAACTTCCTCCTGGGCGAAGCCATCAAGGCCTGAGACCGCCGCCGGGGCGCGGCGACCCGGCCTGACCCACGGACGCTTCCCCAAGAACATGGGCCCTTTGGGGTCGGTCAAGAACGTCCTGCGTTATCCGACGGGGCCTGAGCCATATGACCGCGACCCATCGCTGGCTACGCCGGCTGCGCCGCGGCCTCGAACAAGGCCTCGAGTCGTCGGCGTTCTTGGGGTTGGAGACCAGGCTCGGCCTGGAGAGCCGAGGCGAGGGTCGCACGCTCGTCCGGGTTCAGGAGGCCGTCCCCAAGGGCGACGCCCGCCGCAGCGAGGAACCCAGGCGACGCTCGGCCGTGCAGCGGGCCGAGTACAATGGCTTGCAAGCGTGCAATGACGACGGCGATGCGGGCGTCGAGAAGGTGCATCTGGCTCTCCGATAGTCGGCCGCCCAACAGGCGCTCCCGCAGGTCGACGCGCAAGGAGGCAAGGGTCTGAAGGACCGCTTCGGGCTCGGTCCCGGCGCGATCGCGGCATTCCTCGATCCGGCGAAGATCGTCCGCGATGCGGCTTCTCGCGTGCAAGCGACGGTAGCCCGCCCAGGCCGCGCCGACGGCCGTGATGGCGAGACCCAATAGGAAGAACGTGAATTCCTTATTCTCGTCGCTGAAGGCGCGCTGGATCAGGTTCAGGTCCGGCGGGCTAGGCGGAGGGGTTCCGCCGACGTCGAAGAGAACCGTGCGCGTGGCCGTTAGCCCGGAACCGAACGCCGTGGTGATCGTCGCCGTGTGCCTGCGTCCCTCGGCGTAGGGATGCCGGAAGGTCAAGGAGTCCAGGCGCGGCCCGTCCGGCGCCGCGAGCGGGTCGAGCGTGCTCGCTTCGCTTTGCCCTCCGTCGCCCCAGGCAATGGTGACGTTCACCGCTCCAAGTGCCGAGAGGTCGGACAGCGTGACCGTCACCACTTCGCCGGGCCCTGGGTAGAGCGTCGAAAGCTGGATTGGTGGCGCCCGCTCCGGTTGATGCGGCCCCAGGACAAAGACGTCGCCGTGGGCGCCGAAAAGGAAGAGTGCGTCCGGAGGAAGCGGCACGAGTTCCGGGAAGCTGTTCCACCGGATTTGATACGGGCGGTCCGGGTCCGCGACGGTAAGACCAACTTCCGCCTCGGTGATCCGCACGACGAGGGCCGGCACGGGAATCTCCTGCACCACGTCCAAGGTGCGGGGGGCGAGGCGCATGATGCGCACGTCACCGTTCGTCGTTCCGCCCAGTTCCACCCGGCTAATCCCGTCGTAGTCCGCCACGTTCGCCACTAGCAATTCACCTCCTCTTGTGGTCAGGCCGCCCCAGGGGTAAGAGGTTCCACCCGAGCCCTCCCAGCTCCCCGTCCGTTCCAACGTCTCAAGGTCGAAGGCCACGATGGAACCATACATGGTGACGTAAACGGACTCCTTACCCAGGACCGGCCCGAACACCGCCAGGAAATTGTCACGCGGCGCCTCCTCCAGCACCACGCGCGCCCGGGCCAGCGGGGCCCTCGTTCCGGGCTCCACCTTGAGGACCTCATCGCCCAACCGCAGAAAACCGATTGGGCCGGTGGCGGCCGCAAAGATGGAGGAATCGGCAGCCCGTTCGGCCGGCGCGTCCGCCCCGAATTCGTCCGGGTCCCGCGTCGCCAGAAGGACCGCGGTCGTCTGCCCGTCGAGGCCTAGAAGCGCAAGGGCTGATCCTACGGTGAGGGGGATCTCCGGCCGAGTCGGATCAGAAGGCGGTTCCGGTGCGACCTCCTGCACCCGTGGGCAGAGTGCCCGCCCATCACAGACATAGAAGCCCATGATGAGGATCCCCGTGTCGGTCAACGTGGCGCTGAGTGGCACGAAGTTCGGGGCCGCTCCATCCAACGGTTCGTCGTTCGGAGCCGGGGCGCCGCCGAGCAGCGCGGCGCCACCATCCGAGGCCGCCACCATCTGCACCTGGGTGATCCAGCGGAGTTCGGCCGTATCCAGGTCGAACGCGACCAGCCGATGACGGACGTATTCGAACGATGTCACCGTACTGAGGAACGGAGCCACGACGACCCGGCGGGTCGCATCCACCGCCACGCCGATGCAGGTCCAGAAGGCACCGCTGTCATCGTTCGGCACCCCCAGGTCTCGCGCAAGGTTCATCGCAAAGACGAGTTCGCCCGTGGCGGCGTCGCGCCATTGCAGACTTGCCTCGTCCACCGTGCCCCCCGTGCATACAAGCATCCTGTCTGTGACCGGGTCGTACCCCGCCAGGTTTGGCGCGCGACAGTCCCGCATCGGATGCCGCTCCAGCGTCCCGACCATGGGGTCCGTGATGTGCACCAAGGTGCAGCTTTGGTCGGTGGCGTTGCGCGTCACGCCGGATACGCCGTGGACCGTACGGACCCACGAGACCCCGGGGACGTGGAACGTGTTCTCCCCCGGCCCATAGGCGGAGAACCGCGCGACGACGTCCAGCGGTCCCCCGTCGATGTCCCCCTCGCCG
>CAYVGY010000032.1:0-5571 GCA_964451065.1 uncultured Halobacteriales archaeon
CGTGCTCCGGGCTCGTTGGGCCGCGGGCGTCCGCGCGTCCGCGCGGTCGTACGCCCATTCCTTGGGCGGCGCCGTCACGCTGGCCCCGCGCACCCCTAATGCCTGCGCGCGCGAGAGGAACGCGTCGAGATCCTTGGCAGTGGCGACTTCGAGGCCGGCGTAGGCGGCGTCGACGCCTTCGGAGCGGAACGCGGCGTTGTGGATTCTTGGGCTGAGACTGTGGGCGATGGGACTTCCCAGGACGAGGTAGAGGTTGGGGCTGGGAGAGGGCCTTCCCCAATGTTCTAGGAGGGCGCGGGTGTCGCGCAGCGCGGGCTGGCCGGGTGCGTTGGAGTGGGCGCCGCCGTAGATGAGGCGGCATCCGACGACATGGGCCAAGGCGCGGGGGAAGTCGCCCATGCCCATGAGGCTCGCCCCGCCGTTGGCTTGGGCGGTTCGTCTCTGGGCCTCGAGGAGGTTCAGTGTGTCGCGGAAGCCGCGAACGTGCGTGGCGATCTTGGCGTGGGCGCCGCGGCGGGATAGGTCGTGGGCCAGGCGGAGCAGTTCGGGGAGTTCCGGCGTCTTTCGCGTGTCATGGAAGCTTCGGATAACCCGCTCCTCAGGGACCGAGAGGTTCGTGGGGCCTTCGAGGTCCACGTGGTCGAAGCCGGCCTCGACCGCACGGTCGAGGATGGCGAGTCGCGCGTGCTCCTCGCCTTTCCACTGGCCGCCATCGGCCTTCCGGCGGCACGTGGCGATGAGGGGCTTGGGGGTCAGCTTGCGAATCTCGGCAGGCTCGGGCAGGCGGGTGAAGGTGTCGAAACGGACCTCGAACGCCTCCGTGTGCCGGTCGAAGAGGCGGATGGCGGACGCGACGGCCGCCAGGTCGGGCTCGAGGAGCGTGGCGACCATCATAGTTCTTGGATGCGCTCCTCGATCTTCATTCCGAAGTGGCGCGCGCCGGCCTCGGGGTGGAAGAGGACGGCGTCGCCGACCTTGAGGCGGGCCACGCTTTTGGTGCGGCCGCCGGGTTGCACGAGACGGATGGTCTCGGCGTTCTGGAGGATGACGTTGGCGGTGCGGCGGCCGGCCTGGGCTTCGATGAGGAGGAGAGGTCGGGACTCGATCTTGGCGCGGCCGACGACCACCGTACGGCGTTCGCCGCTGGACGCGACGGCTTCGAGCGTGGCGCCCGCGCGGATCTCGCTGAGGTATTTCGTCCGGTCGCCTGACCACAGGTAGGAGTGGATGGCGCCGGCGTTCACGCGGAACGGGCGGGCAGCCACGTATTCGGTCTCGTAGCATTCGGCCGCGACGAGGAAAAAGCCGTGGCTGCCGCTGCCGACGAGGAATCCTTCGCCGGGCTCGAATACGCTGCACGTGTCGACGCAGACGCGTTCGCCCAGGCCGAGGGCTTCGAGGCGAGTGATGGTGGCGGTCTGGAGCTTGAGCTTGGGACGTGGGGGGGACGCGAGGGTGCGGTAGCGCTCGAGGTCTTGGGCGTTCTTAGGTTGGATGACGACGCCGTCAACGCCCCGTTCGAGGGTTTGGAGGAAGAGCTTCGCCTCTTGGGGGTTGTGCGCGACGGCGAGGAGCTTCGTCCGGCCGCCCAGCGCGGCCAGGAGGTTCTCCAACGGAATCACCTTCCAGTTGGTCGGCTCGACGACGACGAGGTCGACTCTACCCTTGAGGGCGCGAACGCGGTGCTCGTCGGCGCGGTCGGTGATCTTGACCCAGGCGCCGACGCGCTTGCCGTTGCGCCGGAGCTCCTCGCCGTGGACCTCGTAGGCCTCGAAGCGGCCGAGTCCCTTGGCCTGGCCGTTCACGACGAAGCGGGAGAATCCGGTTTCTAGGGCCCTCGAGAGGAGGGCGCGGTTGGAGGACCGGACCAGGACGAGCTTCTCGGCCACGTTACGCTTTCACTTCCTTGAGGACCTTGACGGCCTCGGCGACCGAGGCGCCTTCGAGGACGATGTGGGCGATGGCTTGCGTCATGCGCTTGGGCGATCGGGCCTGGAACACGTTGCGGCCGATCGAGACGCCGGAGGCGCCGCCGCGCATGGCGCCGTGGACGAGTTCGAGGACGTCGCGGTCGCCCTCCATCTTGGCGCCGCCCGCCACGAGGACGGGGATGCTGACGCTCGCCGTCACGTTGCGGAAGGTCTTCGGGTCGCCGGTGTACACGGTCTTGACGAGGTCGGCGCCGAGCTCTTCCGCTAGGCGGGCCGCGTGGGCCACGACGGGTTCCACATATGGGTCTTTGATCGAGGGGCCGCGCGGGTACATCATGGAGAGGACGGGCAAGCCTAGGGCGTTTGCTTCGCTGGTGAGTCGACCGAATTCCTCGAATTGCCGCTCCTCGGTCCGGCTGCCGAGGTTGGTGTGGGCCGAGAGTCCGTCGCAGCCGAGGCGAACCGCGTCCATCGCGTCGGCGACGATGCGCTTGTCGTGGGGATCCGTGGCCTTCTCGGTCGACGAGGACACGTGGAGGAGGAGGCCGCAGCCGGCCTGGGCGGCCGCGTAGTTCTTGACGAGGCCTTTGTGGACGAGGACAGCGGTGGCGCCCCCCGCGTCGACGTCCTTGATGAGGGCGGTGACGTTTTCGAGGCCGGCAATCGGCCCGACGCTCACGCCGTGGTCGAGCGGGATGATGACGTAGAGGCCTTCGTGGCCGATGCGTCGGAGCCTGAGCGATTTTCCTGTCATGGTCGGGCGCCTTGCAACTTCGATGGGAGGATTGGTCTGTACTAATGCATTATTGTATCTTTCTGCTATCTAATGTACTACTATACTATGTCATACAGTATCATTAATGAACATCTAAATTCAATAAAGTATTAATTAATGCAAAACCCAATCGCTACCTCCGCATGCGCCGACCTCGCCGGGTGCCGTTGCCGGTCTTCCTGGCCCCCAATCAGTTGTTCGAGCGCCTGCGACAGCGGCACGATCATGCCCTCCTCCTCGAGAGCCGCGCAGGTCCGAAGCGGTTGGCCCGTTATTCCATCATCGGTTTCGGACCCCGGGAGTTTTTCCGCGACAAGCGCGGCGACGACCCCATCCCGCTGGCCCGCGAGGTCACCAAACAATACGCCGTCCCGTCGAAGGAAGGCTTCCCGGGCGGGCTCGTAGGCGCCATCGCGTACGACGCGGTGGGCCACTTCGACGCGATTGGTCACAAACCGCGGCCACCACACTACCTGCTTGGTCTCTACACCGACGCCGTGGTCTTCAACCATCTCGAAGGCTCCGTCAGTTACGTGACGCTCGACGAGGACCGCTCCGAAGAAATCCTCGACGCCGCCAACCGCGTGCCTCCCAAACCTGAACCGCTCGAGATCGGCCCTGTCTCCTCCAACACCGACCGCGACGAATGGGACCAGATGGTGGAGACCACGAAGCGCCGCATCACAGACGGCGAGACCTACCAGACCGTCCTGAGCCGCCGCTTCGACGCCACCTACCGCGGCGAGCTCGGAAGCCTGTACGACGACATCCGCGTCCGCAACCCCAGCCCCTACATGTACGACCTCGACTTTGGGACCCATCGCATCCTCGGAAGCAGCCCCGAGATGCTCGTCCGCGTCGAGAACGGAAACGTGGAGACCTTCCCCATCGCGGGCACCCGACCGCTCGGCGCCAACGCCGCCGAGGACCGACGACTCGTCAAAGACCTCCTGGCGGACCCCAAAGAGAACGCCGAGCACATCATGCTCGTCGATCTTGCACGCAACGACGTCGGGCGCGTGAGCCGCGTCGGCACCGTGGAAGTCCCTGATTACCGCACCATCGAATCCTATTCGAGCGTCCACCACATGGTGAGCCGCGTCATGGGCAGGCTTCGGCCCGACCAGGACGCGTTCGACGCCTTCCGCTCCATTTTCCCCGCCGGGACCGTGAGCGGCGCCCCCAAGATCCGTGCCATGCAGATCATCGACGAACTCGAGAAAGAGCCCCGCGGGTTTTACGCGGGCAGCGTGTGCTACTTCGGCCTCAACGGCGGCCTCGACAGCGCCATCACCATCCGCACCCTCGTGGCCGAGGACGACCGCGTGAGCGTCCAAGCCGGCGCCGGCATCGTGCAGGATTCCACCCCTGAGAGAGAATTCGCCGAGACGCAACACAAGGCCAACAGCATCCTCGGCTTCCTCGGGAGGAACGGCGCATGATCCTCCTCCTCGACAACTACGACTCCTTCACGTACAACCTCGCCCAGTACATCGGCCAATACGACAAGGTCGACGTGCGCCGCAACGACGAACTCGACGTGCGCAAGATCCAACGCATGAAACCGAAAGGCATCGTGATCAGCCCCGGCCCCGGCCACCCCGCGAACCCGAAAGACTTCGGGGTCTGCACGGACGTCCTGCGCGAACTCAGCCCCACCATCCCCACCTTCGGCGTCTGCCTTGGCCACCAAGGTATCGTGAACGCGTACGGCGGCCGCGTCGTCCACGCCCGGGCCGTCATCCACGGGAAGGCCAGCCGCATCCGCCACGACGGCAAGGGGGTGTTCGCCGGCGTTAAGAACCCCGTCCTCGCGGTCCGCTATCACAGCCTCATCGCCGAGAAAGAAACCCTCCCAACCTCGCTCTTGGTCACGGCCTGGGACCGCGGCGAGATCATGGGCGTCCGGCATGAGGAATTCCCCGTCGAGGGCGTCCAGTTCCACCCCGAGTCCGTCGGGACCCAAGACGGCCATCGGATGATCCGCAACTTTGTCCAACGCACGCGGAGGCGTACCCGTTGAACCTGCAAGAGGCCCTCAAGGCGCTCATCGAGAACCGCAACCTCAGCGAGAAGGAGGCCGAGGAGGCCATGACGGAGCTCATGACGGGCGCCGCGACGCCGGAACTCATCGCCGGCTTCCTCGCCGCGCTTCGCGTCAAAGGCGAGACCGTCGAGGAGATTACAGGGTTCGCGCGCGCCATGCGGTCTGCCTCGCTCCGAATCCAGCCCAGGGTGCCCGGCCGATTGATCGACACCTGCAGCACCGGTGGGGCCGCCGTCAAGACGTTCAACCTCGGCACCACGGCCGCGTTCGTGGCCGCCGCCGACGGCGCCTACGTCGCCAAGCACGGCAACCGCAGCTTCAACCGGCCCTGCGGCAGCGCCGACCTCCTCGAGGCGCTCGGCACCAACCTCGCGGTGCTCCCCGACCGCGTCCGCGAGATCGTCGAGACGGTCCACGTCGGCTTCCTCTTCGCCCCCAACTTCCACCCCGCCATGAGGCACGCCGCCGGCCCCCGCAAGGCCCTCGGCGTCCGGACCGTCTTCAACCTCCTTGGGCCCCTCACGAACCCCGCCGGCGCCAAGGGCCAAGTCCTCGGCGTCTTCGACGAGGCCTGGGTCGACCCCCTCGCCCGCGTCCTCCAACGACTTGGACTCGAGCACGCCCTCGTCGTCCATTCCCAAGGTAGCGACGAACCGAGCCTTTCGGCACCGACGCGCCTGGCCGAGGTCCGCGATCGTGGAGCGCGCCGCGTCGAGGTCGTGCGCCACGCGCATCGCGGCCTGGTACGCCCCCGCCCGCGCGGCGTCGACGGTGGGTCCCGCCATGGCGATGGTGAGCACCTGGTTGAGGCCGTTTCG
>CAYVGY010000032.1:5581-11910 GCA_964451065.1 uncultured Halobacteriales archaeon
AGAACCTCACGCTCCACGCGGCCGACCTCGGTTTGCCGCGGCACGCGCCCGAAGCGTACGGGCCGTTGCCGCCACCGGAGGCCGCCGCGGAGGCTCGGCGGATCCTCCAAGGCATCCCCGGCCCCCGCGCGAGCGCCGTCCAGTTCAACGCCGCCCTCGCCCTCTACGTGGCGGGCCGGACGCCCACGATCGAGAAGGGCGTCGCCCGCGCCGGCGAACTCCTCCGGTCCCGCGCACCTTTGGCGAAGCTTGATGAGTTCGTCACGGCTACGAAGACGCCGGGAGTGGTGACGGCCCGTTGAACCTTCTGCGGGAACTCGTCGACACGGCCCGAGAGACCATCCGCAGCGGCTACTACCGAAGCACCGAGGAGATGAGGCCCGCCCCCAGCCTCCGCCAAGCCATTGAGGCCCGCGCGCGCCCCGGGAACCCCGCCCTCATCGCCGAAATGAAGCCGGCGGCGCCCACCCGCGGCAAACTCGTCGAGGGCGGCTACGAGGCCTTGATGCGCAGGTTCCTCGCCGACGGTGCTGTGGGTTTAAGCGCCCTCACCGAACCCAAGCACTTCAACGGTTCCCTCGCCCTCCTCAAGCAGGCCGTGGCCACCAAGGCGCCGGTCCTCATGAAGGATTTCATCCTCGACGAGAAACAGATCGACTGCGCCGCCACGCACGGCGCCAGCGCCATCCTCCTCATCGCCGCCATCCTCCCCAAGTCCCGCCTCCAAGTCCTCACCGAATACGCCCACCTCGCCGAACGCGAAGTCCTCATCGAATGCGCGGACCGCGCCGAAGTCGAGCTGGCCTTGACCACCGAAGCGGACCTCGTGGGCGTCAACAACCGGGACCTGCGCAGCTTCCAACTCGACATCGGTCGAACCACCGAGTTCACGAAGGGCCTCGACCTCGACCGGCCCCTCGTCTCCTTGAGCGGCTTCGGGTCCCGCGCCGACGTGCAACGCGTGGCGGACGTCGCGGCGGCCGTCCTTGTCGGCACCAGCCTCCTCGAAGGCAAGACCACCGTGACCGAGTTGGTGGGCGGATGACGTTTCCCGCGCCGTACGGTGGTGAGTGGATGAGGATTCAAGGCCTCATCGGCAAGGCCCACGACACCTTCCGCGAAGGCGAGAGTCACAAGAAATTGGCGGGACATGATCTAGCAATAAGACGGATGCAGGAAGCCGCGGAGCTATTCGTTAAGGCTGTTTTTGGTTTGGTGGGTCAAGCCTACCCGAAGAGCCATGACCTGCAAAAGGGGGTTCTCGCTATTCGATCGACGCTAAACGGCTTCGAAATCTCTGACTACCAGATCGCGAGGCTATTGGTCGCATACGACTACCTTACGAATTGGCGCCAATTGGCTTTCTACGGTGATGAGCAACTAGGAGTTAGCCGAGTCTTCACCAAGAAGGAAGCCGACCTTGCATCCGACTACGCGATGGAAATCAAGACCATCGTGGATATCCTGATGGCCAGAGCCTTTCGGGCGTATCAAGACAAGGAGAAGGTTCGTACTTGAGTAGGATTGGCTACTACGGACCCTACGGCGGCCAGTTTGTGGCCGAGACGCTCATGGAACCGCTTCGCGAGCTCGAGGCCGCCTACGCCTCCGCCCGCGCGGATCCATCGTTCAGGAAGATCCTTCGCCACTACTTCACGACGTACGGCGGCCGACCCAGCCCGCTCTACCACTGCAAGCGCCTCAGCCAGAAACTCAAAGGCGCCCAGATCTGGCTCAAGCGAGAAGACCTCATCCACGGCGGCGCCCACAAGTTCAACAACGTGATGGGTCAAGCCCTGCTCGCTCAGCGTATGAAGAAGACGCGCCTCATCGCGGAGACTGGGGCCGGCCAACACGGCGTGGCCACGGCCATGGCCGGCGCCGTCCTTGGGCTCCCCGTCGAGGTCTACATGGGCCGCGTCGACATGGAGCGCCAAAAGCTCAACGTATTCCGCATGGAGCTGCTCGGCGCCAAACTTCGACCTGTCGAATCCGGGAGTAAGACCCTCAAAGACGCCATCAACGACGCGTTGCGCGACTGGGTCGCCAACGTCCGATCCACGTACTACTGCCTCGGCAGCGTCGTCGGGCCGCATCCCTACCCGCGCATCGTCCGCGATTTCCAATCCGTGATCGGGCGCGAGATCAAGGCCCAGGCGCGACGAGCCGGTTTCACGCCCACGATGCTGGTCGCTTGCGTGGGAGGCGGCAGCAACGCGGCCGGGACCTTCGCGCCCTGGGTGGGGGCGAAGGGCACCCGCCTCGTCGGCGTCGAGGCCGGCGGCACCGGCGCCAGGCACAGCGCCACCCTCACCAAGGGCAAACCCGGCGTCCTCCACGGCGCCCTCACGTACCTCCTCTACGACCGCGAAGGCCAGATCGAAGAGACGCACAGCGTGAGCGCCGGCCTCGACTATCCCGGCGTGGGCCCCGAACACTCGTTCTGGAAGGATGCCAAACGTGTCACGTACACGACGGCCAGCGACCAAGAAGCCCTGGCCGCGTTCCAAGCCCTCGCCAAGACGGAAGGCATCCTTCCCGCGCTCGAGTCGGCTCACGCCGTCGCGTACGCGATCCGCGAGGCGCCCAAACATTCTTCCAAGGCCAACATCGTCGTGACTTTGAGCGGCCGCGGAGACAAGGACGTCCACACGGTGGCAAGCCACCTTGGGGTGAAGCTGTGAACGGTCGGCAACGCTTCGCCGCCGCGTTCGCCACCGCCAAGAAGGCCCGACGCACCGCGCTCATCCCCTACTTCGTCGCCGGCTATCCCTCCTTCCCACGCTTGCGCGACCTCCTTTGGGAAGCCCAGGAGGCCGGCGCCACCGCCATCGAACTCGGCATCCCCTTCAGCGACCCCGTGGCGGACGGCCCCACGCTCCAGGCCGCCATCCATCAGGCCCTCCAGCGGGGCGCCACCGTCCGCAAGTCGCTCGCGTTCGTGAAGGAGCTTCGCCAAGACGGGTTCGAGACGCCCATCGCCGGCATGACATACGCCAACCTGTTGTACGCGCCCGGCTACGACTCCGCCGCACGCTCATGGTCCGAGGCCGGAATCGACGCCGCCATCGTCCCCGACGTTCCCTTCGAAGAATCTGGCCCGCTTCGCGCCGCCTTGGCGCGCCGCGGCATGGGTCTCGTGGATTTCGTGAGCCCGGCGACGCGGGCGGACCGCCTGCGCCGCATCGCCCACGCCCGCAGCAGCTTCCTCTATTTGGTGGCCGTGTACGGCACGACCGGCGCGCGAACCGCCATCGCGCCCGAAACCATCCGGCTCCTGCGACTGGCCCGCTCGGCCGGGCCTCGCGCGCCGCTCTGCGTCGGTTTCGGCGTGTCGAAGCCCGACCACGTCGCGTCGCTGCGGCGGCTCGGAGCCGACGGCGTCGTCATCGGGAGTGCCCTCGTCCCCCGCATCGACCGACGCACCCCGATCAAGCCCTATCTGGCGTCACTGGTGCGCGCCGGCGCCTCTCGTTAGGCGACCTCGCCGGTAAAGATTTACATAGGGCCCGACTTCGGCCAGCCCGAGGCACTTCATGCACCCCGCTGCGCGCGCCTTCATGTCCCCGATCCTCTTCGTCGTCGCCCTCGCCGGCTGCGTGGAGGACGAGAAGGCCAACGACTACGAAGCCGCCGCCACCGACGGCTACTTCACCGTCGATTTCGCCTACGACGGCCGCGGCGTCCAGAAGTTCGTGGGCGCGATCCACCTTCAGGCCAACGACGCCGCGAACACGGGCGTCGCCACCGTCGTCGGAACCATCGAAGGAACGAACAAGTTGTGGGTCATCGTCTTCGATGAGTACGCCGAACAACCCGGAAAGCCGTTCCAGGACGGCGGCATCGCGCGCGGGCTCGACGAGCACGGCGACACCGGCGTCGGCGACACGAGCATCCCCAAGGTCTCCGTGGAGACCGCCGCCTGGGGCAAGGCCCGCATCTTCATCGACGGCGTCCCCTACTTGGACCCTTTCAGCCAGAATGAGAGTTGGGCGGCGCACTACATGGTCATCAAGACCGGCGTCCGCGACGAGGCGACGCACGGCATCTACCAAGATGAAGCCATGACGAAGCCGTACGACCCCAAGACGCCCTCCGAGGGGTACGCCAAGGCAGGGGACGACGAGGTCCACCTGGTTCTCAAGCCGACCCAGATGCCGCCCGCCAACGGCACGTCGGTCGATTTCGGCGAGTCGAGCGCCGTCACCGAGAGCGGCTACGCGCAATCCTTCAAGTTCGACAACGCGTACCGCGGTTCCGTCGCGAACTTCACGATTGCCCTCGCCGCCTCGCCGTCGCTGGCCCCAACGTCCATCGTCTTCAGCTTCAAGAACCCGGCCGGCACCGAGGTCGCGCGCGTCACGAGCGAGAACTTCCCCCAGCCGATGCGAACCCTCCGACCCGTCTTTGGCTTGCACGAGGTCGGCGAGTACACGATCGACGTCTCGGGCCGCCTCGTGGGCACGACGTACTCGATTACCGGCCCCGTCGAGCCGCCCAAGGACACCCTCATGAACTTCTGGTGGGAAAACGTCGTGTTCGGCGAGGCGGCGGAGCAGTTCCGCCCCACCGATGCCACCCCCGGCAACGGCACCGGCCCCATGTAGCGTCCACGATTACGGGCCGGTAATCGGCCGTGCGACGAAGCCGTTTTGAAGTCGCTCTGCTCATCCTTCGCCGTCGTGCGACGTTTCCTCCTGCTGGCGTTCCTTACCGCGGCCCTCCTGGTCCCCGCCTCCACCGGTGCGGAGCCTTCCCCCTGGCCTCCCACCAACCATTCGCCAAACGTCGTCGGGGTATCCTGGACACCCCGGGAGCCCGCGAGGGGGGAGGACGTTGATGTCGAGGTCCAGCTGCGACCCAACGCGTCGGTGGCCAACGTCATCCTTCGCGTCTGCCGCGTGCAGGCCTACGCGTGCCGGGCCCCCATCGCGATGGCGGACGCCAATGGCTCCGAGGGCCAGACCCTCTACCGCGCGACCAACGACTGGAGCGCCGCGTTCTTCGACCACGTCACCCAAGTGGGCGTGGCCGTCATCCTTCAGACGGACGAATCCGGGTCTCCGCCGGAGGAAAGCCCGTTGGAGAATTGGCCGGAGACGCCCGCAGATCTCCCCGACGGCGCCGGCCGCTACTACTTCTACGACCTCCCGGCGCAGGCC
This sequence comes from uncultured Halobacteriales archaeon, assembly GCA_964451065.1. Lineage (GTDB taxonomy): Archaea > Thermoplasmatota > E2 > JACPAO01 > JACPAO01 > CAYVGY01. Next base: position 10,744 of record CAYVGY010000032.1, read on the forward strand.
CATGATGCTCCGTCGGCCGCCGTTGGAGCCCTCGCCGCGGCGTTGGCGCTGGCTGCGCTGGCTTGGCAGAGGCGCCGATGAAGCTCCATCCCGCCGCTTGGAGCCTCCTTTTGATGCTGGGGGTCGGCGTCGCCGTCGCGGCCGTTTATGCCTTCCAGCCGCGGGAGGAGAACACGCCCGACCTGGAACTCACCACCACCGACCATGACCGGTTCCGACTGTCGGACCACACGGGTCGCGTCGTCGTCCTCGACTTCTTCAACGTCTACTGCGAATCGTGCATCATCCTCGAGAAGGAACTCAAGGAACTCCGCCCCCAATGGTCGCCCGAGGACGTCACGTTCGTCAGCATCGGCGGCTGCTGCCCCAACGACGTTGGCGTCCTGCGGGCCTACCAGGAAGACCACGGAATCAACTGGACCGTCGCCGCCGACGACGACCGAGGCGTCGAAAAGTACAGCGTCATCGCGTTTCCCACGCTCGTCATCGTGGACGGCCAAGGCGAGGTCGTGTTCCACCGCAGCGGCCTCGCCGACGCGGACGAGCTCGAACCCATCATCACGCAGGCCGTGGCCTTGCAGCGCGCCCCCGTCGACTTCGCGCGGTACTCCCTGTGGGGCCTCGCCGTCGTTGCGGCCGTCGCCTCCTTCTTCTCCCCCTGCGCCGTGGGCCTCCTGCCCGGCTACGTGGCGCACACGGTCCGGTTCCCCTCCGACGCCGAAGGCGGACGGCTGGCCCGCGCCGCCCAGCTCGGCCTCCTCGCCGCCTTGGGCCTCCTCGTCGTCTTTCTCGGCATCGGCGCCATCGCCTACGCGGCCGGGGAAGCGATTGGCCCTTACATCCCTTGGATCGGCCCGCTCATCGGCGCCCTCTTCATCTTCGTCGGCCTGCTCCTTCTGGTCCGGCCCTACAGCACCCTGCTTCAACGGTTCTTCAGCCCGCTCGCGGCGCTCGACAGCCCCCAGCCCACGCAGCGCGGACGGTGGAGCTACTTCCTCTACGGCATGGGCTACGGCGCAGGCTCCGCGGGATGCACCGCCCCCGTCCTCTTGAGCCTCGTGGGCCTCGCCATCTCGGCCGGGCCCACCGCCGGGCTCGGCATCATCCTCCTCTGGGCCGTGACGGCCGCTGTCCTCATGGCCGTCCTCACCGTCGTTGTGGCCGGCG
>CAYVGY010000032.1:11920-21895 GCA_964451065.1 uncultured Halobacteriales archaeon
GGGAGGGCGTCGCGGCCTGGATTCGGCGAAACGCCAAGAAAGTGGAGACGCTGAGCGCCCTCTTCTTCGTCGGAGCCGGCCTGTTCCTGGTCTGGTTCGCGTGGCGCGCTGGCACCCTGTTTTAAGCCCCCGGGCCAGACGAGTTCAATTCGAATTTCCCCCCAATCGACTTTTATAGGTCGGGGGGGTCAATGGCGCCAGGCCGGACCAGAGGGAACACCGCCATGTCTCGAATCTTTCCAGTGCTAGCCATCGCCGCGTTGACCTCCGCTACCTTCGCCGGGTGCATTTTCGCCGACGAGAAGCCCGAGAAGAAACAGGACCCGGATCCCATCGTGAAGAAAGTGGAGATTCTCGTCAACGACGAGACCACCGATTCCGACCGCCTCGAGGACGTCTTCCACACGTGGTTCGAGTACCATCACAAGGGCGACGCAGCGGAGGCCGGCGACGTGACCGTCACCTACACGTACGAAGACGGCGAAGAACGCACGGAACCTCTCTCCCGCCACGCAGCGTCGAGCCGAATCAAGGCCGGCGACACGGTCAAGATTTCCAACGTGAACCTCACCAGCGGCTTGGTTGTCAAGAAAGGCGATCAGGTCTTGGCCGCCCGGGAAGGCCTGCGGGCGGACTGGCTCAAGGTGGCCGGTGCCCCCGTCCCGCTGTCGTCCAGCCGCGACGGCGTCGCCCGTTACAACCTGGACGGTTCATCCTCGGTCGAGTTTAACGCCCGCGACTTCGAGATGAACGAAGAGGAAGGCGGCGAAGTCGAGCGGGTGGAAGCCGATTGGGAGGCCGGCCTCGACGGCGACATCACCCTCCGGAGCAGCGCCGGCGATGGCGCCCCCACGCTGACCCTCGATGCCGAGACGTCCTTCGACACCAGCGCCTTCGTCGACGCCGTCCTTCGCGACGACGACGAACGCGTGAACATGGGCGCAGAAGGCTCCCTCGCGGCCTGGCTCAACTTTACGGTGAAGCTTTTCTTCGACCACTCCCGGCAACTGGAGAAAGTGGGCTCCGCGGCCTCCCTCTACGCCGACGGCGACTTCACGTCCTGGGACCCCGACCACCCGCGCGGCGAGGACTGGCGGCCCGAAGACGTCGAGCACCCGCTCGTGGACGAGCGCAAGGCGTACGAGGAGGAGACCGTCGAAGACCTCGACCCGGCCGACGAGGAAGCCATTGAATTCCTCACCAAGATCTGGGGAATGCAGCTGGGCGTCGGCGACGAGTACGCCCTCCATGCGTCCCCCGACGACGCCGAGGGCGACTCCGAATTCCGCATCGACGTCGTGATCCAGGTCCTGGCCCGCGAATCGCGCAAGGTCGACGCCGGCACCCGCGACACCTTCAAGATCGGCCAAGAAGTCCAAATCTACGCGCGGACGCCGGAGTCGGACGAACTCGAGTTCCAAGTGATCCGGTCGACCCTCTGGATCGACCGCGACACGTACCTGCCCGTGTTCGAGCAGGGCTCGATCACGCGCTCGTTCGACCGGCGCGACCTCTACGAGATCTACAAGAACTTCGGCGAGGACGCGCCCTTCACCTTCCCGCGCTCGGTGGGGCTCACGATCGAGACGGACTTCTCGCTCGAACTCGTCGAGTATTCGGGCGACTTCCGAACGGCGCCCGTCGTTGGCCTGCTGGGCTTCTCGTCCGTCCTCCCGCTCGTCGCGGGGGCCTCCTTCGCACGGTCCGACCTGGGCGACGAGGAAGAGGAGGCACGACCGGCCATCTCGTTCGAATTGGACGAGGACGACGACGTCTTGCGCGTCTCGTCCGCCGGGGCCGGCGCAAACTGGAACCGCCTCGAAATCCAGGCGACGCGACCCCTCGCCTTCTCGCTGAACAGCTCGGCCGGCGCCAACGGCACCTCCGCGGACCTTCCAGCCTACGAATGGACGGAGATCACCTCCGCGTGGCGGTCCGTCTACGCCGGAGATTACGTCGCCCTTTGCGGCGGCGGCTCGTTCGACGGGGCGGCCCAGTCCGAGGTCGGCATCCTCATCCGTGACTCGGAATCGTGGAGCATCCTCTCGACGCACGAATTTGTGTCGATTGCAGCCTGCGCCTAGGCTCACGTCTCCCGAAGCCCTTCCAAGATGTTGAGTTGCTGGACGCGGCGCGCCGCAGCCCAGGCGCCGAAGAGCGACGCCAGGACGGCCACGCCTGTCACGAGCGACAGCGCGACGCCGTGGACGCGCCATGGAATTCGGGCCGAGATGCCTTCGAGTTCCCACCGGATGGGGGGCGCGGTCCACCCGAGGACGAGTGTGATGAGGAGCGCCGCGAGGGCGCCTCCGGCGACGGCGAGGGCGGTGAGGCTGGAGTAGCTGAGGGCGATCTGACGGGCGGGGACGCCGACGGCGCGTAGCGATGCGAGCACAGTCTGGTCCATCCGGACGAGCACGGCGGTCTCGTGAAGCAGCCAGACAAAGAGGACGGTGAGGAAGAGCGCAAGGCCGATGGTGGCCGCCGCGTAGAGGATGACGAGGACGCTTCCCATGTAGCCGAAGCTGAACTCTTCCGAGGAGATGGCGTGGAGCTCCGGCGCGTCGCGCAATTCTGCGCGCACCGCGTCGACGTCCACGCCCGTTCCCCGCAGGACGAGGGCGTTCGCGACGGGGTCGCCTTCGTTGAAGCCGGCGAGCGTCCGCGCCGACGCCAGGGGCATGTACGCCGTGAACTTGTCGAGCGGTTCGAGGCCCGTCTTGAACACACCCACGACGACGCAATCCATCCGGAGCAGGAACGGCACGTTCCCTTCGCCAATGGTTCGACCACTCGTCAAGATGAGGATTTGGTCGAAGAGGGCTTCCCCGGACGCGTTCAGTGTGAGGTTCAAGCGCTCCACCGCCGGTTCGCCCAGCAGGAGCGGCGCGTAGCCTTTGTGCGTCGTCGGATGGAACACGAGGTCGCCCTCGAGCGGTCGACCCCAGACCATGTACGGCGAAATTGCCTCCCGTTCCTCAGAGCGCATCGGATCGATTCCCAGAAGCAGGCCGGCGCTCCAATTGGCGTAGGCGGTCCCCTGGATCGTGATGTAGCTGGATTCGAGCCTTGGCGTCACCGATGCCCCGGTGGATTCCTCGAGGCGGGCCTGGAGCGGCCGGAAGTCTGGGAGGACGGCGCCGGCGCCTAGTTCCTTCGTCCCGTTCGTGACGCGGACATCGCCGGTGAGGGTGGCCTCGATGGGTTGGACGATGGCTTCCTGGGCGCCTTGGGTGACCATGACGACGAGGAAGAACGCGAACAGACCGAGGCCGAAGCTGGCCGCCACAAGGGTGTAGCGTTTCCAGCGGCTCCTCAGATGCGCCCGCACGAGGAGGCGGACCGCCACGCCCACGCGTAGTCGGCACACTCCATATGGGTTTATCGACCGGCGCCGCGATGAGCGAGTCGAGCATGGGGGCCCTTTGCCGCCTGGAGGGAGTGCGCCGGACTTTCCTGCACCACGGCCAACCGCTCGAAGTCCTCCGCGGCATCGATCTGGAGGTCCAGGGCGGCGACAGGATTGCTGTCACCGGCCCGTCGGGCGTTGGCAAGTCGACGCTCCTGGCCGTCCTGGGGCTCATCGACGACCGGTTCGAGGGCGTGTACCAATTCGAGGGTCGCGACGTGAAGACTGCGCGTGAGGACCAACGTTCGCAATGGCGCCTGTCGGAGATCGGCTTCGCCTTCCAAGACCTCCATCTGGTCCCCTCCCTTACTGCGGAAGAGAATGCGATGCTTCCAGCCCTGGCCGCCGGCTCCTCGATGGAGGAGGCACAGGCGCGCAGCCGGGACCTGCTTGGGGCCGCGGGGCTCGAAGCCCGGCGGGACCATCGGACGCCGACGCTGAGCGGCGGCGAGCGCCGACGCGTGGCCTTCGCGCGTGCCTTGGTCAATCGACCTAGAATTGTCTTGGCGGACGAGCCGACCGGTGAGCTCGACGCGAGGTCCGCTGCCAGCGTGATGGCCCTGCTCGACCGTGCGTCCCAGGAAGGCTCCGCCGTGGTCGCAGTCTCGCACGATCCGCGTCTCGTCGGCTGGTGCCGCCGCGTCCTGTCGCTGCGGGACGGCCGCTTGGAACCCATCGACTCTGCCGCCACGGCTTGAGTCCAAGGCTCCGGGATTGGCGGAACCCCAAAGAAGGTGAACAAGGCGCGCCGCTTGGCGCGCCCGGGATGAGAGGGAAGCCGGTCCGGCTTACTTGCCGCGCTTGTTGAACTTCTCCTTGAGCTCCTTCGCGGGGCTGAACGCGACCTTGCTGCGGGCCGGAATCTTGATGGCCTGGCCCGTGGCGGGGTTGCGGCCCATGCGCGCCTTGAGCTGGCGGACCTGGAACTTGCCGAAGCCCGGGATCTTGACGCCCTTGGGGATGTTCGTCTTGATGGTTTCGAACGTGTGCTCCACCCAGGTCTTGGCTTCCTTCCGGCTCGTCTTGGTCCGTTGGGCTACGGCATCTACAAATTGGTTAAAGGTGAGGCTCTTGGCCACGATTTCACCGGGCGCGGGGAAACCCCACCAGGATAAAAAAGATTGGTTTTGCCCGTAAATTCGCGGTTTTCGCGCCACGCGCGGACGCGCCGGGACCCCCGCTGCGGCGGGAGATATGCGTGGCGTCCGGTCAAGGCTGAAGGAGTTCCGCGAACGCGGCTTGGCGCACGAGGAGCCTCTTCACCGTGACTGGGTGCGGCGCCCCGGGCCAATCCGAGTCGAGCGGTTCTGAACCAAAGTTCAGGGCAACCACCTCTGTAGGAGGGCGAGTTCGTTCTGCTCGTGCTCGATGAGGACGCGAAGCGGGTTGGATTGTTCGGTTGGGTTTTGGGCCATGGTTTTCACCGTTGGATGAAAATGCGGGGGGAGAGGAACGCGCGGGAGAGGGTCGCGGCGCGCTCAACAAGGCCGGACCGCGGGTCGGGCTACATCGGAGCCAGGCCCGCATCGGGCGAAGAACACGGATTGTCCGTGGTCCGGTCACAAGCCTAGGATGGGACGAGCGACCACTAAAGGGTTCTTGACGCCAAGATTCCTGGACGAATAATCAAACGCATCGAGGATGCCCACAAGTGGCGCCCGCGTAGGGATTTCGGAGCCGGTTCGAGGGCCCCAAGGCCTCGCTCCCCCTGCGGGCGGTCTGCACCGGCGGCCCGGTTGCCGATACATCACCAAACCCGCCGCGCCCGGGCTCGCAAAGGCCATCCCGCGTCCGGCCCAAGGTCGAGGCGATGCGTCCTCCGCGCGCAGCGCTCGCACTCGTTGGGCTCCTGGCGCTCAGCGGTTGCATGGACAGCCTCGGGGACGCGTCCGCGCCCTCCGACCCCGGACCGTTCCTTCTCGTCGCCTACGGCGACAGCTTCACGCGCGCCGCCGACCCCCTCCTGGGCGACCAACCCCAGGACAGTTGGGCCACCGGCACGTCGCCCGAAGTCCAAAGCGTCTTGTCCCGGATCCTCGGGATTCGATCCGGAGCGGAGGGAGTCAACGCGGCGTTGTCGGGCGCGCAAATGAACGACCTCGTCCGCCAGGTCGGCGAACACCCCGCCGGCGCTGACGAAGTCCTCATCCTCCTCGGCATCAACGACCTATGCCTGGCGCCCGCGCTCCCGCTGCCCGACTTCCAGGCCGCCGCCGCGCGGGGCTTCGACGCGGTGCGGGCGGCCCACCCCGGCGCGCACGTGGTGGTGTACGCCATCCCGGACCTCGAGAGATTCTGGCGGGTGGCCGCCACCGTCCCTGCCGCCGTCGAATTCTGGTCCGGCGTCGACTACTGCCGCGGGCTCAACCCCGGCACCGTCAACCTCTTCGAGGCCGAGGAGGCCCGCGAGCGCCTACACGCGTTCAACGAAGCGCTCCGGCAAGAGGCCGACCGCCACGGCTTCCTTTTTTCGCGAGGGACCGACTGGCCCGGCTTCCACGTCGACGACATCTCCCCCGTGGATTTCTTCCACCCCACGCGCTCCGGCGAGGCCCGCCTGGCTGAAGGCGCCTGGCCGGCGGCACGGCCGCCTGGACTCGCCTAGGCGTCTGCCGCGTACGACGCGACGCACTCCGGGGGCGCCCCGGGCGCGAGCTCGGGGAAAAAGGTGGCTACGACGACTTCCAGGCAGCTGGGCTGGACCCATTCCCGTGCTCGGCTGGCCTGGTCCACGGGCAGCCAGGGCTTGACGTTGACGAACGCGATGGGGACCGGGTCGTTGCAGCGGGCGCCGATTGGGATTGGATCGCCCTTGCCGGCCCGGTCGAGGAACAGTCGGCCGGGGGCATCGTCGGTCCCATAAACGACGTCCGGCGCCGGCCCTAGGTTGAGGTGGTCGTCGTGGGACGCGTTTCCAGGGTCCGTGGATTGGAACTCCTCGCCCGGCACCGAGAGCCCCAGGGGCGGCGTCGAGCCGGCCCGGCAGGTCTCCGGGATTAGCCCTCGCAGTTCGGGAGCCACTTCGCGGCCGATCACGATGATGGGGATGCTCTCGTTGCGCCAAGCGGAGAGCTGTTCGCGCACGGCGGCGGAGATGGGGTAGTCGTCGCGGCCGCCATCGACGAGGACGAGGTCGGGAAGGACTTCGCGCGGCCGGATGTCGGGGGCCCACGAATCGATGGCCTCGATGGAGGATCCGCCGAAGAGGCGGGCGGCGTTAGCCACCAAGGAGAGGCCCCAATAATGGGGGTTGTCCATTTCCGAGTAGAACGGGTTGAGGCGGCTGGCTCGTTCGTGGGCCACGACGACGATGCGGTAGTCGGGAGTGGGGACGGCCGCGAGCCGCTCCCGGAAATAGGCGGTCTGGTTGAGGAACTGGTCGCCGTATTCGCGGCTGGGTTCGATGCCGCTGCCTTCAAAGAACTCGTTGAAGGTGGCGACAACGACCAACGACGGCGGAGCTTGGAGCGCGCTCTCCCAGCTGAGTTCGTACGTGAAGTCGCCGGAGGGGCTGCGGGCCGGGATCTCGAAGCCGGTCACGTCGCCCCGCTTCTCGATATCGCGGTAGGCCGGCGCGATGCCGAAGGCGCTGTACCGGTCGCGGGCGTTCGCGAACGACGTCATCCAGAGGTTGCGGTACGTCCACAGGTCGAAGATCGCTTCGTAATTTTCCCACATCTCGTCGCGGGGCTGGACGCCCCACGTGAAGGAGGGGCTGTAGATGAATGCGCCATCGAAGATGTCTAGGTTCGTGAGGGACTTGGCGGTGCCCGCTTCGAAGCCGGCCTTCTGGTCGAAGGACTCGCCGCTTACCAGGAAGAGCGGGCCGAGACGTTCCTCGAGCTCGGCGCGGGCCTGCGCCCAGAAGTCCTCGTGGAGGCGCACGTGCGCGGACCGCCAAAGGGCGTTCTGGTGGAGAAGCCGACCATCGGCCGCTCGGGTCGCGTTGAAGACGTGGCCGGTCTCGGGGTCGATAGGCGAGAAATAGAACGCCTTCATGTCGGGGGGCGTCGGTTGGTGGAAGAGCGGGACTTCGGGGACGAAGCTCGCGTCTTGGGCTTCGGTCTCCGTCACGTACTTTCGGCCTCCATGGCCGTTGCAATTCTCGTTGAGGTCAGGGTAGCGGGCCTCACGATAATGGGCAACGACCGCGTCGACCGTGATGGGTTCGACCGCGAGGGGCTCGGCCACGGAGCCGCACCAAAGCGTCGTCGAAAAGATCCCGCGCACCGTCTCGGCGTCGAAACGTTGCAGGTAGTAGGCCGCGAGGTCGTCGGCCGGCCACGCGTTACTGGCCGTGGGATAGTGCCGGAGAAGGCTCGTTATCGTAGGTTCGAGGGCCGGGTTCCCAAAGCCCGCACGCAGTTCGCCGATCCCGTACTCGCGCAGGAGGGCGCCGGCCAGCGCGCGTTGCTCGTCGGGGTGGAATCCGACCGCGGAGACATAGGAATCGTAGAAGTAGATCACGGGGCGGCCGTCGACCTTGTACGCGTTGGGCGCTCGCAGCACGGGTTCGACCCTGGACACGAAGTCGACGAACTCGTGCCGCGTGGCGTCGGTGAGTCGGTACGCCGCATGCCAGACGGGGTGGCCGGTCTCGTTGTGCGGCTTGTTTTGGACTTGGTCGTAGAGTTCGTTGAGTTCGATGAGGGGAGCCACCAGGAGGCCGCCGCGCAGGGCTTCTTCCTGGAAGACGCGGAACCGGGCGACCTCGGGCGAATGGAAACTGACGATGGCGACGTCGATGCCGTTTTCCCGCATCATCCGGACGTGCTCGCGCGCCACGCCTCGGGTCTGGGTGTAGTAGCCGAGTTCGGGGAATTGGCTCGCCCCGTCGGCCCAGTTGCCGTAGGGGACGTCGAGTTCTGGGTCGTGGGCGGGGTTGTTCCACCACAAGTAGTAGAAGGCGCCCACGAGGGGCCGGTCCGGGAGGTCGGGGGCTTCGAATTCTTGGCGCTCGCCAAGCGCGGCGGGACTCACGAGGGGAAGCGACCCCAGGAGGACGAGGGCGACGCAACCGCACGCGTTGAAGGCCATCGCGGTCTTGCCGTCGCGGCGCAACGGGCGGGGCAGGAAGGATTGGTTCTTCAGTTCGCCCAGGTCCACGGTGTCCCGGAGGACCAGGACCAGTCCGCCCACGAGCGCAAGGAGCGCGCCATAGAGGACGTAGTCGTGGTCGAATCGGAATCCCCATTCGAGCCATCCCCGGATGTCGTTGGCCACGGCGTCGGTGGGTCGGCCGAAGAGGGGGCCGGCGATGTCGGGGGGGAAGAACGTGACGAGGTGGAATCCCTGGATCATGGTGAGGACGGCGAACGTGGACGGGACGGCGTGGACGCCAATGCGGGCGGCCCATCCACGGAACTCCCCGAGCCCCAGGAGGAGCAGTAACGGGGCCACGGCGAGGACAAGGTACTGTTCATTGACCACGCGGTTCCAGAGCAAGACGGCGGCGGCCGCCAGGAACGTGAGGGTCAGAGGCGTTCTCGGGCCGCGCATGTGCGGAGCCAAGATTCCGAGAACCAGCAGCGACGTCGCCAGGAGGCCGAGGCTCAGGAGGGCCACGATGTCGGGGTCCCACGTGGAGAAGGGTTCGATGAGCCAGATGGTGAGGCCTTGGGCCTGGCGGCGGAGGTGGGTCGCCAAGATTTGTTCCCAGAAGGCGCCGGAGTTGGAGAGGAGGAACGGCAGGCAGGCGGCCGTCCAAACCGTGGCGGAAACGGCTAGCGTGCGCGCGATCGGCCGCCAGCCACGGTGGTGGACATAGTAGGCGACGAGGGGAAGGGCTAGGAACACCGGGAAAAGTTTCACGAGAGAACTGAGCGCGAAGAAGACGCCGGCCTCCGACGTTCGGCCTTGTTCGAAGCGGAGGAGGCCGAAAAGGAAGAGCGCCATGAGTCCGGGGTCGGTCATCCCCCAGACCGGGCCGATGATGATCAGGAACGGGTTGAAGAGCATCAGGCGTTCGACGCGGCCACGCGTTCGTTCGTCCTTTCCGAGGTGCGACGCCCACGCGCCGGCGACGACCGCCAATGCGACCAGGCCGAGCGTCATGGGAAGTTTGAGGAGAAGCCGCTCGGCGTAGGCCGGCAGGTCCTGGTAGATGGCCGGCGTGAACGTGACGCTCATGCCCAGGAGCGGCAGGGGCGGGTACGCGTACCATTGGGGGTACTCATCATCCGGGTTCAGGAACGTGTAGTAGGGGGCCCGCTGCGCGACGTCGTAGGGGCTCTCGCCGGCCCAGAAGTCGCGGGTGGTCCGTTCGAAGACATAGCCATCCCAGTCGTGGACGAAGACCGCACTAAGGGCCAAGTAGAGCGGGACCGCGATCCAGTATCGCTTCGGCACGCGGCGCCAAAGGGGCGGCCTGGCGGCTGGCCGCGGCGCGATTTCCCCCTCTGCCCCACCGGGGCGGACGCCAAGTTCCGCCAAGTTGCCCGGTCGAAGGGGGGGGTCTCGAAATACTTTGTGGCGAGACTTTCGACGGAATGAGGCTCTCAGCGGGAGACGGCGCGAAGGACGGCCGCGTAGTGGATGGCGTGCCGCCGAAGGCGCGTCTTCAACAG
>CAYVGY010000033.1:0-494 GCA_964451065.1 uncultured Halobacteriales archaeon
TCTTGCGTTGCGTTTCCCGGCGTGTCCTGAACTTCACGAATGCCGGCTTGCCCACGATTTGCGTTGGCTGACCGCAGCCTTCCGTCTTGTGGCACCCACGGTTGCCAGCACGCAAATAGCCCGCCCGCTTTTCCAGCGCCGTGTCCACGCCAGGCCTCCGCGTCCTCCTCTTTGGCGCCACCGGCTTCGCCGGCCAGGGCACGCTCAAGGTCTGCCTCGAGGACGACCGCGTCGCCCGCGTCACCGCCGTCACCCGCCGACCCCTGGCCCGGGTCCACCCCAAGCTCACCGTGGTCGAGCACGACGATTTCCTCGACTACGCCAAGATTGCGACGGTTTTCGACGACGTCGACGCCCTGTTTTGGCTCCTCGGCGTGAGCCAGAGCGACGTCAAGGACGAGGCCGAGTACCGGCGCATCACGTACGCGTACACGTTGGCGGCCGCGCGCGTGCTCGCCCGGCAGGAGGGAATCATCCCCGCTCTCGAGCCCGCG
>CAYVGY010000033.1:504-10149 GCA_964451065.1 uncultured Halobacteriales archaeon
CGCGCGCGGGCTCGCCCGCGGCAGTCGGCGTGGCGTGTTCCATTTCCTGAGCGGCGCCGGCACCCACGTCGACGGCCGGTGGATGTGGGCGCGCATCAAGGGCGAGACGGAGCGCGACCTGGGCTCGGTGGGCCTGGGCGGCGTGGTCGCGTACCGGCCCGCGCTCATCATGGGCGGGCCCGGCGAACTGTCCCGGTACCGGACGGAGGCCGTGCTGCGGCCGCTCGAGTTCCTCTACCGGCCGTTTCGGGGGTTCTCGGTGCGGACGCGGGAGTTGGGCGCGGCGATGGTGCAGGCCGCCGTGGACGGGAGGCGGGAGGGCGTGCTAGAGAACCGGGACCTGCGGAGGATGGCTGCGGGGACGCGATGACGGTCATTACGGATGGTAGACCGGTAGTCTTGGACACTTGCAAAGCTCCTCGCTCTCGAAGCATTCCGTGCAGAGCCAGATCTTCGCCGCCGCGGGTCCGCACGCGATCCACCAATCGTCGGCCATCGTGGTACATGGCGGCGCTCGCCACAAGAAACAGGTCCAAGAATGGGAGAAACTGGAGGCCAAGACGGAATCTTGTCAACGCGGGTCGTTCGCCAATAGGATTGTCTGGAGGAAGCGCTTGTTCAGCCAGAAGCACTGTTTCGTGACGCGGTTCCTCTTGGGGTCCGTGTCGACGTCCTTCGAGGTAAGACCGTGGGGACGCATGTGGATAAACTCGGTGTCTTCCATCTTGGGTAACCTGTTCTCCCGCATGGGGCGGCCCTTCGAATCGTAACGCCGGCGGCCGTGTTCGTCCAGCACCGGGTCATACTTCGCCTTGCCGGCCAGGACGGCACGCTGATGCATCTTCCACTCGCGGGCGATGCCGGCGACCTGCGCCGGCGTCGGGCTCCAGAAGAAGGCCCTTCCAAGCACGCGCGAGCCCTTGGCCTCCCTAGTCTCGCTCAATAGGGGCACGAACAGGATATGGTCGACCAAATCGGCGAACTCTGCATCCAGCCAATCCTCTTCGACGAACTCCTTGAGGACCATGGCGGGGAAACTGACGGCCTCCCACGGGTAGAAATCACCCGTCCTGGCCCAAACGGTGTGGACACGGATTCCCAGCTTCTCAAATTCCTCGATGCTGCCTTTTCGCGTGACTCGAAGGAGCTTCCTGACGAAAGCGGCGGGACCCGACTTTCCGCCGGTGACCCGCGCCCCGGTCAGCTTGGCAATCTGGTCAACCGTTTTCCCACGATATGAGCCGAGGCGGGCTTCCACGATGGGCTCGACATCCAGCAGCGTCTTGAGCGCCGGAATCTCTTCGACGAGCGAGACCGTCGGGACCTTGAGGACGTGTTTCTCCAGGATGGGCCGCGTGTAAGACGCCTTGAAGGCCCAGGCTCGGCTCTTCGCCTTCACGGAGCTGTGGGGTTGCTGGGTCATCTGCCCTTGGGAGCCCTTGCGGCGTGCTCCAAGGATGCGGCTCATGGCCTCGCTGAGTTCGTGCGCGCGCCCTTGATTGATGTAGGCTCGGACATCGTCGTAGTCGACGTTAAAGAGGGGATAATCAGCCGGTTCCGGCTTCCAGAGGAAAGCCCGCCGGAATCGTGACCTCCGCTTATCCTCGAAGTCATGCTCGTAGGGAACCCATAGCACGTGGTCGATCTTGTGGCGGACGTAGGCGGCCGGCCACTCTTCCTTGTCGACTTCGAAGTAATTGATCATGGTGATACTCGTTGGTTCCTTCACGGTCCACGAGGACGACTTGCCCAATGCCTTCATCGGCAGCGTCTTGAGCTCGATGCCGAACTCCTTGAAGTCTGGTTCCCGCCTGTTGTCCGTTGCACGGCCCATGTAGAGTTGGACGAGGGCCCCCACGCCAGTCTTGCCTACCGGCTTGGGAGAGGCGTTGAACGCGGGCCGGTCGACCTCATCGGCGAGGACACGTGCCGTGCGTCCTTCGAGCGTCTGGGCCTGCCCGAGGAGCTCATGCTCGTCCCGATACACGTAGCCGATGGGCTTCCGCTGGATGGGCACGCCGGGTCAGCAGCGAGGCCCTATTTATCGTGGGGCGACCCGCGTCTGTGCCACCTGTCGAGCCACAGCAGGGCGCCTTACAGCGCGCTTCCCGCGGGCGGGCGTTTCGTCCAGACGCCGGACCAGTTCTTTGGCGGCGCGCCCGACGAGGCCGACAACCAAGGCGTTGCCCATACAGAAATAGCGCCAGTTCTCTGGCATGCCCATGGCGGTCCAATCCTTAGGGAACTGGTTGAGGAGTTCGCATTCCATCGGCATGAGGACGCGAAGGCGGGCCGTCTTTGGGTCCTCGACGATGTGCTTGAACCTGCTCGGCGACGTCCCGCCCTCGCTCGTCAGGATAGTACGCGACGGACGGTCGAGCGCATCAGGAAAAGGCAACGGTCCCTCGGTGTAGTGGTACTCGAAGCCGTTTTTCGCTTTGCGCTTCTCCGCTTTCGATCCCTTGAGGTACTTCCATTTCGCGACCAGTTTCTCCGGGACGAAGTATTCCTTTGGAACATTTCCTTGAAGGATGCTACCCAAGGTGACCAGGGGCTCGGTCTTTGGCCGGGCTTCGGTGGTCCAGATTTTCCCGTTGACCATTAGGCCCGAGTTCTGGAATGGGAAACTGAAATTGTCTGAGACCTTCTGGATGCCTTTAGGCAAGATGCGGTCCGGCGTGTCGGGCGAGAGGTGCCGAACGGCTTCCGGGACCACGGGGAACGCGGTCGCGAAGACGCCATCCTTTTGGAGCCAGGCCCGGCGGTCCTGCTCCTTGGCAATCTGCTGGCCGACGTAGGTGGTCTTGTGCGCGGCGAATATGAAGATTCGGCGTCTCTTCTGCGGGCCGCTGTAATCTGCGGCATTAATCACGCGCCATTCGACGGCGTAGCCGAGGGAGGCCATGCAAGCGAGCATCACGCCGAAGTCGCGTCCGCGTTGTTCCGTGGGCGACTTCAACAGGCGATCGACGTTCTCAAGAAGCGCGAACGGGGGTTGCTTCGCCTTGAGTATCCGGTAGATTTCCCACCAAAGGACGCCCTTCTTGCCGTGGAGCCCCTCCGCCTTGGTCGTGGCGACGGAGTAGTCCTGGCATGGGAACCCGCCGGTCAGGATGTCATGGTCCGGAATCTTGGAAAGGGGGACCTTGGCGATGTCTTCGTTTACGCAGGAGCCTTCACCGAAGTGTTCCTCGTAGCACCTCCAGGCCCATTGTTGTTTCTTGCCGGGCTCCCACTGGTTGGTCCAGACGACCTCGATCCCGGCCTCCTGGAGGCCAAGGCGGAAGCCACCCACTCCGGCAAAAAGCTCGACGGCTCGGAGTCCCATCCTTTCTCGACTAGCCATCTCCCCGTATCCCTGTTCTGAGGGGAAGGATGAAAGTGCCTCAATAAAAGACCACCGATCAGCTTTCGCAAGGGGAGACGGTAGTGATTTCGACACCGTTGGGCTTTTGTCCGATCGGGCCTTCTCTATTCTGGTAGCTGGATTGCCTCCCACGGCCCGACGGTCCAAACGCCCTCTGCTTTCCTATTTTGGCGATGAGCCGATTGATCAACGCCGTTCGGTTCTGATGTCACGGATTCGCGGAAAGGACACCAAACCCGAGTTGCAGTTTCGAAAAGCAGTTTGGAACGCCGGAGCCCGCTTCCGTTGCCATCCGTCCGATGTGGCCGGTCGCCCGGACCTGTGCCATCGAACGTCGCGGGTTGCGGTGTTCGTCGACGGCTGTTTTTGGCACGGGTGTCCGCGGCATTTCCGCGTGCCAAGGACGCGAGCCCGATTCTGGACGGAGAAGATTCGCCGGAACAAGGCAACCCGCGCCCGTGTGCTCCGGGAGCTAGCGCCCGACTGGCGAGTGTTCCAGTTCTATGAGTGTCAACTCCGGGACAACATGGGAACGGCCCGGAACGCCGTAGTCTCCGCCATTCTCCGCTCTCGCGTCTCGAGCTACGTTTGAATGGAAGGGGCTCCCGGAATGGCCGTCGCGAATCTTACGCGCGTGCGTAGATCGTCGTGATAAAAGTCTGGTGTCCGGTCAGCTTCATGTGCTTGAGTGCGGCTGCCCCGGCCTCCCCGTGCTCCATAGTTGGCCAAGCCTCGTCGCAAACACGACATCCAGGGGCCGACCGATAGCCGACGTCCTCATGTTGCCGCTTCACATTGCGAATGTGCATGTCAATGGCTTTGAACATGGCGGCCAGGTCGGTGAAAACAAACTTCGTGGCTCTTAAATCGTTGAGCCACTACTCCGAATCAAACCCCGCGCTCGCCTCTTCCGCCATCGTCGCCAGGTCGTGCGCCGTGATCCCGAGCTGGCTCATCGAGTACACGCTCACGTCGCCCTCTTCCGGGAAGCCCAGGAAGTACGTACGCTCGATCTCAGGCGTCCAATAATACTCGCTCCGCTCGCCGGAAAGCGAGTCCTGGTCGATCCCGCCATGGCGAGAAAGGCTCCGGCCCGCCACGTCCACATCGATCAATTCCAGGCCGACGTGGTAGTCGCTGATCCACCGCCCATCCTCGGCGGGCGAGTTGTTGTAGGTCGTGACGGGAAGGGCCAGGACGCCGACGCGGTCCCAGTACGTGAACGCCTTGTGCTCCTGCGTCGCGCCGCTCCACGTCGAGGTGTCGCCGCCGGGCCCCACGTCCATCACGTCGAGGCGGGCCGCCGAGGCGGGGTCGCTCACGTCGAACAGGCTCACCTGGAACCGTCCCCAGTCGAGTCCTTGGCCGTCGCCGCGGGGCCCGTATCCGACCGTGAGGAGGAGGCCGTCCGCGATGGGGTGGATGTAGGTGGAGACGCCGGGCACCTCGACCTCGCCCAGGATGGTGGGCGCGGTGGGGACGCTGAGGTCGATGATCCAGAGCGGGTCGACTTGCTCGAAGGTGACGATGTAGGCACGGTCGTCGGTGAAGCGCGCGCTCCAGATCCGTTCGTCCGGGGCGATGCCGCCCACGATCCCCACCGGGACGAGGGCGTCGGCCACGCTCTCGAACACGACGAGGTGGTTCATCATGGGTTCAGGGTTTGACATCCACCAGCGGCCCCATTGGCCGGTCGTGGTGGCGATGCGGAGCGTCTCGTCGTGGACGTCGATGGCGAACGAATCGATGATGGTGCCGACGGTGCGGCCGCTCGCGCGGTGCCGCACGTCGAGGCCGGCGAGGTCGAACCATTGGAGGTCGGTGGCCTCGTCGAGGTCGCCGTTCTGCCAGAACCACCAAGGGTCCCGACTGGAGGACGCGAGGACCAACGCGTCGACGGCGCCGTACACGACGGGGTCGGAGCCGAGGATCTGCGTGAGGGCATGGTCGGGTTCTGCGCCCGCCGCGTCCAAGGAAAGGATCGTGCTCACGCTGCGGCCCGTCGCGTCGGGCGTCGTGAGGAACCGGCCGCAGGTCGAATCATCGTACGTGAGTTCGAGCGGCGTCCCCACGTTCGCCGTTACGGTGACGCGAGGCAGGTACTCGTCAAGCGTGATGTTGGAAACGGCCCGGCGGTTCTCCTCCTTGACCCGCTCGGCCACGTCCTGCGCGAGGCCCTTCCTCACGGTCTCATTGAGGTTGTGGTACTCGTTCCAGGTGACGCCCCAGCGGGCCAAATCTTCCTCCGTCGGGTAGACCCACGTCTGCAATTGCGCCTCGTACTGGGCGGCGTGCACGACAACGTAGGCGTACCCATCGACGAGGCGCGCCCCGGCAAGGTTGCCCTCGATCTCGATCTCCTTGAGAAGACGCGGTTCGGCACGGTCGGCGAGCGAGAGGACCTGGATACGCGTCGCATCGCTGCCGAAGTGCGCAGAACTCCCCCTGACATCATCGGCGATGTACGCGTACCCCGACCAGGACTGGCTGATGACGATGAGACGATCGTCGGAGGCATCGTCGGGGTCACGCGGCTCCAAGAGGAGTTGGGCGTTGCTGTGATTGGCGCCCAGGTCGAACCGGGCATAATGCTCCGCATCCCCGACGCGTTCGCTGTGGAGGATGTACACGTACCGGCCGTGGGCGGCGTACGTCCATTCGCCGTCGGTCTTTAGGATGTCCGCCTCGTCGACGCCGGCTTCTTGGTTGTTCGTGCCGGTGACGTCGGCGTCGGCAGCAGACCCGGCTTCGAGTTGCATCGGGGCCGCGGTCGCCGTCGTTGCAATCATGTCTCCGGCAAGCGTGGCGTAGACGTGCCCGGTGCCTCGCTCCACGGAAAGGTCGAGCAGAGCGTCGGTTTCCGTGACGGCCCGCGTGTTAAGCGTGCTCAAGAGCTCCGTGCAGTCCCGCAACGGGACCGGCGCGGGGCTCCCCTCGGGCAAGCGCCACCCGCCAAACACCAGGCCAGGCTGCCGTTCCTTCTGCGGTTGGTTGACTTCGACGCACCCGGACAAGAGGAAGGCAAGGACGGCCACCACGACGAAGAGACCACGCATACCTCAATGAAGGCCAGGGCTTCTTGAATACCCCATTGGTAGGTTGGCCTGATGACCAACGACGGCGACAGGGTGGCTTAAAGGGGCCGTAGGCGGTTGCCCTAGGTGGCTTCGCCGGCCACCGAGACCGGCGCGTGCGGCCCGACGGCGCGACCAGCGGCCACGTCGACGCTGCGCCGAGGCATGCTCGAACCGAGGAGCACGTACGGCGAGAGGGCCGTAAGGATCTTGAACTCGGCCTTGCGCAGGTGCTCCTCCATGGTCGTGCGCGGGCGGCCGTGCCGGCGCGCGATCTCCTTCATGGTGGCCGTGCGCGGCACCGCGTAATACCCCGCCTGGAGCGCGGCCAAGAGCGCCTCGGTCTGTTTCTCCGTGAGGCCGCCCAGGAGTTCGCCCGCCGAGACCATGAAGAGTTCCTGGATCACGGGCGACGCGACGCGGCTTTTGGAAAGGATCTCGAACTCGCCCAGGCGGCGCAGCTTCTTGAAGAACGAGGGCAACGTGGAGGGGTCGAAGACGAGCATGCGGAACTCGGCCCATCCCTTCTCGCAGAGGACCGGGGGCACGAGGAGGCCGCCGTGCTTCTCCACGAGGTACGTCACCGAATGTTCCTTCTTCGTGGGGCACCGCACGACGAGGACGGGCGAGGTCGGTTCCTCGTTCGAGACGACCTTGGCGCGGGGCTGGTCGCTCTTGACCGCGCGGACAATCTGCTGCGCCTCAGTCGGGTCCGGCGCATGCACCTCGACGACGTCCGTGTGGAGGTTGCACCACAGGATGAGGCGGCTGGCCCGGAACTCGCCGGAGGCCCGGGCGAAGATATGGGACCGGCGGATGCGGAAACGCACCTGGAGCATGGGAGCGCGGTAGACTTCCACCTCGAAGAAACTGCTGCCGTCATGTGACGGGTCTAATATTCGTCAGGCGACGGCTGGAGCCGGCATGGAGAGCCGGCGAATCCTCCGGGGTTGGAACTGGCTTGGGCGGCCAAAGGCGGAAGGTGCCCCAACGGGGACCATTCGTGACGCTTTTATCCAACCACTATTTACTAGTGGTGAAGGTCTATAGGCGTGGCAGCCCCATCAATCACGCGTGACCGCGTCCGCGAACTCGTCCTTGCGGGCCGTGTGGCCCCCGACCCGAGGTACCATGGCGAGCAGCACGGGGTCCGGTTCGAGCAGCTCCGGACCCTCCTTGCGTTTTGCAGTCGCGTGGACGCCGATCGGCGCCCAGACCATCCAAGAGGATTCGTGGCCTGGTCCACGAACTGGGGCGGAGAACTCTATCGCATCGACTTCAACGTGGAGCGGAGACCGGACGGCGAGATGATACTCATCGTCACGGGCTGGAATCTGGAGGATGTCTAACCGATGAAGAAGCGGATTGTGGATCCCGAATTGGGTGAAGTCGAAGTCGACGCCAATCCGCCGACCCGGGAGGAATTCGAGCGAACGGCCCGTCGCATCGCCGAGGCCGCCCGGACGTTCCGCGCGTGGCCCCTGGGCAGCGTCACCGAGTGCCCGAACTGCGGAAAACGTGCGTTCGTCGGCCGGGACGACCTTTCTCACGAAGTCGCCAAGCGAGACGGCCTCGTGGTGTTCCGGCACCTCCACGGCGGGCGTTGCGAATCCTGCGGCGTCCAGAGTCTCGAAGGAGAGGATCTTGTCGCCGTCGAACACGAGAGCGGCGTCGAACTTGTGGCCGACTACGAAGCCAAGGTCAGCAACATCGGCAGCGGAACCATCGGAACCTATTGGCCGAGGGATGTCGTACGGGTCATGCGGTTAGGCCCCGACCGCCGCCTTTTCATCAAGGTCATCGATGCGGATACGGCGTTGGTGAAGGTGGACCGGCGACGAAAGCGCGTCGACGAGGGAACGTCAAGGCGCCGGGGGCCCCGCCGTCGAGGACGTCCGTCGGCAGGAGCCTAGAATAGGGGCGGCTTTCGGTTTTCCCTTGCCAGAGGATTCGCGGCCACAGGCCGGGACCTGACCCGTCGCCGCGGAACGAGCGCGACCAGTTGAGCCCATTTCCGCCAATCGCCGTCCCAAAAACGATTCAAACCCGCCCCGCGTCCTAGCCGCCGTGGCCCCCCCGGAGCTCGACTGGGACGACGCCGTCGAGCTCCTCATCACCGCAATGGCCGCCGTCATCTTCCTCATCGCCCTTCTCGCCTACGGACGCACGCGGACAACGCGGATGATCATCTTCGCCGCCGCTTTCGCCGCGCTCCTGCTCAAGGGCACTTTCGCCGCGATTGAGATCCTTGTCTATCCAGAGAACGGGCTCCTCAACGGCCTCGAACTCGTCGCCGAGGCGACCGCGCTCCTCTTATTGCTCCTCGGCGTCCTGCGACCCTAGGCAAGATCCGTCGCAGGTGGACTCGTGAAGGGTTCGGACCCGCTGGAGCTCGAGACACGCCGCCGGCTCTGGCAGCACATCGCTCGACGACCCGGCCTGTACCTGCGCGAACTCCAACGCGAGACCGGCCTCGCCATGGGCGCCCTCGAATACCACCTGAACCAGCTCACGAAGGCCCAGCTCCTTAGCGTCATCGACGACGGCCGCAAACGCTACTTCCCAAGCCCAATGGAGAATGAAGATCGACACGTCTTGGCCTTCCTGCGCCAAGAACTCCCTCGTCGGATCCTCGTCGCAACCCTCCAAACGTCGCCCGTCCCCAAGGCGGTGCTCCAGACCGACCTCCATGTGGCCCGCAGCACGCTCGACTACCACCTCCAGCGACTGGAAGCCGTCGGTCTCGTCCTTGTTGCCCACGCCGGCCGCGACCGTCTCGTTTCCGTGACGCAACCCGAACGCGTGGAACGCCTCCTCGTGACCTACCGCTCGACCTTCCTCGACCGCACGGTCGACGCGTTCCTGGCCGGCTTCGACGCGATGCATGGCTCCAGTCCAAGTGAGCGCGAATGAGCTTGTGCCCACCCGCGCGCCAACAAGAAACCCTGGCGCGCCGACCCACGTCCCAAAAGGCCTAACGCCTGCGGCCGCCCTCCAACAATTCATGCAGAAAATCATGTTCGCCCTCGCCGCCATGACGCTCATCGCCGGTTGCACCGGCTCGACGGCGGACCCCAAGTACGCCCAACTCCCCGACTACCAGGTCGAGAAGACCGCGGCCGACTTCGTCGATGGCATCGACAACCCCTTCCTGCCCTTCGTCCCCGGCGCCTCGTGGACCTTCTACGTCGGCATGGAGGACGA
>CAYVGY010000033.1:10159-21890 GCA_964451065.1 uncultured Halobacteriales archaeon
TGACGACGAGGCCGCCGACGATGACGAAGGCGAGGACGACGAAGACGCTCCTCCTGGCGGCTTCGACGAGCGCATCGAGGTCCAGGTCCTCCCCCAGACGCGCCGCATCAACGGCGTCGAGGCCACCGTCGTCCGGGACACAGTCTACGACCCCGACGGCAACGTCATCGAGGACACCCATGACTGGTACGCCCAGGACAAGGACGGAAACGTCTGGTACCTCGGCGAGGACACGTGCGAATACGAGAACGGCCAATGCGCCGACAAGTCGGGCTCCTTCGAATGGGGCGTGGACGGGGCGCTACCCGGCATCGTGATGCACGCGGATCCGCGACCGGGGGAACCGTACTACCAAGAATACTACGAGGGCGAAGCCGTCGACCGGGCCCAGGTCCTGGCGCGCGGCGAAATCGTCACCACGCCGCTCGGCACGTTTCACGACACAATCACCGCCGAGGAGTGGAACCCGCTCCATCCCGACGTCGTCGAACGCGTCGTCTATGTGCGCGGCATCGGCCCCGTAATCAAAGGCGAATTGGGGGACGAGGAAGGCGAGTTCGAGGACGCCGAGACCCTCATGAGGTACAACGTGCCGGGCCACGGGTCCGGCTCGGCCTGAGCGGTCCATGGGAGGCCAGCCGAACCGGCCAGCAAGACCTACGTCGCGACGACGACCGGTTTGAGGTCGTACCGCAACGACCACGCGACGAGGTCCTTGAAGACGGTCTTGAGCTCGTTCGCCTTCTCTGTGGCCTCGTACTCGACGCGCGGCGGGATCTCCGCGTACGCCGTACGCGAGAGCAGGCCCGCCCCGACGAACTCCTTCAGCCGCACCGTGAGCGTCTTGGGCGACAACCCCAACCGCTCCTGGACGTCCAGGAACCGGCGCGGCCCCGGCTCCTCGAAGACGAAGAGGTGCAGGATGTCCAACGCATGGGGCCGCCCCAGGGCGGCAAAGAGGTCCTGGATCTGGATACCGCCCGGCGCGTCGGCGCAGGAATCCACCTTCTTCGTTCGCGTGGCCACGGTGAGGCTGGCGTTCCGCTTCGGCAGGGTACGGCCCACGTCCCCCTCTAGCTTCACTTCCCTTTAGGTAGTATTGCTATCGTGGAGGGAAGCGACTTCCCGACCGCGCCGTGGACGCTACTAATACTTCCCAAAGGATAGTAGGATGCAATGGCACAACCCCTCGACCTCGCCCTCCTCGTCGGACGACTGATCTTCGGCGGCTACTTCCTCTGGGCCGGCCTCAACCACTTCCGCCGCCTCGGCATGATGGCCCAATACGCCGCCGCCAAAGGCACCCCGGCGCCCCGCCTCGCCGTGGCCGGCACCGGCGCCCTCCTCCTGGCCGGCGGCGCCAGCGTTGTCCTCGGCCTCTATCCCCTGGTCGGCCTCGGTCTCATCGCCCTCTTCCTCATCGGTGTCACGCCGGTCATGCACGCCTTCTGGAAGGTCGCCGACCCCATGGCCCGCATGGGCGAGCAGGTCAATTTCACCAAGAACCTCGCTCTGCTCGGCGCCACGCTGGCCCTCATGGCCCTCCAGACGCCTTGGGCCTACAGCCTTCCTGCGACCCTGTGATTTTGGCAGGTACCGCCGGGCCCACCGCCTGGGGACGGGGATGCAGCGACGGACCACGAAAGACTAAGGTCGCCGGGGCGCTTCCAGGTCCCGGCACCACGTGCAATCCAAGGCCAAGAACGTCTACGACTACCTCGCGGCGCTGACGGACGACCAACGAACCGAGATTGGGAAGGTCCGGCGCGTCATCCTCGATAATCTTCCCGCGGGCTACGTGGAACGGATGGAGTACGGCATGATTGGCTACGCGGTCCCGCTGGAAATCTACCCGGACACCTACAACGGCCAACCCTTGGGCGTCGCTGCCTTGGCGGCCCAGAAGAAATACAACTCCGTCTACCTCATGGGCGTCTACGGCGACAAAGCCACCGAGCGATGGTTCCTCTCAGAATACAAAAAGAGCCGGAAGCGACTCGACATGGGCAAGTCTTGCGTCCGGTTCCGGCGGGCCGACGACCTCCCCCTCGACCTCATCGGGAAGACCATCGCCAGAATTTCCGTCGCAGATTTCGTCGCGATGGCGAAAGCGGCGCGCGACGGCCGACGGTAAACGACGACCTACATCATCGACGCGAAGATGGCGCCCACGGCCAAGAGCTGCACGAGATAGTAGCTCGTGACGACGAAGAAGAAGCTCCACGGCTTGTCCTCCCACGCCACGAGCCCGAAATTGACAGGCAGGAAGAACCCAAGCCACGTGAAGAACCCGCCCATGAGCCCGTCCACGAACGTAATCCCGTCATCGCCTAGCCGCGCCCCGTCGAAGCGATAGGCGTCCCGGAACGCCAAGAACACGTGCATCAGGACGAACATGAAGAGGAACGTCCCCACGACCATGAGGACCATGCTCACCGTCATCTTCTTGGGGTCCGGTTTGAAGTCCGGCGACATCTTCATGCCGCGCATCCAGATCTTGCCCGTCGGCGTCGACTTGGAGTACCAGAGGAACCCCAGTACGATGCTCGCCAACATCCCCAAGCCCAACGCGACCCAGTTCAGGTCCCCGAACTCGATGCCTTCCGCCATGTCCCGCCTCTAGGGTCCCGATTCGACGCCGTGACTTAAAGCCCACTTTCTCCCACCCCACCTGACGACTCTAGACCGCGGGGAAGCTGCCGTGAGGTCGAGGCCCGGCCGCTGGCTCGCGCGGCAGGCTCGTGAGAGAGCCCGCTCTTTCTGGAGCGCGAACTCCAGGCTCTTTGCGGCTTCCAAATCGAGTGCGATGAGCCCATGTCCCATCCCAAAGTCTAAATCATAGGACAAATGTCCTATATTCAGGATATGCGTCCTGAGAACTGGATGGACGATGTTTTCGGAAACAGGTCCAAGATACGCGTGCTCCGCCTTCTTTTCAAAGACCCAGAGCGAATGTGGACGGAGCGCGAGATCGCGAAGGCGCTGGGAATGAGTCCCAACAGTATCAACGTGGCGGCCAGCCAACTGCGAGGCGCGGGCCTCCTGGACGTTCATCGGCTGGGTCGCAGCCATTCCGTTCGGCTTCGGCGCGACCTGCGGATCACCCAGACCCTCGGCGCGATGTTCCAACGGGAGGAAGCGCTGTTGCAAGAATGGATCCAAGCCATCATGGGCGTCGTTCCCGCCAGCGCCGCCTGTTCTCTATACGGTAGCGTCGCGCGCCATACCTCCCGCAGGGACAGCGACGTGGATCTTGTGATTGTCGCGCGTTCCCGCGGCGAAGCCGAAGAAATCGCGTCGAAGGTTCGCGAAGCGTCCGCGGCCGTTATGCCTCTTCCTCTGGACATCGTCTCGCTCGACCGGAAGACGGCACGCGGCAGGAGGAGGAGTCCGCTGTTACGGAATATCCTGAGCGAGGGGCGACCGCTCTCGAAGACGAGGATCCAGGACGTACTCTGATGTCCGTCGGACAGGCGAGATCCAAATCCGAGTCCCGAGCCCATGCGAAAACCTACTGGCAAAAGGCGGAACGGTTCGCACACGCCGCGGCGATCAATGCGCAGTCCCAAGACTGGGATCCGGCCGTGGCCAACGCCGTCAATGCGATCATCAACGTCGTCGACGCGTTCTGCATCCATTATCGTGGCCTCCGTAGCGCCAGCGGGTCGCATCCGGACGCCCTCCAACTTCTCGATTCATGCCTGGAGCTGGAGCCATCCCCGCGCTCTATTCTTCGGAAACATCTCGGCGCCCTCTTGGGCCAGAAGACGTTCGCTCAATACGATGGACGATTGTTGGAGGAATCCGACGCCGAGGCGGCCCTTAACCATATGGAGAGGGCGCTGAAAGCGGCCAGGCCGATCGCGCAGGCCCAGCGATGGACCGCTTGATCTCGCCTTACGTCCGCCTTGCCACATGCTTGGTAATCCCACTTTCTCCCACCCCACCCCACCAGCCTAAACGACCCGCCGCCCCACTCCCCCCCACCATGTGGAGCCCGCTCCTCGAACCCGGCCGCCTCGCCCTCATCAGCGGCCCACGCTCCACACTGCGGGGCTTCCACCAGGAACTCGCCCACCACGTCCTCCACACCCGCCCCGGCCACGTCCTCTGGTGCGACGGCGACCACGGCTTCAACCCGTACGACTTTGCCGAACTCAACCTCACCCGCGGCTTCGACGCCGACACCGGCGACGACCGCCTCCTCGTCAAACGCTGCATGACCCCCTTCCAATGGGACACCGTCCTCACCAAACACCTCGACCCCATGCTCCGCTCCGTCGACGCCGACCTCGTGCTCGCCGCCCCCTACGACGCCCTCTTCTCCACCGACGAACTCAAGGACTGGGAACAGGAAGACTACGTCGCCTACAGCCTCCGCCACCTGGCAGGCCTCGCGCGCGACCACCACGTCCCCATCCTCCTCTCCGTCGACATGCCGCGCTGGTGGACGACGCACCCCATCCTGGCCCGCATGACGCACGAAGCCGTCGAGGCCCGATGGACCATCACGCGGCTCCACCAACGATGGCGAGCGGTGCGGCTTGGACAGGAACTCCTGCCGCCCGTGGCCGAACGGCAACGGAACATCGACGACTACCTGGAGGCGGAGATGGAGGCAGAGCCCGTTCCGCTCATCCAAGCCCCACGCCCGCCGGCCCGTCCGAGGCGGGTTTACTGATATTGGTTTAGATACCAATACGTGTGGGTATCAAAACCTATAAGTACGGCGGGCCACTCAAATGGGACCGGTCATGCGGAGGAAACGCCTCCGGCACAAGGGAGGCAGCTCCGCTGTCACGCGCATCGAAAACAAGGCCGGCGAATGGTCCATCCAAGTGGACCCCGACAACCTTCTTATCGATACGTTCCACCGAGGCATTGGAGTCCATGTGCGTGATCCCGCCGACTACAATCGGAGAATTCCGATTGGTGAGACATCATCCGAGGCGGTCTATCGGATTGTGGTCGCCCACTTCGAGACGAACGGAGGCCTTAACTTCGAATCGTTGCTCCAGGAGTTGAATAGAGGTTGAAGATCGAATACGAGTACGCAACGACGATCCACGATTTCCTCAAACAGCTGCAGGCCAAGCACGGCGCCCTTGAGAAACTAAAGGAAAGAGTGCAGACGGGAAAGGCGACGTTCCAAGAACGTATCGACCTCGACCGGTGGAAACACCATGCCGCCAGCGGTTCTGGGAGCGACGAGGTCATCCGGGTGCAAAAGGCCGTCGTGTTCCACGACCCGATTCTCTTTTTCAAGTTCCTGAGCCCCGAGCGGGTCCGGATCCTGGACAGGCTCAGGACGGGGGAGCCCGTCGGAAGCCTCCACGAGCTGGCCGACCGGCTCGGACGGGACCCCAAGAACGTCTACGAGGACGTCAAGGCGCTCGAGAAGCGCGGACTTGTCCGGATCGAGCGGCGTAACCGGCGACGAGCAATCCCCCATGCAAGGATAGAACGAATAACAATCACCGTTTGAGTTCGACCGGCTTCGAAACTCGCGCGGCCTTGATACCTTGATAGATTCACTTTCACCCATCCTTCCTCCTGTTATATTACCCGGCAGCGCCCCATGATAAGATTCCTGGGTTGAAGCGAGCATGGGCCAGTCCACCCCGACCACCACCATGGCCCTCGACGAGTTCGAGGTCCGCTACGCTGCCTTCCGCTCCGAACTTGCGGCCCGCGAACAGGTCTGGTTCGACGAACTCGTCTGCCGCGCCCGCCGCCACTCCAGCGCCATCAACCGACGCCCCGCCCTCGACTTCGAACGCCCCGTCCTCCTCTCGATGCTGCTCGAAGGCATCCGCGAACTCGAGGACGTGCGGCGCCAACTCGATGACACCCGACACCAACTGGAGGAAACCTGTCATGTCCTCGCCGACGCTGGCCTGGTTGTCCGACGCGTGGCCCCCCCCACGCGAGAGCAGCTTG
This sequence comes from uncultured Halobacteriales archaeon, assembly GCA_964451065.1. GTDB lineage: Archaea > Thermoplasmatota > E2 > JACPAO01 > JACPAO01 > CAYVGY01. The sequence goes on from CAYVGY010000033.1 coordinate 16,100, forward strand.
ATCGTGTGGGTCAAGCACGGCTTCCCACGTCATAGATTCATGAACAAGTACTATTCAAGTACAAATTACTTTATAGGGGAAATGCACCATCGGAAACAAGGAATATGCCGACCTCGCCCAGCTCCGGCGCGACGTCATCGCGCTGATTCGGGCCAACCGTTACGACCTCAGTTACCATGCCGAAAAAGAACACCCGGAAGTCTCACGCGAGGACAAAGTCAAGGCCATCCTCCACGGCGGAGGGGATCGTCCCAACCGGGCCACCCAGACCGGGCGGCCGAGTTTCGTCTGCTGGTACGCGCATCCCCGGTTCGGCCTCCTCCGAGGCGTCTACGCGATTCTCACGTCCACCTCGGGCGACCGGGTCCTTATTATCACAGTCTTCCCAGAGTAGAGGCAAGGCACTCTGGAACGACTTCATCCGTCGCGCACGGGAGACGCCGGCGCCGCCCCTCGACTCCATCCCCAAAGGGACCGCCGAAGAGGCGGAAGAAGTCCGACGGCTGCTCTTGTCGGCTCCCCGCGAGCCCCTCCGGCCCACCGGCACGATCACGGATTGTCAAATCTGCGGCAAGCACACGATGGTCGCAACGAACAATCTTCACGAGACGATTGCGACGCCCTTCGGCGCCCGCGTCGTCACGCGGCTTCCTGGAGCCGAATGCACCTACTGCGGGACGAAGGAACTGGACGCTGGCGGTGCTGCAATCCTGGCGGAATTCGAGACGAACGAGATTGTCGCCGACTACGAGACGACGGTCACGACCGTCGGCCCCATGCTCGCCACCTACCTCAAGGGCGACCTCCGCCGCGTCTTTGAACTCAAAGGCCGGGAGAAGCTCCGCTGGAAAATCATCGACCGCGACCATGCGGTGGTCGAGGTCGAACGCTAGGCCGCCCTCCGCATGGACCCACGTTCGCTCGACGAGCGCCCGCCCTGAGGGCCACGGGCCGGGAGGCCATCCATGAAGGACCAGGCGTCCTCGTCGACATTCGCCTGGCTCTTCGACGCCTACCCCCACCCACGCGAGAGCAGCTTGGTCGTGTGGGTGAAGCACGGCCCGACGACCTACCGCCACCTTGTGCCCTACCGGCCTGAGTTCTGCCTCAAGGCCGACGTGGCCCCCCTCGAAGCCGCGGAAGCAATTCTCAAGGAGGATTCTCGCGTCGAATTCATGTGGCGCGACCAGGCCCGCCTCTGGCTCAAGGCGGCGCCCGAAGAGGTCCTGCGGGTACGTCCCCACAACCTCCACGACCTCTACTTCGTCGCCCAAGACCTGCGCAAGGCCACCCAGAGCAAAGGCTTCCTCTTCTTCGACGTCGACCACCAACCCGAGAGCCGCTGGATGCACGCCAACGACCTCTTCGCCATGGCTCGCCTCCACCGCGACGCCGCCCACGGAATCCTCAAGCTCGTCCCGGGCGAGGACCGGTGGACCCTCGACTATCCCACGCCGGACCTCCGCACACTGCGGCTCGAAGCCCACGCCGTCCCCTCCGACCACAAACCCTCCTGGGACGACCCGCTGGAATCCATCCGCCTCGGCGACGAGACCCTCCGCGTACCCCAAGTCGGCAACCCGCGCTCCGAACGCGCCACCCTCCTCCAACTCGGCCACCTGATCCGCAAACGGGACCCCGACGTCCTCATCACCCAACACGGCGACCGCTGGGACGTCCCCTACCTCCTCCACAAGATCCACAAACACGGCCTGCGAGGCCTCGTGCGCCTCGGCCGCGACCCCGACCCCCACCCCCAGCACCCCGACCAGAAATCCCAAAGCATCCACACGTACGGCCGTTGGCTCTTCAAGACCCACGCCTTCTACCTCCGAGGCCGTTGGCACATCGACCTCTCCAAGAAGACGCTGGACGCCGACGACGACCGCAAGGACCTCCACGGCATCCTCTACATGGCCCGCGTCAGCAACCGCCGACCCCAGGACGTGAACCGCAACGGCGCCGGTTACGCCCTCCAACAGATGCAGATCGACCTCGCCACCGACCGCGGCGTCGCGCTCCCCTGGAAACGCAACCTCGCCGAGGACTGGAAACGACCCTCCATCCTCTGCGCGGTCGACCGCGGCGGACAGATCATGGTCCCCACCCCCGGCCTCTACGAGGATGTGGCCGACCCCGACTACAGCGGCTGCTACCCCAGCATCGTCGTCGCGCACAACCTCTCGAGCGACACCCTCAACTGCGACTGCTGCCCCGACGGCCCCCTCGTGCCGGAACTCGGCTACCACATCTGCACCAAACACCAAGGCCACCAATCCGAGATCCTGCGCCGCCTCCAACCCCACCGCCGCCACGTCAAGGCCATCCTGCGCCGCGCCGAATCCATGGGCGACGTCGACGAGGACCAGGTCGCCAAGGCCCGCGCCATCAAGGCCGAACAGAAAGCCCTCGGCGTCGTCTGCTTCGGCTACTTCCGCTACCGCAACGCCCGCTTCGGCTGCGCCGAGGTCCACCAAGCCATCCAATGCTACGCTCGCGCCGCCATGACAAGCGCCCGCGCCATCGCCCAAGAGGAAGGCTTCACCATGATCCACGCCTTGACCGACTGCGCCTTCCTCCACAAACCCGGCGTCACCCGAAACGAGGTCCTACGCCTCACGCGCCGCATCTCCCGCGAGGTCGGCATCATGATGGACCCCGGCGGCATCTACCGCTGGCTCGTCCTCCTCCCTTCCAAGACCCACTCGAGCGCCAGCGACGTCGGCGTCCCCAACCGCTACTACGGCCTCTACGACGACGGCCGCCTCAAGGTCCGCGGCATCGACGTCCAGAAACACATCACGCCCGGCTGGATCTACGACGCCCAACAAGGCATGCTCGACGTCTTCGCCCACGCCCGCGACGCCGCCGCGTTCCGACGCGCCATCCCCCAAGCCCTCACCGTGGCCAAACGCGCCGCCGAAGCGCTGCGCGCCCGCCACATCGACGCCGACGAACTCGGCCTCATGGTGCAGGCCACCATGCCCACCGAAGCCTACCGCGCCAACACCAACACCAAGCACGCCCTCCAACGACTCCTGGCCGCCGGCACCGAACGCTTCCCCGGCGAATACGTGAAGTACGTCGTTTCCCGACGCCAAGGACCCGGCGCCGGCCGCGCCGCCCCCGTCGAACTCCTGGAACCCAAGAACCGATGGATCCAGGCTCCGCAACGCTCCCCCTACCACATCGACTTCTACCTACGGCTCCTCGCCCGCTCCGTCGAGACGCTCCTCTCCCCCTTCGGCTACACGGAAGACAACGTCCTCGCGTACCTCCAAGGTCGCGCGCACGACCCGCTGGCCGCGCCGCAGCGACGACTCCTGGTCGAGCCCAAGGCGCGCATCCGCGGCGGTCCGTCCTCAGGAAAGCCCCGTTACCGTTAACTGCAAGGGCGATGCGGCGCACACCTCCTGTGTGGCGACGCGCCCCCTCCGCCCCGATCGGCCTTGGCCGACCGCCTTCCAGAACTCCGAACGAATCGCCCGCCTTGTCGCCCTTCTCGCCGCCCTCCAATTCCTCCTCAACGGACTCAACAACGTCGTGACCGGATGGGCCATGCTTAGCGCATGGTTCTCGGTCGGAGCCATCGTTGGCGCATCCACGCTTCGAATCGAAAGGTATTTTGCTCGCCGTCGGCGAATGGAGCATTGATGTCCGGCGCCGCCTTGGATTCCGACGTTCCAACCTTCAAGGACCCCTACTACTACGCCCTCGTCGGTGTTACTTGGATCTGCGCGATTGGGGCCCTGATTTCCTTCTGGGCCCTGACGCCTTGGTTCCCGTGGAGGTAAGGTCAGGCGCCAACCTCACCCTCGCGTTTTCCGCACATCGGTCCAGCCGATTGCCGGCCCCACGGGTTCCAACGCTTTCGCGTCGTCGAACTTCGCCTTCCCTACGTCCGCCGCCAAGGGGAGCGCCACAAGTTCATCTTCGGGCGGCGGCTCCAAGCACTTGAGCAGCGCCGAACGCTCCTGCGACTCCGGCTTCAACCAGACATCGATCGCGTCATCCTCCAACTGGCCTACCATCCGGTCGTGGAAGGTCGCAACAAACTTGTTGGGGGGAATCGTCACCAAGGCGAATGCCCGCTTGGACCGGTCCTCCCAATAGGCGCCGACGAGGGCTGGCACGGCCATGGCGGCCCCGTCGGCCCGCTGGATCGCGAACGGCTTCTTCCCTTCGCCGAGGTCCGCCCACTCTAGGATGTAACTCACGGGGCAGACGCCGTGGTGCTTCCCGAACATCCGCGACCACATCTTGCCGGTCTCCAACTTGTCCGCGCGCGCATTGAACGACGTGAACTCCTTCGAGAACCCGAACACGTGCCGCTCCACCTTCGGCTTCCCCTCGTCCATGAAGAGAACCGGGGCGCCGGTGTGCGGACGGATGTAGGGCCGGTCCGCGTCCTTGAACTCCACTTTGTATCCGCGCAGCGCGTCCCGCTTGGCGATGTCGGGTCCGCGTAGACCAATGACGCCGGCCACACATCCCGAACGGGCAGGGACCAACTTGAAGGCTCTGGTGTCCTTTCGTCAGAACCCACAAATTCGGACATCCCAGGCAGAAGGCTTAAGGCGACCAAGGTCCCCTTCGAACGGCAATGTCGCGGGCGCGGGGACTTACCGGTGTCTGCGCTGGCGCGGCCCTGACCTGGCTGGTCCTGCTCGCGGCGTCGAACGGGAGTTCGAGCGAGCCCCTCGCCGCGGAAGCCACGTGCCACCCATCGCACGTTCCAGGACTCGGCCAGGCCTGCCTGCTCCCCGACGGCCTCTTCCAAGTCTTCCTGGCGGACGGTTCCAGTCTCTACACCCACGGGCCCGACCCGGTCGCGCCAGCCCCCATCGGGTTCGGAAGCGGCTCCGAAGAGCGGGACCCCGTGTGCGCACTTGAGCCGCACCACACCGTCGTCCTCTACGGGTATCCATCCGACCAGACGAACCGCACCGCCAACGTCGTCAACGACCTGATCCGGTACGTGAAACGGACGAACGCCGTGCTCCACGCAGACGCGATTGCTTCCGGTGGCGTAGGCGCGGATTACCGCGTCCAATGCGACGCCTCGCAGCAGGTCTCGGTCGGCTCGTTCGTCGGTCCCAAGGATGGCGACAGCGACTTCGACCTCGTCACGAACGCGGCGCGGCAGGCGGGATACCGCGCGGCACGCACGGACTACATGATCTTCTACGACGACACCGCGCTGGGTCTCTGCGGCGTGGGCTCGATTCACTACGACGATCGACTGTCGGCCGACAACGCGAACCTCCCATCGGCGGACTACGGGGTCGTGTACGCGAATTGTTGGGGCGGCGACACCCCCATGCATGAAAACGCCCACAACCAAGGCGCGGTCCAGCGCCTGGCCACCATGTCCGACCTCAACGGCCATTGCCTCGAAGGTCGGGACGTCATGTGCTACACGAGCGACTTTGTGCCTTTGTGCACGGACCGCCTCCATTACGATTGCCACTTCGACACGTATTTTCACACGAACCCCCCGACCGGGAACTGGCTCGCGACGCATTGGAACATCGGATCGCGCCTGAACCCGTTCCTCGCCTTCGAGGATACGCCCGGCTCCACGCCCACACCCACGTCGACGTCGCCCGCGTCGATCTCCCCCGCGTCGACCTCTTCGAACCCGACAACGGCATCCGTTCCTTCCGGAACCACATCGGGGACGATCGCGGCCTCGTCGAGATCGTCCCATCGCAGCCCGACCTCGACCAACCTTTCCGACGAACCGGCCTCCGAGGAATCCGGCCCCGGGTACGGGCCCACGCTTCGCGTG
>CAYVGY010000034.1:0-6180 GCA_964451065.1 uncultured Halobacteriales archaeon
GGGCCGAAGGAAGCGCCAGGGCGACCAGGGCGAATCCGAGAATGCCCACGCGTGCAAACACGGCGCTCGTTCCCCGCGGCGACCCCCAGTCGTGCGCGTGTTATGAGCCTGTTGGCGAAACCGTCGAACCCTCGACCGACGGACAAGGGTTTTTATGGAGTGCCCCTCCATTCCTCAAGCGAAAAGGAACGGGTTTTCGTTATGGGCGTCCAAGACAAGCTCGCCGAGATGGCGCAGTTCGCGACCCAGGTCCAGGAGATCCTGGACAAAGAGGTCGAACTCCTTGAATTCGCCCGCCGCAAGGACGAGAAAGGCCAGGAGGTCCTTAGCGCTAACACGAAGACCGGCACGAGCGTCCTTCCCCACCCGCAGAGCCCGCCGGAAGTGAGCCAGGGCGGCTGGTGGTTCTGCCAACTCGTGCGGGACAATGGTCGCAGCCTCGCCAAACCCATCGCCAAGTTCAGCCCGGACCTGTACTTCGAAGCCAAGCCAATCGAACGCCTCTGGGTCGAGAAGACCTTCGAGCGCGAACAGAAATCGTTCACGACCGAGGAGGCGGGCGACGTCATCGAGTGGACCCCGATCACGCGGTCCGTCACCATTCTTCCCAGCGGCCACCTCGACCTCGGCGAGTTCGCGCCCCACTTCCCCAATGGGCTGGCGTTCGCCAACATCGGCAAGGCCCGCGGCGAATCGGCCCCGCTGCTGGGCGTCAGCCCCACGCAGTCCACGAACGCCTTCAAGATCCAACAGAACCGAGTCGTGGTCCCCCGCCTCGACAAGGTCCTGGCGCTCAAGGAAGCCCGGGAGTTCACGGCCGAGTGGAACGACCAGCGCAAGATGCTGATCGTGTACCTCGAAGGTGTGAGCCCCACCGTTAAGCTCTAAAGCCGCGCTCGGCGTGGGGGACCGTCGGGGGGCGTCGAGTGGGCCGCGCCCCCGGCTCCACGGCGAACCCCGCTACCTCATGCGCGACAGGTAGACGCCGTCGTCGCGGAATCCCAGGCGCCGGTAGTACGGTTTGACGCCGACGCCGCTAAGCACGAAGAGCTTCTTGGCCCCAGATTCCTCGAACGCGACGCGCGCCGCCTCTTCGAGGAGGGCCCGACCCAGCCCGCGATGCTGGGCGGCGGCCTGGCTGCGCGAACCCAAGGGAACGAGGCGGCCGTGAACCTTCAGTTCGCGCACAATGGCGTGCGGGCCTCCCCCCAGTTCCGGCCGGTGCGGGGCGCCTGGAATCCGAAGACGCAGGTATCCGTGAATCGAATCCGTGGCGGGTTCTTCGACCGAGAGGAACACCTCGCGCCCGCCCGACGCGTCGTAATCCGCCCGCGCCACGGCGACGCTCGCCGTCGAAATCGACGCTCCATCGCGTTCTTTGAACCCGACTTCCCGGCACCGAATGCACCGGCAGGATACGCCGTACTTGGAACGCAATTCGGCGACCGCGATCTCCCGCAGGTTGGACTTGTCGACGCCCGCCGCAATCATGGGCGTGGGGATGTCGCGGTCGACCCGCTGGATCCGTACCCATCGCGGGACCAACCGCTTGCATTCCGCGATGACCGAGGCAGCCTGGGCGGTGGAATAGGGTTCGTATTCCCCCCGCCTCCATTCCTCGTAGAGTTGCGTGCCGGGAACCACAAGGGTGGGATAGATCTTGACCATGTCGGGTTGGAAGGCGGAATCTTCGAAGATTCGGCGGAAGCTCTCGATGTCGCGGCCGGGTCCGCACCCGGGAAGCCCCAACATCATGTGGTAGACCACCTTGAGCCCCGCGTCCTTCGCCAGCTGGGTGGCCCTCACGGTGTCTGCCACGCGATGACCGCGGTGAACGCGGTCTAGGACGTCGTCGTAGGTCGTCTGGGCCCCGAGTTCAACCCGCGTAGCGCCGACGCCGAGCGCCACGTCGATGTGCGGCTCTGCGAACCAGTCGGGCTTCGTCTCCACCGTCAAGCCGATGCACCGGTTGGGCGCGCTCTCGTTGCGCGTCATCGCCTCGTCGAGCGTCAGGGCGCCGGGCACCCCAAACCGATTCGTGGAGACCACACCGTCGTCGTTCATGGCGTCGTAACAGCGCTTGGCAAACCACTGCTGATAATCGATGTCGCGCGCGGTGAGCGTGCCGCCCATGAGGACGAGGTCCACCTTGTCCGTGTCGTGCCCGATGGTCTTCAACTGATGGAGGCGGTCCGCCACCTGCCGGTAAGGGTCGAAATTGGCGCGACCGGCGCGCAGCGCCGCCGGTTCAAAGCCCGTGTAGGACTTGGCGCTTTGCGAGGGAGGGCCCCCCGGGCAGTACGTGCACGTGCCGTGCGGGCACCATTGGGGGCTCGTCTGGACCGCGACGACGGCGACGCCGCTCAAGGTCCGGGTCGGTTTGAGCCGGAGGAGGTTGCGATACGCGGGACGCTCCGCCGGCGCGAGCGCCCCTAAGAGATCCGCGTCCGAGGGAATCGCCCCGGCGCGCCGCCGCCGAACGACGTCCAGCTTCCACGCCTGGAGCTCCTGCTTGGTCCGCACGTGGCCCGCCCGCACGCCGACCAAAATCTCCTCGAGAAGCTCCAACGTCGTTTCGAACCCCCCGAGAATTATATACGTTCGTATCTTTGGCGGAGGCCGTGAAACCCACCGACGGGAAGGAATCCGCCCCGCCGGCCGTCAAAGGAGCCGAAAAGGCGCCCCCCAAACCAGGCCCTGAAACCCAAACCCCGGTCAAGGACGACGCCCTTCTTGCCAAAGTCAAGTCCCTTGAGGAGGAACGGGACCGTCTCAAGGCCGAGATGGCGGACGCGCGCGACAAGTACCTTCGCGCCCGCGCCGACTATGAGAACCACGTCCGCCGGACCCAAAAGGACACGTTGGAAGCCGCGCGGAGCGCGCGGGGGCGGCTCCTGCTGCGCATCGTCGGCCTCGCCGAGACGCTGGAAAAGGCCGTGGTGGAACTCGACAAGACCATCCCCGCAGCGGGCCGTGGAGTCAAATTGGCCTACGAAGAGTTCCGCAAACTCCTCAAAGACGAGGGGCTCCGGGAGATCGAGGCCGTCGGCCATGATTTCAATTACAAGTTCCACCAGGCCGTCGAGCGCGTCGAGACCGCAGACAAGCCGGAAGGCACCATCCTCGACGTCATCCAGCGCGGCTACACGATGGAGGGCGACATCCTGCGCCCCGCGCTCGTCCGGGTCGCGGTCCCCGCCCGCAAGACAAGCGGCAAGCAGGAGACGGCGAGCACGGCGTAGCGCGGCCGGCCGCGGCAACATCAATCCGAACCAGATTTAACCTCGGGTCACCATGGTTTGGTGCCTCGCACGGCAGGGATGCACGGTTGAGCCACTTGCGGAGGGGGCGCCATGTCGAGCCCCGTCATTGAAGTCGCGGTCCTGGCGCTCGCGATGGCGGGCAGCCTGGTTCTGGCTCGTTGGAGTTCCCTCCTCGTGATTCCGGCCCTCCTGATGGGCGGCGTGGCGGTTGGGCCGCACGGGTTCGGCCTCGTGGCGGACGCGACCTTCCTGGAGGGCGCCAACGACGTCGGCCTCGTCCTCGTCCTCTTCTTCGCCAGCCTCTCCGCCCACCCCAACGCGCTGCGCCTGGGGGGGCGCATCGCCCTCCCGCTCGCCGCCTACGACCTCCTCCTCAACTTCGCCGTGGCCTACTGGATTGGCAGCGTCTTCGACTGGGACCTTCCGTCCCGGCTCATACTGGCCGGCGTCCTCACCACCAGCAGCACCGGCACCATCCTCGGCATCCTCGGCAACGAAGGCCGACTCATGCGCCGCGAAGGCCACGTCCTCGTCGCCATGCTCTGGATCGAAGACATCGCCTTCATCGGCTTCTTCCTCTTCCTCAGCGCCCAACAGAACCTCGCCAGCATGGGACCCAGCTGGCAACTCGGGCTCGGCCTCGCCGTCTACGGCCTCTTCCTCGGCCTCCTCTACCTGAGCCGCGACGCCGTGTGGCGCATCCCCCACAAGGAGACCCTCATCCCCCTCATCACGGGGCTCGGCATGCTGGGCGCGTGGCTCGGCACCCTGGGGGGCCTCAGCTTCGGCGGCAGCGCCTTCGCCACCGGCCTCGTGCTGGCGGGCCGCCAAGGCGCCCAGTTCATCCAACAAGACGCCCCCTGGCTGCGAACAATCAGCTTCGGCGCCTTCTTCTTCGCCTTCGGCGCCCTCACCGACCCCTTCGTCGCCCGCGACGTGGCCCCGGTGGCTGGACTGGCCCTCGTCGGGCTCCTGCTCACCGAGCTCGTCTTCCTGCCCCAAGTCGGCCGCCTCATGGGCCTCGGCCTCGGCGAAGCGCTCATCCTGGGCGGGAGCCTCTTGGCCCGCGGCGGAAAGACGGCGTCGTTTGCCCGCCTCGCCTCGGGCAGCGCGATGGCGAACCAGATCTACGGCGTGAGCGCCATCCTGACCATCCTCCTCACGCCCATCGCACCCCTCCTGGTGCGGGGCGTCCTCTGGCTCCAGCGGGGGGCCCGCGACCACCCCCCTGCTCTGCAACGCGCCGACGTGTTGAGCCAGGTGACGCGACGCGTTCTGGCTCCGGGCGAATATGGACAACGAAACCTCGTGTCCTTTTGGGAGAGAATCGCGCTCGTCGAATGGTTCCTGCTTCCGCCACTCCTGGGCCTCCTCGCGAGCCTCCTGCCTTACCCGCTTCGCCTCGCCCCGCTGATCGCCGGCCTGCTGAGCCTGCCCCCTGCATACCGCGCGGCGCTTCGCTACTTCCAGGCGGTCCCCGGAGCCCCCACGACGGTGCTGCGGCTCCGGCAACAAAACCTCCCCCGCCTCGAGACATACCTGCCCGCGCTCCTCCTCATGCCGAGCGCCCTCACGCTGCTGTTACCGCTGGCGGCCCCCCAAGCCGAACTCGTGTACCCGATCCTGATCGCGGCCACGCTCGCTTTCGTGTTGGCCCTTCCGTGGATCGTGCAGCCGGGCCGCTCCGCCCCGTTCCATCACGTCCTCGTCCGTCGCCGACCCGGCAAATGGCAAGCGTGAGGCGCACCAGATCCGACGGGAGACGCCCTAGACTTACCCGCCGCGGAAGCCGCACCGGGCGCAGATCGGAGGCGTCCCAGGCGCGTATGGCACAGGGGCCTGGCAACGGGGGCACGTCAACATTTGGACGGTGGGCTTGGGCGGCTGCTGCGCGACCTGAGTCCAAGTCCCCGCCTGGGCGGGCGGGGCGGCCGACCATTGGCCCGTGCCCGGAGGCGGCGGCGACCAGGGTCCCGGCGGTCGGGCGGGGGCGGCCGGCATGGGGGGCTTCCTGCGCGCGCGCATCACCATCAGCGTGCCGCCGGTGGCCAGGCCCAACGCCACGGCGCCGGCCGCAGCCCAAAGGATCCATCGTGAGGAACCTCCACCCGAATCACCGGTGTCGTCTCCTGCCGTGGCGGTGTCTTCGCGGCGGCTGGACGTGGTGGTCGACGTGGTGGGGAGGCCGTCGGTATCCGAGATCACCGTCGTTGTCGTGGTCGGAGGCCGCGTGGTGGTCGTGGTGGTGGTTGTCGTAGTCGTCGTGGTGGTGGTGGTTGTCGTCGTGGTCGCACCCGCGGCGGTCAGGCGCACGCTGCTGACCGGAAGCCCGTCGCCGGTGGCGACGGCGCGCGAGGCCAGGTAGTACCAGTCGGCGTTGTTGGCGCCCCCGCTGCCGTCGTAGTCGAATTGAGTAAACTCGCCGCCCGTGATGTCGGCGTTGTTCTCCGCGGCGCCGAAGGAGGAGTGGTCGGCGTCGCTCGACCCCAGGAGGGTCCCGGCGGCGAGCGATCCGTACGGTCGGACGCGGACGGTCCACGAATCCGGGGTGGTCCCTTCGCTCGACGTGAAGATGCAATCCGTCCCGCTGCCGCCGGAGGTGACGTAGGCGACGTCGCCCACGTTGAACTGTCCGCTGCCGTCGAGGTCCGCAAAGCAGAACGAGGGCGTCGTGTCGCACTTGTCCGCGCCAACGTCCTGGATCTCCGTCGTGTCCTGGGCGCGCACAAGCGTCCCCGCGGCAAAGCCCTGGGCGCCCTTGAGGCGCAAGCTCAAGGCATCGATCGTGGTGCCGCCGTCCCAGACCACATAGAAGCCATCGTCGGTGAAGACGCCCTGGGATGTGAGGTCGAGCCGACAGATGGAGGGCGTGCCCGCGTCCCGCACGGGCAAGTTCACGTCGCTGTCGGCTCCCAGG
>CAYVGY010000034.1:6190-21519 GCA_964451065.1 uncultured Halobacteriales archaeon
GTGAGCAGGGACGCCACGAGGCGAACAATCGAGGCTAGCAGGAAGGCGGGGCGGCGCATGTTCTCCAGGCCCCGGCAGCAAGGTGGCCTCGATTAAAACGATGGCCCCAAGGGGAGGCATCGTTTCCACTGGAGGGCCGAGGGTGGCTCGGCTCGGCGGCAGCGCCTCCGAAGGGGCAAGCTGCATACTACAACCTGGTCAAGCCGCACCTGGTGCTAGGCGGCTTGACGCCCGCCGAGGCGGCCGGATTGTCGCTTTCATCCGATGGAAACAGATGGCTCGCGACGCTCCGCTTGGCCTTGGCAGCAAATTGCGTGTCAATTTGCGCCGTTGCAACTCGCTCACATTCCGGTTCCGTAGCAAGACGCTAACTGTTGCCCCTGTTGCCCGCCCTCTATCGGAAATTGCCCAAATCTGGAAGTGAACAACGGTGTACATCCTTGAGAAAGAACTTGGGAGCGCCACCCACGCGGGGATCTGCACCTCTTTCGCTTCCCCCGCTGGGAGTGTGAACGGGAAGACGCTGGGGTCGATGCGCGCGTCGGGCGGTAGGCGCTGGTGAGCAAGAACGGGCAATAGCATCAGGCGTTTGGCGTCGGAAGACCCCACATTCCGAACCTTGACGTGAAGCGTCACTGAAAAGACTTCGCCGTCTGCTGCCTGTCCGCCATTCTTCACGAGCCTTCGGCCGGTTTCAGGTTGGCCGACGCGTTTGGCTCGCTCCTGGCTCCACGGCCGCTCGGCTCGCCGCCCCTCCTGCGCCTATTCGGAAGGTTGGTCAATGCGCCATGGCCGTGCGAGCTATAGCCAAGAACGAATCAACCGGGTCAGGCGCCGGGCGGACGCGATGAGAGGTTCCCTCCGGGAGGGGGGGCCCGCCACGCGGGGCCCAAGCAGCCGGTGCGCGGCGCCGTCGGTGGCCAAGTCGGCTTCGAGCATGGCGAGTCGCTGCGCGAGGAGTTCCGGCCGCCTGGCGACGAGGGGCGCCATTACCCTTTTGAGGTGCTTCTCGTCGATGGGGGTGTTGGCCAGGCAGCAGATGTCACCGCGGTCCTTGTCGCGCAGCGGCTGGATCTTCATCGCTATCAGGGCCTCCGGACACGCCACGGCCAGTTCCAGGCGGCTGGCGGAGACGCCGCGGATGGGCAGCACTTGCGCCCGTTCAGCCAAGAGGTCATACGGTAGGGGCACCTTGAAAATCCGGTCTTGGACGCTGTCCGCAAGGAGTTCAACGGTGACCTTGGTGACGCCCCCCGACCACTGCTCGAAGGAACCGCCGTAGTTCTGCTCGACCACGTGCATCACTTTCGTCAGCTTGAGTCCGGCGCGTTCGAGATGGGCATGGGCCTCCGGGAGGTGCCTGGATCGGATGAGGAAGTCGATGTCATGGCTGTAGCGGGAGACGGCCCATGCACTGGCGCCATAGCCGCCAATCGTGACGGCGCCGGGGACGTTCCAGCCGATCAACGCGGCGTAGAGTTCGCGTTCCCGGAGGACCGCTTCATCGGTCTTCAAGCAACCAGTCCTCCGCACCTTCGTACGCCGCCGGTTCCGAGCGGATCAGGCGCACGACCGCTCTGCGGGGGATGACGGGCAGCCCGCCGAGGCTCTGGGGGGCCAGCCGGGCAAGCCGCCGAAGGATCACTTTCGGCCGCCGGCCCTGGGGCCAGTCCGAGGGTGTTCCGACGAGCCAGCCTCGCTTGGCCAGCCACTCGCTAAGAGCTGCCGCGTCGGGTGCGGCGACGGCCAGCCACAGGATGTCCTCACCAGACGCGCCGGGCGCGACGGTGTAGCGGCCTCCCGTCCATGCGGCCACGGCATCGCCTCCGTCGAGAGCGATACGGAAGGGGGCCCGCAACGCAGCTCGCCGCAGCAGGTCAAAACGAGCGGCGTCGATGCGCGCCTTTGTCTCCGGTTCAGCGATGCGGTAAACGCCTCGTTTCACGCGCTCGAGGCGACCCGCCAGCACCAGCCGGGAGAGCGTCATCTTGGCGCCCGGGCCAAGGGCTACCCGGGCCTCACTTGCCCGGAAAGGGCGGTTGCTGAACGCGCGCCGGATAATGTCAATCTTCATATTACAGGTACTGTAAAACGATACCTATTATTAGATATTATCCTACAAGATAGCGAACGCGACTATTGGGACCGTAACTGGTTGGCCACCCCCATGGCCCGAGACTGGGGAGAGCCGGTCGAAGCCAACGAGCGGGCCATGGCGTGCCGTGCCGCGCGCGTGCCGGCGGGTGGGCGTAGGCTGACGAGGATTTGCCGCGCCTTTTCTCGCCGTCCAACATGGAGCGTGGCCGGGATGGCGATCGACAAGGAGAGCAGCACGCCGCCCATGGCTTGGATGGCGATTGCGCCGCCGACGATGGTCGAACCCACCACCAACGAGAACGCCAGGCGCCGGTTCTGGGGTCGGTCGGGACGAGCCACGACGACGAGCGCCGCCATCGCATACCCTAGAACGAGGGACACGAGGGCTGGCACCGCGACCCAATTCCACGCCAGCCCCATGCCTCCGGGATAGGGGCGTGCGCTAAAAAGCAAGGTGGGCGGGAGAGCGCGCTGCCCCTTGACCGTCAACTCGCAGCGGTTTCCCGGTCCGAGTCGGGCGACCGGACCAACCCGAATGCAACACCCTCAGTCATTGGGCACCTACCAACCGCAAACGCAACAGTACCGCCGGCAAGGGTTCTGTTCAATCTGTGGTTGGTCCCTCATTCTTCGGTGCCCCCGTTTCATTCTGGTGGGCGGGTCCGCCGGCTCGGCGACGACCCCCGGCCCTCGGTCTGCGGCCTCGCAAGGCGCGTTCGCCAGTTCCAGTCGATGGGTTCCGCTTTGCCCGTGAGGCGCGCGGGGTGGATCCTGCGACGGGCCGAATCAAGGGGACGGGCCGTCGAGGTCTACTTGCGCCCCAAATGCGCCCTTGAACACGACGGTACGGTCGGTCCCGGTCCCGCTCGGCACGTTGGTGTCAAAGTACGTGTCCGTGCCGCCAGCGTCGAAAAGGAGGCCGACGGAGACGGGGATTGTAACGCAGGGGGGGACGCAAACCAAGTCGCCGCCGGATGTCCCGCCGTTCGAGCCTTCGCCGCCCGCCGTGTACGCGTCGTTGCCGCTGGCATCAAGGAGGAAACCCACGCCGAAGTTGCCGCCGCCGTTCGTGCCCCGGCTGCCTGCCGCGTACGTGTCGTCGCCCGAAGCGTCGAGGAGGAACCCCACGCCGAGCTCCCAGCCGCCGCCGTTCGTGCCCTCGTTGCCTGCCGTGTAAGCGTCGTCGCCAGAGGCGTCGAGGAGAAAACCCACTGCGAACCCGCCGCCGTCGGCGCCGCCGTTCGTGCCAAAGTCGCCTGCGGTGTACGTATCGTTGCCGGCTGTGTCGAGGAGGAACCCCGCCGCGCGGTGGCTCCCGCCGCCGTTCGTGGCGCTGCGGCCTGCGGTGTACGTGTCGTTGCCGTTCGCGTCGAGGAGAAAGCCCACGCCGCCCTCGTTGCCGCCGCCGTTCGTGCCATAATCGCCTGCGTTGTACGTGTCATCGCCGCTGACGTCGAGGAGGAAACCCCGGCCTCCCAAGCCGCCGCCGTTCGAGCCTTCGTCGCCTGCGCCGTACGCGTCGTCGCCGCTAGCGTCGAGGAGAAAGCCCACGGCGACGGGAACCGGAACGCAGGTGTCGAGGCAAACCGCGGCACCGGATGCGCCGCCGTTTGTGCCTCTACTGCCCGCCGTGTACCTGTCGTTGCCGCTGGCATCGAGGAGGAACCCCACGCCGACGAAGCCGCCGCCGTTTGTGCCCTCGCTACCTGCCGTGTACCGGTCGTTGCCGCTGACGTCGAGGAGAAAGCCCACACCGCCGCCGTGGCCGCCGCCGTTCGTGGCACGGCTACCTGCGATGTAGGTGTCGTTGCCGCTGACGTCGAAGAGGAACCCCACACCGCCCTGAATGCCGCCGCCGTTCGTGGCACCACCGATGCCTAGGACGGGGGCAGTGTACGTGTCGTTACCCGCTGCGTCGAGGAGAAAACCCACGCCAACGTAGGCGCCGCCGTTCGTCGTACCACGGCCTACATCCCCAGCGGCGTACGTGTCGTCGCCGCTGGCGTCGAGGAGGAACCCCACGCCGAAGAATCCGGCGCCGTTCGTGCCACCGTCGCCTGCGGTGTACGTGTCATTGCCGGCCGCGTCAAGGAGGAAACCCACACCGTGCTCGCCGCCACCGTTCGTACCAAAGCTACCCCCATAGGCCGGGTCGTCGGCGGTGTACGTGTCGCTGCCGCTGATGTCGAGGAGGAATCCCACGCCGCCGGAGCCGCCGCCGTTCGTGCCAAAAATGCCGGCGGTGTACGCGTCATCACCGCTGGCATCGAGGAGGAACCCCGCACCGAGGTAGCCACCGCCGTTGATGCCGCATTCGCGGCCGCTCACATAGCTGTCCATTCCTGCCAAGTCGATGAGTGCGGCCGTTGCGCGTAGAGCATCGAATCCACAGCCGACTCCTAAGACATCGCTGCCGCCAGCGTTGTTCAGATACACGTCGTCCCCACCCGCATCTACAAGCAGCGCCACGTCCGCCGTGTACGTGTTGTCGCACGTCGAAAGGTCGATGCTGAACGCGGGGAGGAACGCCACGGGACTGCACGATGCCGCCGCTTGGGCCGCGGGGAGCGCCTCGCGCAACTCCACGACGGCCTCCAGCAGGGCGTTGCGCGCCGGGAACACGGGCGTGAGGTCCACGCCCGCGGCGGCAAGGATTGCCCCCGGTTCCGAGGCGCTGAGTGCAGCGTCGGATCGCGCGGGGTCTTGCGTGGCGATTTCCTGGAGAGCCTGCAACTTCGCCGCGTCCGCGTAGGCTTGCTGCGTTGCTGCATCGAAGGCAAGGAACGCGCCAATGACGCGCGTGAGCGCAACGCGCGTGGGCTCGGGAAGCGCGTCGAGGCCCGCGAGGTCCCGCTCCTGCTCCGCAGCCGCAACGAGGCCGTAACGCTCGAGGAGCGCGCGGGCAGCCGCGCCGGGAGTGGCGTGCGTGGACAACGATGGCTCGATCCATGAGAGGCCAAGGGTCCGCGCTTGGGCGCGCGTGGCTTCCTGCGCGAGATCGACGCTGCGCGCGAGCGAGTCGGGCTGCTGGTCGATGATCGTGAGAAGGCTGCGCGCCGTGGCGAGGTTCGCTTGCTCTTGCGCAAGCTGCGCAGCATCCGCGAGGCCCGCGCGCGAGGCCAACGCTTGCGCGGCGAGATCGAACGCGCGGCCGAGGGAATCGGGTTGCTCTTCAAGAGTGCTGAGTAGGCTGCGCGCCGTGGCGAGGTTCGCTTGCTCTTGCGCAAGCTGCGCAGCATCCGCGAGGCCCGCGCGCGAGGCCAACGCTTGCGCGGCGAGATCGAACGCGCGGCCGAGGGAATCGGGTTGCTCTTCAAGAGTGCTGAGTAGGCTGCGCGCCGTGGCGAGGTCCGCTTGCTGTCGCGCGAGACTCGCGGGATTGATTACGCTAGCCGGGGAGGCGTGGTCGAGAACGGGCAGGACGGCCTCGGCGAACGCGTCGGGTTGACCCAACGAACCCAGGTCCCCGTCGGCCTGCCGAGCAGGGGCAGGCGCCAGCGCCGCGGCGGGCAGGCCCAGGGTGAGAAGGGACAAGCCGACGGAGAGGACACCAATCAAACCGCGAATCGACTGCGTCAACATGGCCAACCAACCAGCGCCCCGCAGCGGGGCCGGAACGGCCACGACACGAGACGCAGATAATGCTTCTTGACAGAAACTAGTCAATTGGCGTCGCCGCACCGCGGCCCGGCCTCCGCAGCTTTAGCTCATCTGGGAGGCATCAACCAAGATTGAACGGTCGAAAAACGGGACCGCGACCAACCACGGATTGAACAGTACCGCCGGCAAGGGTTCTGTTGCAACGGAGGTTGGTGCAGGCCGGATCCGCAAGGTGTTGCAACTGTGTTGGTATGTCTGCCCCTGGTTCCTGAGAAATCGCATTGATGCGCAGCGGTCAAGAGTCAAAGGGTGACAATCGTGCCGCAGCCGTCTAAAAGGACAAGGAAATAAACGGTAAGGCATAACTGCGACGGCGCATCCGGAACCGCGGAGGACGGCCAATGTACACTCTTGCTCCGGAGACCCTTCTGCTTATCCCCTGTTCAAAGGAGAAGGCGATGAGCGGACGGGCCTACGTGGGCCCGTCCTTTCCAGGCGCGATTGAAACAGACCAGGGGCGCGCGCTTCAGGAGCGGCGGGTGGCCGTTCACAGCGCCCTCTACGCCGACGCAAGGATTGACCAAAACCCTGCTTGTATGCTTCCGGCGATTGACCGGTACGCACCAGGAAACCTCTACCGCGTGGCGCACGGAGCAATCAAGCGTGCGAAAAAGGACGGCGTCCGGATTGTAATTCTCAGCGGTGGATATGGATTGCTGCTTCCTGACGAGCCCACCCGACTGTACGACAAGAAGTTGCGGCTCCAAGATTGGGGGGAGCGGGGGGCTATCCTGAAACAATCCCTTTCAAGCTATGTCATGGCCCAAACATCAAGGCAGAAACTTGAGAAGGTCGTGGCCGTGATGTCGAATTCAAGTCCCTACGCTGAGCTTGTCCGCATGATGGAACGTGAGGGCGGATGGGCCAAGCTCGGCCTGACTGGACAGCTATTCGTTCCCCTCGCCGAGGGTGGCGGCAGTGGCGGCAAGGTGCCTCGCGCACAGGGTTTCATCATCAACGCGCTGGTCGACGGCCGGTTGGAAGATGGCATGAAAGTTGAGAACGGGCTAGGGTTCTCAGTCGAGCCGCTGGGCGCGAAATGACCGACTCATGCAAACGTCTGCATGAACTCGCCGGCAACTTGGAAACGTTACGCTGGCCGTTTCCTGCGCACAAACTCCCTCCGAACGGCATCTACTTCTTCTACGAGGAAGGCGAAACTTGGGGCCACGGGGGCAAACACCCGCGAATGGTCCGAGTCGGCACCCATCGTGATGGTAACTTCTCGTCCCGGATGGCCGACCATTTCGTCGACGATCCGCGGAAGTTGGAATTAACGAAAACGCGCCCCGCGCCCAAGGACCGGAGCATCTTTCGCAAAAACCTGGGCCGCGCGCTCCTAAATCAGGCCAGCGATCCCTACTTGCGGATATGGGATATCGACTTCACGTCTCGGGCAACGCGTGATAGAGACGGCCATCGACGCGATCTCGTGAAGGAGCAGGCCATCGAGCAACAGGTGAGCCAACTTCTTCGTGAACGCTTCACGCTTCGGTGGATTGCCGTGGAAGGCGAGGCTCGCCGCATGGGGACGATGGGCTTGGAGCGTCGCTTGATCGGCACGTTGTCGGCTTGTCGAGAATGTGGGCCAAGTTCGAATTGGCTGGGCGTTTTCTCGCCGAAGCCAAAGATTGCTGAAAGCGGCTTGTGGCTTGAACAGCACTTGTCGACGCCGAGCCTTTCGAAGGACGAGCTGACGGGTCTTGAACCGGCGTTTCTTTCCGTGCCGGGAGGCGAGTAAACGGGAGAGTTTGTTCCCACCCCGATGTTCGCCGCCGGCCGCTCTCGTGACGGGCTCGAAGCTGTTGTCACCATGGTGGCGCCCAAAATCAAGGACCTCTACAGGAGGCTTTGGAACGAGGCCTCATTCGACTATTTCTGCGCCGGGGAGCCCGCTACCGGAGGTCGCCTGGTCTTGATCTTTCCTCGGCGCGTCCTAAAGCGGTGGCAAGCGCACCTGAGGCAAGCGAATTGTCCTGACCCCAAGGAGGGAGCATGGTCCGCAATTTCGTGGCTTGGTTTCGCCGTCGAAGACCTGTACCAAGCAGTTGGCGGACCGGCGACACTTCTGCTGTCCGATTGCCTCGCTGGTGCCAAGGAGTTCGAAAACGCATCCCCGAACCCGAACGGGTGCAGGAATCACGTCGACATGTTCGAGGGGGAAGCCCGAGCAGCGGAAATCGTCCCATTCAAGACGGTCGCGTGGGGAGCTGAGACGTTCCTCATCGCCGTGTATGCCGTGTCGGACGGTGTTGGGGTTCCTGTCGCTCGCGCTCGCCTACACGCAGACGAGGAAGCCGTCGTCACCGAACCCGCCGCGCCCGCTACCGTCGCCCTGCCACGCCCGCGGGCGACGGCCGCCCATGTCGCCCGGCAGGCGTTAGCCGAGATCGCCCCGCTTGACTTCGTTGCTGGCGGTCTCACTCTTCGTTGACGGGAGGGAATGAAGTGTGGGTGCCATCGCAAGGCGGAGCGTCGCCAGCCATCTGTTTCCATCGCGTGAAAGCGACAATCCGGCCGCCTCAGCAGGTGTCAGGCCTCCCAGGCTCACGTGCGGCTTCACGAGGTTGTAGTAGGCGGCCTGTCCCTTTGCCAGCGGACCCTCCGGATTCTTCAGGCCGCGAACGGCCTTGTGTCGGTCCCGAACCGTCCCGTTGAGCCGCTCGACGATGTTGTTGTTCTTGCTGTGGTCGGTCAAGTGGATCTCGCGGACGTGCGTGTTGTGGCTATTGCGTCCGCCATCGGGGACTCGGAGTTCCTGCTTCCAGGCCTCGATGTAGCTCGGGAGCCCGTCCGTGATGGTTTCCAGCGGCTTCTTCTCGGCCAGATCACGCGCTTTCGCGAAGACAGTCCGGGCGTCCTGCAAGTCCCGCCCTTCGGTGACCTGGCTTACGAGGAGGTAGCGGGTCTCGCGGTCCACGACGTGCCAGAGCCATTTCCAGTCGCCGCAGTACTTGACCTTCATTTCGTCGCAGTTCCACTGGTCGCCGACCAAGGGGCGCAGGCCCTCGGCGTAGATCGTGAGGACGTCCACGTAGCGCTTGAGCCAGCGGTAGACGGTCGAATGATCGACCTCGAGATTATGGAACTGGGCGAGGGTGTCCGTGATCTGGCGGAGGCTGAGGCCCTTAAAGTAGAGGTCAAGGGCAAGCGTGATGACTTGCGCCTCGCCCTTGAGGCGCTTGAACCCATCCTCTGGGACGAACTTGCGGCGGCACGGCTCGCACCACCACGCTTGACGACCGTTGGGGCGACCGTAACGCATCACCAAGCAGCCGGCGCAGTAGGGACACGCAGGACGGCCCTCTTCGGCCGAGGACCTTGGTTCCCGAACGCGGTTCGGCGGCGTCGGCAGCGGCGCCCTTTGGGCCGGCGACAACGGTTTTCCCGCCGACCTCGATAGGTGAAACCGTACGGCGTGGATGTGCTTGCAGAGGAGTTCACGTTCCTGGTGGTCCTTGCAATTGCAGCCCCACTGGGTCTTGCCCCGTTTGACCCGATAGACCCCGCCGCCGTCCTGGCTGCTCGGAATCCGCCACTCCGCTTTGTTGACCTGCTCGATAGGGGTGCCGTTGGCCACGATGGCCAAGGCTCGGATTTGGCGGGGGTCGGTAGGGTCATACTCTATTGGCGACATGCTTTCGGCACCTAATCGGCTTCGGTGCCTAAAATAAGTTTCGGTGCCTAAGGTAAAAGTACCCGGTCGCTCATAGTCGCCTGTGAAACTTCAGAAACAGTTGAGTCGCCGATACGGGGGAAAGGACTATCCCAAGTGGCTCGTAGTCATCCCCCCTAGCGCCGTCGAAGCCCTCGGATGGAATGAAGGGCTGGATCTCGTGGGGGAGGTCGAACGGGAGCGTCTCGTGCTCCGGCCGCGGAAGACCGCCCGGAGGGAAACCGCTCGATGAGCGCGGCCAACCCCACGTAAGGCCGGAAGCCACACATCTTCATGGAGAAAAAAAACGGCATGACCGAGGTATCACCTCGCCGAAGCCACGACAAGGCTAGCGATACCATCAAAATTCGTAACGAACTGCGCGAAATCGTCAGGCGGCATCCGGCTCTTCCGACGGCCGCCCTCTTCCTCCGCGCATCCGGGCGACTAGGGGTGTTCCTCGGTGCTGGCGCGTCGGTGGAGTTCAACATGCCTGCTGTGGGCGGCCTCACGGAACGTGTGCGGAATTTCCTCACCCGCGAGCGGCTGAATCAAATAAATGGCAATATGGCGACCGATCAGCGGATGTCCGACGTTGCAATCGACCATTTCCTCGATGCCATCCGGGCTCGCCACATGAATTACGAAGATTGGGTGGGCTGGCTTCAGCGCCGGAGCCGCACCGGATCGACCGACCTTCGGGGGTCGTTCCACACGTTGATGAAAATTGTGGTCGATGTGGCGACACATCTTCTCATCGAGCAGCACTACATTAGCCCGCAAGCATTTTCGTCGACGGTTCCTTTTTACAGGGGGCTCGCCAACATTGCGCAAGCCTGCCGGCCGCTCTGGGTGTTCACGACGAACCATGATCTTTGCTTAGAAATGGTGGCGAGCGCCAACGGCCTTCCAATGAAGGCGGGTTTCGGCGCAGACGGCCCGTTCACATACCGAAGCCCAAACGGAAACGTTGCAACGCTCCAGTTCCAGTCTTCGCCCCGAGCCGCGTATCCCGTAGATGCTGGCTTCTTCGCGGATGGGGACACTGGAATTAACCTTCTCAAGCTTCACGGGTCCATCGACACATTCGCTTGGACAGATGAACTTGTGTATGCGAAACTTCTGCCTCCGCAGCTCTCGCCGGACGGGTTCATACAGCTAGCGCGAATCATCGACCAGGATCTTGTCGCCAGCGTGCGGGGCAAGAATTTCAAATCCTGGGGCGAGGTGAACTTCAACGACCAAGCCGGAGTGATCCAGTTCCTCCGCCGGACCATCCTCGCGGGCGACCTGAAAATGGACGAAGAATTTCAGGAGAACATTCCGCCAAAGATGTACGAAAAGTTTAGCCAGGAGGTCGGGCGCCTGGACACTCTTGTAATGGTGGGCTACTCGTTCAGCGATGAACATATCAACAAGGCAATCAAGCGGTGGCACGACTTGGACGGACGACGTTTCATCATCCTTGTTTCGCCCGCGGCGAGCGACGTCCGGACTCCGGGCTTCGACAAGGGTCGCATCATCGCCGTGAACATCCCCGCAACAGAATTCTTTGACTTGGTTGGCGCCAATGTTCTTGATGCTCACGACCAGTTCCTAAAGGCAATCCGCCGGCATCCATCTTTTTCCGACCTGTTGGAGCACCTGCGGATTGCCCCGCCCCGGATGAAAGAATGACGAATCGGGCTCACCAACCCGATTGCAACGGCCAACCGGTTCTGCGCCTACCAACCTCGGATGCAACAGAACCGCCGGCAAGTCTAGTTTAAATAGAAGTGCTATCATACTTTTTGGCCCGTCATTCGAGTTGGGACTCGCGCGGAGGGCACGCATGTCAAAAGTCATCGGAATCGATCTAGGCACGACCAACAGCGAAGCCGCCATCATCGAAGGCGGTCGACCGGTCATCATTCCCAGCGCCGAAGGGAACGTCTACGGGGGGAAAAACTTCCCCAGCGTGGTGGCCTTCACCAAGGAAGGCGAATTGCTCGTCGGCGACGCCGCCAAGCGCCAGGCCGTCGTGAACACGGAACGGACGGTCCCGCGCATCAAGCGGAAGATGGGCACGGACTACAAGGTCACCATCGGCGACAAGACCTACAGCCCCGAGCAAATCAGCGCGTTCATCCTCCAAAAGATCAAGCGCGACGCGGAACACTACCTGGGGGCCACCGTCGAAGAGGCCGTCATCACCGTCCCCGCCTATTTCGACGACAACCAGCGCAACGCGACCAAGGCGGCCGGCGAGATTGCGGGCTTCAAGGTCCGCCGGATCCTCAACGAGCCCACGGCGGCGGCCCTCGCCTATGGCTTGGACAAGGCGAAGGAGGAGGGCGTCATCGCCGTCTACGACCTGGGCGGGGGCACCTTGGACGTCACCATCATGGAGATGGGGCAAGGCGTCTTCGAGGTCAAATCTACGGCCGGAGACACGCATCTGGGCGGCTCGGACATGGACGACGCCTTGGTCGAAGAAGCCGTCGTCCGTTTCCGCCGCGAGTCGGGCGTTGACGTGAGTCACGACCGCTCCGCCCTCCAACGCATCCGGGATGCGGCCGAACGCGCCAAGATGGAACTCACGACGATGACCCAGACGACGATCCACCTCCCCTACCTGAGCGCCGACCGCACCGGTCCCAAGCACTTCGAATGGACCCTCAACCGCGCGCAGATGGAGGAACTCGTCCGCCCCATCATTGAGCGCACCCGGGCCCCCGTGGAGCAGGCCATCCGGGACGCCAAGGTTCCCACGAAGGAGATCAAGCGGGTCATCCTGGTCGGCGGGCCCACGCGGATGCCCGCCGTGCAGAAGTTTGTGGAGGAGATCTTCGGCCAGAAACCGGTCCGGGGCGTGGACCCCATGCAGTGCGTCGCGATGGGCGCCGCGATCCAAGCCGGCATCCTCTCGGGCGACGTGGACAAGGACATCGTCCTCCTCGACGTGACGCCGTTGACGTTGGGGGTCGAGACCCTCGGAGGCGTTCGGACGGAAATCATCCCCCGCAACACGACCGTGCCGACCCGCCGCAACCAGATGTTCACGACCGCTGCCGACGGCCAGACCGGCGTCGAGGTGCACGTGCTCCAGGGGGAGCGCCCGATGGCCGCCGACAACCACAGCCTGGGTCGCTTCCGCCTCGAGGGCATCCCGCCGTCGCCCCGCGGCGTGCCCCAAATCGACGTCACGTTCGACATCGACGCGAACGGCATCCTCCATGTGACCGCCAAGGACCTGGCCACGGGCCGAGAAAACAAGGTGACGATCTCGGGCAGCGTCAAATTGGACACCAAGGAGATCGACCGCATGCGGCACGAGGCTGAGGCCCACCGCGAAGAGGACGAACGCCGGCGCGAGAAGGTCGAGGCGCGCAACGCCGCCGACCAACAGCTCTTCCAGGTCGAGAAGTTCCTCAAGGACAACCCCGACGCGATGGACAAGGCTGAACGTGAACCCGTCGAGGCGGCCATGAAAGAATTGCGGGACGCGTTGGCGGGGGATGACGTAGCCGTCATCCGGCAGAAGACAGAGGCCCTCACGAAAGCCTTCGAGCCGGCCGTGGTGAAGATGTACGAGAAGGCGGCCAAGGCCGCCGAGGGCAAGGAGGGTCCCGCCGCCAAGGAATCCGGCGGCAACGGGGGCAAGGAGTGGAAAGGCCACCCCGAGGGCGAGGACGTCGTCGACGCCGACTTCAAGGTCAAGGGCCAGGAACAGAAGAAGAAGTGATCCCGCGGGCCGCCCAGGTCGGGGCCCGCCAGGTTGGCCATGGCGCAGAAGCGTGACTACTACGAGGTGCTGGGCGTCGCCCGGGGCGCGGACAAGGACGAGGTCAAGCGGGCCTACCGCCGGTTGGCCCTCGAACACCATCCCGACACGCACAAGGCCCCTGACGCGGAGGCGCGGTTCAAGGAGATCGGGGAGGCGTACGCGGTCCTCTCAGACCAGGAGAAGCGGCGCCTCTACGACCAGTTCGGCCACGCGGGCGTGGCCCAGCGCTACAGCACGGAGGACATCTTTCGAGGCGCCGACCTCGGCGGATTCGAGGACGTCTTTGGCCGGCTATTCGAATCGTTTTTTGGGGGTCCCGTCGGGCGCGCGGGGCACGGCCCGCTCGGCGGCCGCGACATCGGGCTCCGCGTTTCGGTCACACTGGAAGAGGCGCTGCGCGGCGTCACGAAGGAGTTCCGCGTCGAGCACGCCCGCGCATGCGGGGCCTGCGACGGGACGGGCGCGAGCCCGGGCAGCTCCGTCGGGACCTGCCCCGATTGCCGCGGTCGGGGGCAGGTGCAGCACGCCCAGCGCACCGTCTTCGGGAGTTTCGTCCAAGTCGTGACCTGCCACGGGTGCGGCGGGAGCGGGAAACGGGCCGAGAAGCCGTGCCGCGACTGCCACGGCGCCGGCGCGGTCCGCTCGCGCGACAACGTCGAGGTCACGATCCCGCCCGGCATCGACGACGGCGACCGCCTCCGCCTCTCGGGCCAAGGAGACGTGCTGGTGCCCGGCGGCCGCGCGGGCGACCTCTTCCTGGAGATCCGTGTCGAGGAAAACCCGCGTTTCCGCCGCGAAGGTCCCCATCTCCTGTCGACCGCCCACGTTGACTATCCCACGCTCGTCCTTGGCGGCACCATCCCCGTGGAAACCTTGGACGGCGACGGCGAAGTCGAGGTTCCGGCGGGGAGCCAGCCCGGCCAACGCCTGCGCCTGTCCGGCCGCGGCATGCCCGCGCGGGGCGGCCGACGCGGCGACTTGTTCCTGGAACTCCGGCTGGACGTCCCCAAGAAAGTGGGCCGGGAAGAAAAGGAGCTGCTGGAGCGGCTCCGCGGCCTCCCGCCCGAGACGGGTCGGGGATGGTTTGGTCGGCGCAAAGCTAAATCGGACGAGTAGGATAAACAAGGAAGTGTGAGGACACGATGGCGAAGGAAGACGACGACCCTCGACGCAAGGCGCGCGACCCCCGCGACCCGTTCGACGAGCTTAGGCGCGGGCCGGGCCTGAACCCGCCTGATTCCGACAAGCGCTTCGGCCAGAGGCAGCGGGCCATGCAAGACATGATGCGGAATTTCGGCGGCGTCGAGCCCGGCAAGCCCTACGTCCACGGGTTCTCGTTCAAGATTGGGCCCGACGGGAAGCCCCAAGTGAGCGAGTTCGGCAACCGGCCCCAACGGCCCGTCAAAGGGGAGCGACCGATCCTCTCCGAGGAACGGGAACCGCTCACGGACGTGATCGAGGAGAAGCAGCAGGTCGCGATCACGCTCGAACTTCCCGGCGTGGACAAGAAGGACATCGACATCCGCGTCACCGAGGACGAACTCGAGATCAACGTGGACAACGCCCAGCGGAAATACCACAAGCTCCTGCGGATGCCGTCGCGGGTGAAGCCGGACACGACGAAGGCCACCTACAAGAACGGGATCCTGGACGTGACGGTGCAGAAGGAGCGGCCGAGCGAATCCAAGACGGGGCACAAGGTCAAGGTGGAATAGGCGGCCTCCATCTCACCCGTGCGAGGCGTATCCGTGGGTCGGCGTCGTGACGGCGAACAGCCCGCAGGCGGCCGTGTTCCCTGCGGCGTGGCCCGGAAGGAAGATCCAGACACTCAAGGCCGCATCCCAGTTGCCGCCGTACGAGTAGGAGTTGACCCACTCGTCAGACGTCTTGTAGGTTAGGAAGAGGGGAGTTTGCAAGAGGACAGAGTTGCATAGGTCCGCCCAAGGCTCGCCCCGAGCACCCGTGACAGGGTCGATGCCGTAAGGGCTCGGCGGTTGAATGGCGGGATTCCCTCCACACCAACCGTCGTCGTTGAGGTCTTGACAATAGTACGCGTGCGCCAACGTCACCAGATCGTCCCAAAGCCAAGCCGCGCTTTCTCCTTGGGCGTTTGGAACGAGGTCCCCGGGGCAAAAGCGGATGGCGCCCCAT
>CAYVGY010000034.1:21529-21807 GCA_964451065.1 uncultured Halobacteriales archaeon
CGCCGGCCAAGAGAGGAGCGGGAAAAGGACGAGGGCGGCGCGAATCCACGTCATCCAATGACCGCCGGGCGCTTAACCCGCGTAGCTGTTTTGGATTTCCAGATTGTGAACGGGCTCGGCTCCCGAACCTGTAGCAGGGAAACCTCTTATACCCGCCCTTTTTTGGGCGGCCCATGCCCGTCGCGCAGGTGACGTCCACGACTGAGGAACTCAATCCCTTCAAGATCGCCCAGGCCCAACTCGACCAGTGCGCCGAGATCATCGGCCTCGAACCCGAC
>CAYVGY010000035.1:0-1950 GCA_964451065.1 uncultured Halobacteriales archaeon
TCTCGGTGAATATTCTTCTCGGGGGTCGGGTGAAAATGGCCGACAACGGGGCGGCCTCTAACCCGCCGGGCTAACGTGCCGCAGAGCCTCGGGCCTTGGTGGGCCACACGAACTTGTTGGCCGTAAGACTCTCGCTCCAGCGGACGACCTTCACGTCCACGAGTCCGGCGCCCTTTGCGGCCGCCCGCACGGCCGCCTCGCGGGGTTCCACGCCGCCTTTGGGCGAAACGATCCACAAGGCGCCATCGGGTTTGATTCTCGTCGCGAGGGCCGGGACGCGGTCGAGGTCGGCGTGGGTGCGCGCCCCCAGGAATGCAATGGAGACCGCGGAGCGCGGGGAGGATACGATGTCGGCGCCGACACGGGCTAGGTCAGCCTCCAACTCCGCATCGTCGAGTCGGGCCACGGCCACCTTCTGGCCCGGCTTGACGCCGAGCTTTTCGACGCGAGTCTTGGGGTGGAGGATCCGATGCGCCCAATCCGCCGCATCCTTCCCCAGGGAAAATTCGACCGTGTCGCCGTTCCAACCCACGCGCAACGTGTCCGCCGCGACTTCCGCCTTGCGGATGTCCTTGAACGGGATCCGAAGCGGCGTTGCGCCCCGTACGATGATTTCGTCCGTTTCGAGCAGAACCTTGGCTCGGAAGCTTTGGCGGCGCCAACGGACATCGCACGTCGTCTCGCGGCCCACGCGACAGCCACCCGCCTCGGCGTCATAATGTTTATCGGTGGGCCAGGGCTGGGGAACGTCCTCATGGCTCGTCGCGGCGTCGTCCTGGACTTCGACGGCGTCATCGCCCGCAGCCTCGAACTCCACGCGGAGTCCTACCGGCGTGTTCTCCTCCCGTTCGGCGTCCAACCCTCGGTGGAAGAAATCTTTGTGCGCGAAGGCTCACGCAGTGAGTCGATCATCGAGGACCTGCTCAGGGGGCGCAAGCCGCCGATCCCGAAAGACCGGATCAAGCGGTTGGCGGAAGAAAAACAGACGATCTTCGCCACGCTGGGACCCGTGCCGCTTTACGAGGGCGCCGAAGACCTCGTGCGGCGGGTCCGCGCCGCGGCCCACAGCTTGGGCCTCGTCACGGGGACCCGCCGCGCCAACCTCTCCCGATTCATCCCGCACCTCCTTCCGCTGTTCAACGCCGTGCTTGCGCAGGACAGCTACACCCATGACAAGCCGCACCCGGAGCCCTACCTCAAGGCGGCCGAAGCTCTCGGCTTGCGGCCGGGCGAGTGCGCGGCGCTCGAGAACGCCGACTTCGGCGTCCAGAGCGCCCGCGCGGCGAACTATGGGTTCGTGCTCGGGATCACGACCACGCGCCCGCGCGATGCGCTCGCGCGCGCCGGCGCCCACAAGGTGGCCCCGACCCACGAGGAGGCCGCAGGGCAACTCGCCAAGTGGGCCGGTGCGTAACCTCGGGCGTTTAGCCCGGCACGAGGGGGAGCGGGTCGCGCCAGGGCGGCTCGGGCGACCCGTTCGGCATTCGGGGTTCCATGTTCACTCCTCGGTTTCGAGTTCCTTCATGCGTTCCTTGACGGCCTGGAGTTCGTTCTCGAGTTCCTTCTGGTATTCCTTGAGCCAGTCGACGCGTTCCTGCTTGGTCAGGTACCGGCGGCCCCAGGACCCTCCATAACATCCGTATCCCATGGTCTTCGTTTCTCCGGCGCGGTTCGCGCCAACATCGTATGGGTCGGGCCTGAGGATAACGACGGGCTATCCGGGTGACGCGGTCCTCGGCGGTCCCGTCACGCGGCGAACCACGAACGCGCCTGCGCGCACGCGGCCGTGGCGTCCGGTTGGGGCGGCGCGAGGCCGTAGAGTTCCGCGACGGCGGCCAGGACGGGCTGCGCGACCGCGATGTCGGGCGACGTGAGGCCGGACTTGGGTTCGAGGTCGAGCGTCAAGGAGGCGCCGCGTGGATTGGCTCCCGAAGGCCCGTCTCGCCTATC
>CAYVGY010000035.1:1960-7740 GCA_964451065.1 uncultured Halobacteriales archaeon
CCGCGGATCCGAAGCCGGATGAGGCCCTGGTCGGGTTCGGTGAGCCACGTGAGGGTGGCTTCACCGGGTCCCCCAGAAAGGCCATACCAGCGCAGGCCCCGGAACCAGCGGTGGGCCAGGCGGCCCACGACGGACTCGGGCGCGAGCCGGTTGGGGAGGGCGACCGAGAGGATGGCGAGCGGCGTGGTGGAGGACGGGGCGGGCGCCTTGTCCCTGAGGACGGCGAATCCCTGGTCGGTGAGGCGGTAGCCGGAGGGGTCGCGGGCCACGAAGCCGCGGCTCGCGAGCCGGCGCAGGACCCGGACGAGGGCCTGCTGGTGGAGGTCCAGGCGTCGACGCAGGCCTTGGAAGCCTACGCGCGCGTCCCCTTCACGTGCCAACTCGGCCAACACGGTCCATTCCCGGTCCTCCAGGGCTGGTGGGGGGGCAATCGGGCGTTCCAGAACGCTTCGGGTCTCCGCCATCGGCACAAAATATGTTGCTGCTCGTACTTGAAGGTCGGAGTTTCAGGATTGTGAGGCCCCGCCCGTGACCGGCCGGGCCGGCGCCCGGTCACGAACCACTTCCCGTTAGACCTCGCGCGTTCGTCACATCGTTGAAACTCATCGTGAAATTTCGAGAACCGACAAGAACCCTCAAGAGAGGACCGGGAATCGGTCGCGCCTCGAGGGACTCCCTATGTCTCGATGGGCACGTTTGAGTACGCTGGTGGCCGCGATCGCCCTTCTTCCTTCGGCCGCGTCGAGCGTGATTGGGCCCCTCGATGAATGCGCCCGCCAATGCCACCCGACCGACCCCGACGTGAACGGGCCCCAGCCCCGCACCGGGGACGCGGCGTCCTCCGCCATCCTCTACGCGCACATGTTGGACCTCGTCAACCGGGCGCCCCTCCACCTGCAGGCGCCGAGCGCGGCCTTCGAGGCGGACCTCAACCGCGGCTTCGTGATGCCGACCGCGAACACCGAAACGGGCACGCCGGCCGACGTCAAGTTCTCCAACAACTGGTTCACGTGGTTCCACAGCCCCGGGTTCGTGGAATTCTATCCCGGCGAAACCCGGATCCATGCCGAGCCCGGCCTCGCCGCCGAGGTCCGCCTGGCCGGCGACACCATCAACCTCTACTTCTACCTCAGCGCCCACGCGGTGCCCAACGGGAACGACGACGCGTTCCCCGGGGACGTCCTGGACCTCGGCGTCCTTCCCCAGGTCGCCATCTACGCCCGCACGGAGACGGGGCGCCACCCGTTCCAGGGGACCCTCATCGCGGAAGGCGACACGGGCGAAGGCGACGTGGCAAACCTCTTGGGCGGCCCCGGCCGCGCCACGGTCGTGAACGTGCCCGGCCAGCCCGACATCTGGGAGTTCCAAGTTCCGATGAAGATCAAGCAGCGGGTGATCCCGAGCGTCTGGGACGGCGTCGCCGGCTTCATCACGAGCGTGAACGTGTACCAGGTGAACGCCGCCGGCGTCCAGGCGACGCAGGCGGATTGGCGTGTCCACACGGGTGCGGACACGCCGCCCCGCTTGGTCCTCAGCCACTACGGCGCCCTGCGCACGGTGTCCGTGGACGTGGACCGTGTCCGCGGCGACGTGTACGTCACGTGGCAGATCCTGAGTCCGTGGGGCAGTTACGACCTGGACGACGCGTCCCTCGGCCTCCAACTGGGCCACCGAGACGGGACCGTCGAGCTCGTGCGCCCTATTTTCGTGGAACGCTCCGTGGACCATGACGGCCACTTCAAGCCGACCCGCGTGGTGTTCCGAGTGGACGGCGGCGACACGGGCGGGGACGTGACGGCCAAGCTCGTGGCCCTGAACCTCCAGCGGACCTACGTCCTCGGCGAGTCGATCGAGCTTTGAGCAGGCGGGGGGCGGCGGCGAGGCCCGCCGTCCCGGCCTACTCGGGCCGCGCCTGGAAGCCCGCCTCGGGCTTGGCGCCGTAGTAGAAGATCGTCACGTAGACGTCGTAGGGTTGCTGGAACATGAGTCCGCTGTGGGTCACGTTGCCGGGGTGGCGCTGTGCGTCCGTCGTGTTCCCGCCGTAGGGGACCACGGAGATGTTGGTCTCGAAGGGTCCTCCCTGGCCGAAGAGGTCGTTGCGCGTGTTGTGCTCGAGGTACGCCGCAATGAGCGGGCTGCGCCCGTACACGTTGACCCCGTTCATGGCTCCGTTCGTGTCCACCTTGTGGTTGGCCGGCGCGGGGTACATGGAGACGGCGAGGATTTGACCGTTCTCGGGGACGTTGAGGGGGGGCCGCCAGACGACCTCGACTTGGAGGGCGGAAACGATGCCGACGTCCTCGAAGGGGACGGGGAACTTGAACTGGCTCTGGGGCGTGGCCGGTTGGCAGGGGTCGTAGGCGGCCGCTCCCAGTCCGACGCCGCACCCGTAGAAGCCTCGCTTCACAGGGAGCACCTTGTAGTATTCGACCTCGGCGGGCGCGTCGGGGAGTTGGAGGTCCGCCGTCTGGACCTCGCCTTGGACGATCTTCACGGCGGCCGTGGCGGGTAGGTAGCCGTCGCCCCATGCGCGGACGGTGTGTGTGTACGGCATGAGCTTGCCGAATCCGTACCAGCCGTCGGGGCCGGTCTGGGTCTGGCGTCCCGAGACTTCGACGGTGACGCCGGCGAGGGGAAGGCCCTCGAGGTTGGTCACGATGCCCTGGACGGCGCCGGTCTCGTCGTCCACGTCGACGCTGCCGGGGGTGGCGGTAGTCGCCGGGATGCTGGGGCCCGACGTGGGGTCCGTGGGTTCGCCGGCCCCGGCGGACGTCGTGGCGGGATCGTCGGAGCCTTCCGTTTCTGCCGCGTTGCCGAGACACCCGGCCAGCACGAGAATGGCGCCCACGCCGAAGACCCATGCTTGGCGGTTCAAGAAATCGCTCACGAGTGGCGGCCTCCGACCCCTAGCGGTCGATTGTCCCTTACACGTATTGGATACGTCACGAATAATGGGGATGCTTTAATAGAATCCGGGCGGCGTGGCCACGGGCCGGGCACGGGCCCCGTCCTTCTTCGTCGCTTCCAAGCCGGCGAGGTAATCCTCGTAAAGGTGGACGCGCGCCGGCACCGCGAACGGCACACTCGGACTCGCCAAGATCGCTTCGCCAGGCTCCAGGGATTGGATCTCCGGTTCGAGGCCCGCCAGGTCCTGCTTGGCGCTCCCGAGCAGGATTTCGCGGTCCCGCGCGTCGGACAATCCCAGGATGAAGTAGGTGTTGAATTGGGAGAGGAGCGCCTCCGGGATCATCTTCGGCTGTTGGGTGATGGCGCAGAGGCCCGTCTTGAACTTGCGGCCCTCCCGCGCGATCTGGGCGAAGATGGACTGTTCCCCTTCGCGCCGGTCGAGGACGCGTTGCGCCTCCTCCACGACGATGAGGGACGGCGGCAGCTTCTCAAACTTCGCGTGGGCCTTGTAGAGGTCCTTGTTGCGGTGGAACACTGAGCGGGCCAATACGGCGCCCGCCAAGACCTCCTCGTTCTCGTAGAGGCTCGACGTGTCCACGAGCACGACCCGTGCCTCGTCGAGTTCGCGAAGGATCTCCTTCGTGGCGCTCACTTCGCCGTCGCGGTGCACGACGTCGAAGCTGAGGATCTGGTCCGCGCGGCGCTTCAACACGGAGAGCGTCTCGGAGTAGAACTTCTTCCCGAAGTCGAGTTGGATCTCCTCGATGGGTCGCGCGGCGAGTTCGACGAGCCAGCCGCGGCCGTAATGCTCGTAGGCGGCCCAGAGGGCCTCCTCCTGCGGCTGCGAGAACGAGTAGATGTTCTTGATGTCGCCCGGCTTGATCTCGTAGGCGCTGATCTTGAGCGGCGTGTAGGGGCCCGGCAATTCCCGGGCGCTGTAGACCGAGAGCCGTTCAGGCCCGTCGGGGTGCTGGACGAGGCCGAGCGCCTTGCGTCCGTCCCCCAGCATCGTGGACCCGCCGTCGTAGTATTCGCCGTGCGGGTCGATGACGAGGACGCCGTACCGGCGGCTCTCCAGGAGGCTGCCGAGGAACCGCTTCATCAGGTTCGTCTTCCCGCCGCCCGTGGTGGCGAAGATGCCGATGTGCCAAGGGAGCCATTTGCCGTGGAGGCCCACGGCAAACGGCAACGTCTCGCTGCCGCTGCGCAGGTCCCCCAATGCCAGGTCCTGCTCGTACGCGGAAAGGAACGCCAGGTCGGCCACTTCGAGGCGGCGAATCCGGCTGAAATGGACCGGAAGCGTCTTCGGCTTGCGGAGCCGTTCGCCGTCGCCCGTCGCCTCGATGAAACCCAGCGGCTTCGCGTGGGCCCGCGCGTACAGCCGTTCATCACGGTCGTGGAGGTCGTAGCCGCGCCCTTCCCGGTCCAAGCGGAGCATGCTGCCCGCGACGCGTTCCGGCCAGTCGTCGCTCGCGGCCTCTGCCCCGTGCTCGATGTCGGTGATCCGCAACAGGAACCGGCGGCCGGTCGCCTCTTCGACCCCGACCAGGAGTTCGCCCAGCGACACGCGCGTGACGTACGGGACGCGGAACACGAGCTCCAGCACGCTCTGGCCCACGAGCCGGCCGACGAACTCGTTCTCATCCGCCGTTGGCAAGGACGTCCCTCCCGCGGCCAAAGAGCCGGAAGCTATAGAGGCTCCCTCGCCGCTCGGCCACCAACGATTCGAGTTCGGCCTTGAGTTCCATGGATTCGTCCTCCGAGAAGTGGACCCGGTCGTGGATTCGCGCGAGAACGTAAGGGTACCCGGGGTACGCCACGTCGTTCGATAACGCGGCGAGTCGGCCGAGGACGGCTTCGGAATCGCCGCCCTCCGCGGCAGCCACGTCGACTCGATACACCGGCGAGCGGGAGTCGAGCCGGATTCCAAACGTCCGGAACCGCTCGGGCCCGCCGACGAGGTCCGTGACGTCCGCAGCGAAAAGGGCGGGAGCGCCCTGACGGCGGGCCGCATCTTCCAGTTCCAAGGTGAAGGGAAGGTCGCCGCCGATGGTCACCGACGTGTCCTTCGTCACGCCCACGACGTGGACGCCCCGGCGGCGCGCCGCTTCGCCCACGGCTTCGGCCCACGAAGCGTTGAGAAGGGCGGGATCCAAGGAACCGTCGACCAGCAAGAGGTCCCCCGCCTCCAAGGACCGCAACGCCTTCTGCGCTGCATCGAACTCGGCGAGGCTCCGCTCCGCCTCGGCCCAGGCGGACAGCCAATGCGGGCCGGAGGGCAGGGGAGGAGGCGACGGCCAGTCCTGCGCGTAGAGGCGCACCAAGCGGTTCCATTCCGCTTCGACGTCGCGTCGGACGAGCTCTCGGGCCTCCGAGTATGTGGTCACGTCGAGGAACCGATCGTTGGGGAGGCGCGTCGAATATCCGGCCCGGATGGCGATGAGTCCCAGGACGCCCAGGTTCACCACGAGGCTTTGGCCGCCGTCGATGGCCGTCACACGTCCGGACACCGGCATCGGTCGCAGGGGCGTGAACTTGACGCGCGAAAGCGCGGCGGCCTGATGCGCTGAGTCCACAGGGCCAAGCAGCGCCCGCGCGGCCTTTGCCACCCTCACCCGTTCAGGGCTCGCCATCGATGTCGTGGACAAGGTTCGCCCTTATCTAGCACTACGGCCGGGGTCGGTGAAACTGGATCTCGGCGTCCCCCGACGCGGCGTCCGCTAGGTGGCGGCGCGCCGCGGCGGCAAAACGCTTAAACGCGGTCTCCCCTGGCCGGGGCGCCATGGGCACGTTCACGAGTTTCCAGTTCCGCAACCTGGAGGCGCGCCGCCTCGTCAAGATGGAGCAGCGCGCCGTCCAGGTCCGCATCGACA
>CAYVGY010000035.1:7750-11276 GCA_964451065.1 uncultured Halobacteriales archaeon
GCGTTCCGCGCCAGCAGCAGGCTGTTCCGCGCCGCCACCATCAGCGGGTGCACCGCCGCGCCGGCGTCCACCAGCCGCCGTAGCTCGCCGGTGAGCCAGTCGAGCAGCGCGCCGTCCAGGTCCGCATCGACAACAACCTGATGGTGACCCTCGTCCGGTCCACCGGCCCCGAGACCTGCTACGTCGAGTTCAACTACACCGCCTCCTACGGCAACCTCGGCTTCATCAAGATCGAAGGCGAGTTCACGTACGGCGGCCCGCTCGCGCCCCAGACCGTGAAGGACTGGGAAGCCAAACGGCAGATGCCCCCCGAGGCCGCCGGCGAGATCCACACCAGCATCATGCACGCATGCATCCCCGAAGCCGTCACGCTGGCGCGCTCCGTGCAATTGCCGCCGCCCATCCCGCTCCCGATGGTGAAGTTCGAGAAGCCCGGCGCGCCCGCCGCCAAGCCCATCCAGGGCCCGACGCCGGAAGTGGCGTAGGCCAGACACCGTACCCACCCCGGCGACCTCTCCCGCGCGGCCCCGTGCCCGGGCAAACGACGCTACCAAAACGCCTATACCCGGGTGCAAAGAATGACGGTGGGCGGCCGCCTCGTGTTCTCGCAAACCAGAGCCCGGGTCCCGTGGTCCCAGCGGTACCGCACGAGCCGCGCCATCTTCGGCCAGGCCTTCCACCTCCTGCGCCGCGAACGCGACCTCTGGATCTTTCCCATCACGTCCACGCTGTTCTTCGGCGCCTGGACCGCCCTCGCCATCCTGGCCATGTACCGGCTCGGTCTCAACGACTGGTCGGCCACGATCGCCCCCGGCTGGGCCGACCCGGCCGTGGAGGCGCCCGTCATCGCGGGCTTCCTGCTCCTGCCCGCGTTCTTCCCGCTGGGCCTCGTGATGAGCCTGAACCAGTTGGCCCTCGTGTACGCGATCCTCGAAAGATCCGAAGGGCGACGCTGCACCAAGCGGCAGGCCTGGTCCCGGGCCATGAGCCGCCTGGGGCCCCTCGTCCGGTTCAACCTCGTCGGCCTCCTCGTGGCCGGCCTCTTCCAGACCGTGGGAATCCTGCTCAACAAGCTGCGGGTCGTTCCGTACCTGGGGCAGGTCTTCCAAACGTTGGGCATGTTCGGTTGGGCCGCGGCGACCTACTTCGTCTTCCCCATCCTGGCGTTGGAGGATGAACGGACGGCCCTGGGGGCGGTCCGCCGCTCGACCTCCATCGCGCGGCAACATTGGGGCAAATCCGTCGGCGGCATCATCACGATTGGCCTGGCCGTCCTGGTCCCCCTCCTCGCCTTGATGCTCGTGTGGTACCTCGCCCTTTTCGGCGCATTGGCCTCGTGGTCGCCCGGCGGGGGCATCGAGCCGTTCCTCACCTTCCTGGCCGTCTCCGGCATCGTGTTCGGCGTCCTCTTCCTCGCCGTGATGGCGCTCCAGTGGGGCGCCCACGCGGCCTACCAAGCGGTCCTCTACCGTTACGCGACCACGGGCCGCATCAGCGAACCTTTCACGACCGCCACCCTCGTCGACGCGTGGACCCCGTACCGGCAACCCTAGACGGCCGGCCGCGGGGAAAACGGTTTTCCGACGCGGCCCCTTCGGGCCCTGCATGGACCTCGGACTGCGAGACAAGACGGTCGCCGTGATGGCGGGAAGCCAAGGCTTGGGACGCGCGGCAGCCGCCGTCTTCGCGCGGGAAGGCGCCCAAGTGACCATTTGCGCCCGCCGCCGCGAAATCCTCGACACGTCCGTCGCCGAGCTCCGCCGCGCGGCGCCTGAGGCCCGCGTCGAAGGCGTCGTCGCCGACGTCACGAAGCCGGCCGACCTCGAACGCTTCCTGGCTGCGGCGGCCGCCCCCGCGGCCGGCGCGCTCGACGTCCTGGTCTGCAACAGCGGCGGTCCCCCGCCCAAGCAGTTTGGCGACCTCCAGGACGCGGACTGGCAACAAGCGTTCGACCTCCTCGTGCTGAGCCACGTGCGCGCCGTGCGGGCGGCCCTTCCGCGCCTACGCAAACGTGGCGGCGCCGTCGTCCACATCACGTCCTCGAGCGTCAAGCAACCGATTCCGGCCCTGATCCTGAGCAACAGCCTCCGCATGGCCATCGTGGGCCTTTCCAAGACGCTGGCCACGGAACTGGCGCCCCACAACATCCGCTTCAACTGCGTCTGCCCCGGAAGCTTCGCCACCGACCGCATCATGGAATTGGTCGAGTACCAAGCCGCGCAGAAGGGCGTCGCGGCGGCCGTGACCCAGGCGGAACGGGAACGCGAGATCCCGATGGGCCGCATGGGCCGGCCCGAGGAACTCGGCGAAGTGATCGCGTTCCTGGCCAGTCCTCGCGCCTCGTACATCACGGGCGCCACGGTGAGCGTGGACGGCGGGCTGGTGCGGTGGGCGTATGCCTAGTTTCCCAACGCCTTTACGTGGCGGCCGAAGTCCGACATCCTCGTGGATTCGATGCGGAAAGGTCTACTATTCGTGGTCCTGACGGCCTGGACCGGTGGCTGCCTGGGCGACGACACCGAAACCCCCGGCGTCGAGATCGGGGTGCTACGGTTCGAGACCATCTCGAATCCGTTCGAGCGCGCTGGCACGACTTACCATTGCGCCCAGGCGTGCTGGGAGGCGACGGCCCGCGTGTCCAACCACGAGTTCGACCAGGTCGTCCTTAACCTCGACCGGTGGGGAGTCGAATGGGCCGGGGGCGAAGTGGACCGCATCCTCGAAGTGGAGGGTACCACGGTCATGGCGCGGGGCGGATCGTTCGTGCTGGGGTTCCGGTTTGGTCAGCCGTCCGGAACGGAAGGGGACCCCGTCGCGATGCTCCTGTACGATTCGACGTGGGATGAAGCGGGCGCGAGCCTTCTGGCGCGTGGCGGATTCTAGTGTAGTGTTTCGAAAGTCCGTCGATATTTCTGGACCTTCCGCAGAATCTCGTCCACGGTCTTCGTCCACTTGAATGGCTTCGGGTCCTGGGCGTACGCGTCGAGCCAGGCGCGGATG
The DNA here is from genome assembly GCA_964451065.1 of uncultured Halobacteriales archaeon. GTDB lineage: Archaea > Thermoplasmatota > E2 > JACPAO01 > JACPAO01 > CAYVGY01. The sequence goes on from CAYVGY010000035.1 coordinate 10,751, forward strand.
GCGGCTTCGACCAGCAAGACCAGGCTAAGGCATCGTGCGGAAGTAATCGGCGTATTCTTCGGGACGTTTTCCCTTGGGCTCGACTCAGAAACTCCATCGTTTGTTTCCGCAAAAGCTCTAAGGCCCCGCCTGCCCGGCCAACCGCCGGAGGCGCCGCTGGAAAAGGCTCAGGGTCCACTTCGGACCGACAAGGTAGGCGCTGTGGCCTTCCACGAGGACTCCGACGCGACCAGCGATCCGCCGCGGGAGTCGCCGGGATTCCGCCACGAGACGGTCTGGACCGGAGGACACCTCACCGTATTGGACGTGCCGGAGGGCGACCCGTGCGTGCACGAGGAAGGCCGGGGGGTCGGCCACGGCGATGGAGCTCCGGACGCCCCGGTTCCCGATTCCTGACACCACGCCGATCAGCAAAGACAACGTGAGCGCCACGAGGACCATCTCCGCGGCGATTCTTGCGTTGACTGCGCCGTCGAGCCATTGCAAGAACATGCCCCCCAGCCAGGCGACGGGCGCCACGGTCACA
>CAYVGY010000035.1:11286-21440 GCA_964451065.1 uncultured Halobacteriales archaeon
CAGAGAAAGGTCTGCCCGAACGACCGGCATCCGACCTCGGCCTCGAACTCCGTTCTTGAAGGATTGGTCACGCGCTCATCTCCGAAACCCTACGCTCGCACGAAGACCGTGGAATGGTCCCGCTGCTCTCCTCGGAACACGAGGGTCCCGTCCCCAGCCTCCGCGGGACCCCAAGTGGAGGGTCCGCCGTGGGCGGAGTCGGCTTGGAAGGACACGTAGGCGCCCATCACGGACCACCCACCGGTGTTGTCCCCGAAGGTCCACGCGCCCGTCGCGTCGAGCACGAGGGGCGAGGTCCGGTCTTCGCACGGTCGCGTGGCTCCGCCGAGGTCCGTCGTCTCGCAGAGGAACGCTCCGGCCAGGCGGGCCACGGCGCCGGAATCGGGGCCCGCCCGCCGCCAGGTGTGCGTGGCCCCGTCGACGTGGAACACCAGACCGTCGCTCGGGACCTCGGCGGGGCCCCACGTGGGCGGTCCGGTGGTGATTGGGGCCGAGGAGGCGAAGACGACCTGGGCGCCGGCCAGGGTGAACCGGCCCGTGTTCGCGTACCAGATCCACGTTCCGTCGTCCGTGAGGGTAAGGCTCGGGGACGGGTCGTCGCACGCGGCCGACTGGGCGGCCCGGGTCACGGTCTCGCAGGCGTACATCCCGGCCGGGCCTGCGTCCGGCGGGGAGGTTCCCTGGCATCCGGCGAGAACGGCCAGGACGATGGCCGCAGCCATGGGGCGGAGGGGGGAGGTCGTCCACGGGCGGGGCGGCGGGCGGGAGTTGGTCTTCACGCGATCACCCGTCCGTCGCGCGGTAGTAGGTGATCTTCTGCTCGTGGCCGCCCCAGTCGCAGGTCCACGCGAGGCGGTGGTCCGAGTCGACGAGGGCCGGGAGGCGGGCGCGGAGGCCGCCGTCGAAGACGACGTGGGTCCCGTTGTAGGCGAAGCGGCCCGACTCGGAGCTGAACTGGTAGGTCCCGCGCGCCGAGAGGACGAGGGTCGCGTAGAGGCGGCAGTCCACGGCGCGGCCGTCCAAGCTGGCCGAAAGGCAGCGGTAGGTACCGGCGACGGGCGCGGTCGAGCCGCCGGGCGGCGGGGGGCGCGGCGTGGGGGGCCTGAGGGTCGGCGAAGTGCCGCCGTAGGTCGGCCTCTTCACGTCCCCGTAGGTGGGCATCTTCACGTCGCCGTACGTGGGCATCGGTACGTCGCCGTAGATCCGGCCCTTGACGGCTCCGTAGGCGTGGAGGGTGATTTCGGGCCGGGTCCCCATCCGGACGGTCCCCTGGACCCACTCCAGTATTCCGTCGAAGGTCACGGTCTCGGCCCCGTCGAAGCCGTACCGGCCCCACGCATCGCCCCACGCATAGGTCCAGTCCGTGTGGAGCTCGATGGGCGGCGCGTCCGCGAGGCCGCAGCCGCACACGAAGAGGCCCTGGAGGGGGGACCCGTGGGGCGGGGCGTCGAGGTGGAGCGGCGCCACCGGCTCGTACACAAGGAGGACGTCGACGGCGGGGTCGTCCGGGTCGGGGTTGCGCCCCACGAGACGATGGTCGGCGTGGACACGATAGGTCTCGGTGCGGCTCTCGCCCAGGAACGTGATCGTGTCGTGTCCATCAAACGCGTAGACCCACAGCTCCTCACCCGAGCGCGCTGTCCCGTCGGGGAAGAGGGTGAATCCGAGGAGGGGGCACCCCTGGGACACCGTGGCCCAGTCCACGCGGCACGCGTAGCGGCCGGGCAGCCAGGCTGGTACGTCCCGGGCCGGCTGGGGCTCCGGAACGGGCGTCGGGCCGATCGGCGCGCGCATCGTCCATGCGGAGGCATGCGAACCCTCGCCGAACGTGAGCGTGGATTCCCTCAGTTCGGCGCGCCCGTCACCCCAGGTCGAGGGTCCGCGCATTCCGTGGACGCCCAGGAACTCGACGCCGACGGTGACGCTGCCGTAGGCGGGCATGGGGACATGGCGGTAGGTCCCGAACGAGAAGCCGGCGTGGTCGGGGTCCCCGTAGGACCAGGTGAAGTCGGCGAAGAGTTGGAGGGTCCCGTTCTGGACGCAGGTGCACGAGAAGATTCCGTCGACGGGCCCTCCCGGGGGCGCCGGGACGTAGACGACGGTGGTTCGCGACCCGGCCTCCGGGTGGAACGTCCAAGTGATTTCGCGGTCGGCGCTCACCGCGGCGGGCCCTTGGGCGGCGAGGGCGCCCGCGAACGCGATCGTGGCGTCGACGAACGAGAAGGTGCCGCCTCGGTCCCGGCCGCCCGGAAGGGTCGCCTCGTGAAGGATGTAGGTTCCGTCGGTGCCGAGCGTGAGGGGCGCGTGGGGGCCGCAGGGCCCTGTTGCGGTCCCCGCCTGGACGCGGAGGCAGCGGTACTCGCCGGCGAGCCAGACGAAGGGTTGGGGGCCCGGGCCGTGGATCGGCGGCGTCGGGCGCGTCGTCGTCGGTGGGATCGTGGGCGACGGCGACGAGGGCGTGGTGGGCGTCGGGCTGGGGGGCGGCGCGCTCGGCGTGGTGGGCGTCGGGCTCGGCGAGGGGGTGCAGGGCTTCCACACGGTGGTGGCCCCGGCGCTCGTGAAGGAGAGACTGCCGTCGCTCTGGTGGGTTGCGGATCCCCATTTCGAAGGCCCTCCTGTGGCCATCGACGGCCCGTCGAAGACCACCCTTGTCCCGTCGATTCGGTACGTTCCGGCAAAGCGGGCCTGCGTCCAGGACGCGTCCGCCTTCAGCACGAGGGGGTCGCCCGTGCCGCACCCGCCGCAGGGACTGCCGTCGGAGGCCGAGATGCAGTAGTAGGTGTCCGGGAGGTCCGCAGCGTTCGCGGGGGAGGGCGTCGCGGGCTGGCCCAGGACGTACGGCACCGACGCGAGGATGGCGAGGGCGGCGGCGAGGCTCCGGGCGGCCCGGGGCCCCGACCCGGACTGGGATTCGTTGCCCATGCCAATTCACCCCGCGATGAGACGGTACACGGTGGGGTTCGTCCCGTAGTGGAACGTGAGCGTCTCGGCGCCGATGTGTGCGGGCCCCCACGTCGACGGGCCGTCGTAGTCCATCGCGCTGCGGAACGTGACGTCGCCGTTCTCGACGGAGAATTGGCCGCGCCAACTGCTCAGGTGCCAGTCGCCGTCTTTGGCGAGGACGAGGCGGCTCGCGGTGTCGTTACAGGAAACGGTGGCGCCGTCCGATCCGGTGGTGGTCTCGCACGTGTAACTGCCCGCCACCGCGGCGAAGCGATCGTCCGGACCCGACGCCCGCATCCAGAGGAAATCCTTGCCGTAGGTATGGAAGGTGAGCGTGTCTTGGCCGAGGTCGGCCAGGCCCCACGTCGGGGGGCCGCTCAACCGGTCGGAGGCCACGCTGAAGTCCACCTGGTCGTCGGCGATCCGGTAACGTCCGGCGTTCCGGTACCACGTCCATGAGCTGTCCTTCGAGAGCGTGAGGAGCGTCACTTGGTCGTCGCAGGGTCGCGTCTCGCCGTTCGAGGTCGAGGTCGCGCAGTAGTAGCTTGCGTCGAGGGTCGCCGGCTTGGCGTCGCCTTGGCATCCGGCCAGGAGCGTGGGAAGCACCACGAGGGTCCACGCGGCGCTCTTGGCCCCTGCGCGGCCCGTCGCCGCGCCCGTCTTTCCGTTCTTCATCCGAGGTCACATCCTGGGTTCAATCGCCGCCCACCGGGCCGGTGGTCTCGGCGGACCCAAGACCCTCGGACGCACGATAACCGCGGCCGGTCTCCCTCCATGGTCCTATCCAGGGGATTGGAAAGGCATGTATATCGGGAGGCGGGACCTACCCCGTGCGGAGCGCCGCCTCGGCACGCTGCGCGCCTTCGGGCGCGAGCGCGTACTGCTTTCGGCCCCGGACGCCGACGCGCCGCTCCACGACCAGCGATCCGAGTGGCGCGTCGCCGCCGAGGCGCTGCTCGAGGCGACGCACGACGCCGGCCAGGTTGTTCTCCGTGATGCCGGTAGCGGACTCGATCTCCCGCTTGGTCGCGAAGGTCCGACCATCCGATTCCCGGAAGCGGGAGAGGAGGTAGCGGGCGAGTTGGAGGTCGGCCGGCATGTCCTCGACGGTCCGCTTGCGGCGTCGCAGGAGGTGACGCGGGACCACCCAGGCGACGGGCGCAAGAAGCAGGGCGATACCGGCGCCCGCGAGGTCGCTCGGGAGGAAGCGGTCGAGGGGGACGTCGAAGAGAGCCCATGAGACGGTCTTTCCGACGACGAGCAGGACGACGGCGGCGGCGCTATCGTAGAGGGCCCAGAGCGTGTCCCGTGGGACGAGAGCCAGTCCGACACAGAAGGGCCGGACGAGGTAGAGCGTGGATGTTTCGAGGAGGTAGAAGGCGTACCGGGCATCCGGGCTGCCTAACGACGTCGACGGGTGGTTGGCCAGCGCAAGAAGGACGCCGCCCGCCCATCCGAACAGGAGGACGCGTCGCCACCCGGCGTTCGAACGCCCCGGCAGGACAAGCACCATCGCGGCTGCGACGGCGAGGGCGAGGGCGGCGGCCATTCCGGCCAGCCGGGGCCAGGCCGCGGGGTCCGGCAAGAGCGCGAGGTTGTCCCCGATGTAGATCGTCCCGGAGTGCGCCGTGTTGGTCGTGAGGGAGGCGAGGAACGCGAAACCGAGGAACCCGGCCTCCGCCGCCTTCGCCCGGTCGGCGCGGCCAACGGCGAGGGCCGCGGCCAGTCCGTTGAGGCCGAGGCCCAGGAAGGCGGGTAATGTATGGAGGACCGAGTAGTTGGGTTCCACGAAGTCGCCGAACCCGCGGAGCGTCAAGCCGGGCCCCAGGATCACCGCGGCCCAGAGGCTGGCGCCGCCGAGGACCCACTGCGCGCGGCGGTCCCAGGTTTCGTGGCGGGGAAACCGGAACAGGAGAATCCCCGACGCGACGAGCAGGACGCCGGTGGGCCCGTCGGCCAGGCTGAACCATCGGTCGCTCTCCTCGGGGACGGCGGCCGCCAGCGCGAGTCGAAGGGACGCGAGGCCGTTGAGGGCCAGCAGGGCCGCGGTCACGACCCGGAACGGGCCCACGGGCCGCCGTGCCAGGATGCGCCACGCGACGGCCCATTGGAGGGCGGTGGCGGTGGCGGCCAGCAGTTGGAGGGTGACCGGCAATCGATCGCGGAAACTTCATGGCCGGCCGCGATAAGAACGTTGTCGGCCGGGGGGCGCAAACCGACAATCGCGGGGCACATCAGCCGAGCGCCCAGCCGCCGCACGCGTACTGGGTCGCGGGGCGGCCGGGCAAGGCGCCACCCTGGACCATCCGGAACTCCGTCGCGTCCGTCGGCGCGTAGCCGGCCGCCGTGAGGGTCCCCCTGGCGTCGGCGTGGTTGTCGAGGATGTGGACGACCGCGGGGGCCCCGGCCTGCTCGACGGCCAATAGAAGCCAAGCGGCCGCCGCGGCGTGGTCGGCCACGATTGGCCCGATGAAAGCTTCTTGTCCCAGGACGTACCCGACGAAGCGTCCGTCGTCGCGGTCGTAGGCCGCGAAGGCGCGACCCGGGTTCTCGGCCATCACCTCGGCCAGCCACGCCGCCCGGGAGGCGCCGAAGCGGGGCCGGTCGTAGGCGGTGACGTCGCGGAGTTCCGCCGACGAGACCGGATAGACCGCGTAGGGGGCGCGGCCCGGCGGCGGTCGCGCGGGTGCGCCGCCCGGGCGGGCCCACCGGGTCGTCGTGGTCACGGGCGTGAACCCCTCGGCCAGGTAAAGGGGCCGTCCCATGTCGCTGGCGTCGAGGCCCGCCACACTGCATCCGCGGCCGCGCGCATACGCGACGCACGCACGGAGCAGCGTACGCGCAACGCCGCGGCGACGCAGTGGGGGAATGACGTACATGCCTCCGATCCACGCGAGTCCCCCGTCGGGATACGTGATCGTCGCACAGGTCCCCACGACCTTCCCCGACGAGTCCCGCGCCTGGAAAAAGCCACGAGGGTCCAGGCGGAACCTTCGGGAAACCTCCCCGGGTCCCCGCAGGAAGCCGGCTTCCCGTTCCAGGCGGTCCACCGTCTCGGAGTCGGGCGGGGGCCCGACGCGGACTTCCATGGTCGCGCGCAAAGCGGTCGGAGCCTTTAACGCTGGCCCCCTCACGTTTGCAGGACGTGGCGCAGGGCCGGCTCGAGGTCGGTGTGGGCATGCGTGAAGCCGGCGGCCACGAGCTTCGCCGGGATGACGTTGGCGCTCTGGAGGAGGAGTTCGTCGGCCATCTTCCCGAACGCGAGCTTCACGCCCAGCGACGGGGCGGGGAGAACGGCCGGCCGGTGCAAGGCTCGGCCGAGCGCGTGCGCGAATTCCCGGCTCGTCGTCGGTTCGGGTGAGACGAAGTTGACGGGACCGGCGAGCTTCGGGGTGGCAACGGCGTGTTCGAAGGCCCGGATCCAGTCGTCGATGGTGATCCAACTCCAGAATTGGTTGCCCGAACCGACGGGCCCGCCGAGGCCGAGCTTGAACGGCGTGAGCATGCGGCCGAGGACGCCACCGTCGGGTCCAAGGACGAGGCCGCTGCGCATGTGGACGACGCGGATGCCTGCGTCGCGGGCGGGTTGGGCCGCGGCCTCCCAGGCTTCGCAGACCTCGGCGAGGAACCCGTCGCCGCGCCCCGTGTCCTCGGTGACCGGCCTGTCGCCGCGTTCGCCGTAGTAGCCCACGGCGGAGGCGCACAGGAGCACCCGCGGCGGGTGTTCCAGGCGGGCGACCGCCTCGGCGAGAAGGCGGGTTCCCTTCACGCGGCTCTCCTTGATGGCTTTCTTCCTGCGCGCGGTCCAACGTTGGGCGATCGGTTCGCCGGCGAGGTGGACGACGACGTCGGCGCCCTCGAGCGCCCCCGGGTCGAGATGACCACGGGCGGGGTCCCAGGCGACCTCGTCGGGTCCTCGGGCGGGTCGGCGGACCAGCGGTTGGACGCGGTGGCCCTCGGGTCGGAAGGATTTCGCGAGGTGGGTCCCGATGAAGCCGGAGGCGCCGGTGATGAAGACGCGGAGTGGCCGCGTCACCGAAACCATCCGGGCCCCCGTTTCGGCGCTTCGTGGCATGAAGGAACGTAGTGCTCGGGCGGTGAAAGGGGTTTGGTAACCATGGCGGTCAGCCCACAAGGTCTCGCGTCGGGTAGCCCCAGGAGGCCAAGTCCTCGCGCGGCGGTGGCAGAGGGTCCGTCGCGGGGTCCCAGCGGGGGGCCGTGTCGTTCCCGTCGTGGTAGGCGCGGATCCACGCGGCGCAGCGGTCGAGTGGCACTCGGCCGGCCTCGAGGGTCGGTTCAAGGGCGGACCCGTTGTCGAAGCCGTTCCAGGCGTGCACGAGGACGTGTGTCGTCGTCCGGTTCGTCAGAATGGAGGACCATTCCTCGTCCAGGAGGAGTCTCCCTTGGCGGGCCAACGGGTGCCGGAAGGCATGCGGTTCCAGGTCCGGTGGGTCGAAGGCGACGACGAGCGGGACGACGTCGTCCGCGTCCACGCCGAGGGAGGCGAGGGCCTGGCTCGCGTCGGCGTTTTCGGCCAAGGCTTCGTCCAGTTCCTTCGGCGAAATGATCTGTTGTCCGGCTGCCACGTCGAGCGCGGGGTCGAGGGTCTCCCAGAACGTCGCGGGGCGGTCGTCGTCGATGAAAAGGCGGATGGGGTGGTTGGCCGCCCGGCCTTCCAGAGCGCGGCGCCAGAAGTCCCTTTCCAGGCGGTCGTAGGCTTCTCGCCACTTGGCGTCGTCGTGCTGGACGAGTTCCTCGCCGGACCGGGGCGCCCGCGACGTCCACGCCGCTCGTAAGGCATCGTCCCACTTGGCGTCGGGGGCGGGAGGCTCAAGCTTCCAGCGTTCGTATGCCGCCGCTTCTCGTTCGGCTTGGTCGAAGGCCGGCTGCACGTGGTCCGCGCCCGCGAGGAAGAGCGCCGTCCGGGCGTCCGGGCCGAGGCGTAGAAGCGCGGGCTCGTCCCAGAAACGGGCAAACGGTCCCTCGAGGAGGCGTGCGAGGCCGTCGGCCGAGGCGGCGCTGAACCCCGTGGCTCGTTGGGCGTCGAGCGGGAGGGTAGCGATGTCGAAGAGGAGGGTGAAGGGAAGGTCGGTGGCGCGCGCCGCGAGGGCCAGACTCCGGGCGGCGCCGCGGAAGCTCGGCGGGTCGGTGCCTAGGACGTAGTCGAAGCCCGCGCCGTGGAGCATCCGGAGATGTTCCTCCATGCGGTGCGTGGACAGGTCGTAGAAGCCCTCGAGGGGCGTCATCGGCGATTGTTCCCAGGCGCCATACCGCCGGGTCGGGTCGAAGTAGGGGTTCTCCAGGTCCAGGCGGTAGACGACGCCCACGATCCGGTCGTTGGCGGGCGGCGGAAGTTGTGGTTCATCAGGGGGAGTTTCGACCCCGGCCCCAAGGGAGAGGCTGGGAAGCAACAAGAGGGCGAAGACCGCGGCCACGGCGGCGACCTTGGGTCGGGACGCGGGGCGCCACCGTTTGGCCGCGGCCGCCAGGGGCGCCGCCAGGGAAGGTCGGACTAAGACGCGGCCGGTGAAGTAGATGGCCAGGACGAGGCCGAGGCTGGCGCGGATGAGGGCGCGTTCGACGTCCCACGGCGTCGACTCGCCGCCGATGGCGCGGCCCCATTCGACCAGGAGGACCCGGTAGTCCGACCCCCAGAGGGGGGCGGCGATGTCGCGGGGGATGAAGCGGATGAAGTTGGCGTCGTCGAGGAGCGCGAGGGCGCCGCCGACCCAGCTGAGGCTCCACACGAGGGGGCTGAGTCGCGCGGGTTGGAGGGCCGGGTCGCGTTGAGGGTGGAGGAGCCACACCGCGAAGAAGGCCAGGGGCAGGACGAGGTACTGCTCGTTGAGGAGGCGGTTGAAGAAGAGGGCCCAGGCGAAGGAGCATCCGGTGAAGAAGAGAAGGTCTCGTTCGGTCGGAGGCCGGAGGAGGCTCGCGGCCGCGGTTAGGAGGAGGGCGAGGGCCCCCGCAAGGAGGCCGAAGGTGCCGAAGGCGGCGGCGAGTCCTTGGTCGGTGAGCCAGGGGAGTGCGTGGCTGCGCTGGGTCAAGTTGTGGAGGATGCCCGGGGCCGTGTAGCTTCCGAGGGGCCTGTCCACGTGCATGAGGAGGGTCTGTTGGAGGAAGCCGCGGGGCGCGGAGATCGCGAACGGCAGACTCACGGCGAGGAAGACCGCGGCGCCGGTGACAAAGTAGGTCGCGGCGGCGCGAGGGCCGTACCTGCGCCAGAGGTGGACGAGGAGGAGCGGACCGAGGTAGAGGGGGAAGATCTTGAGGAGTGTGGCGGCGCCGAAGAGGGCGCCGCCGGTGACCAAGCGGCGATTCCGCAGGACGAGGACGCTCGCCAAGAGAAGTGCGGCCATGAGGGCCTCGAACATGCCCCAAAGCGTGGCGACGAGAATCAAGAGCGGGCTGAAGAGCAGGAGCCGTTCGGCGCGCCTCGCGTTCGCTTCGACGTTTTCGCCGGCGGCGGTCCGGATCATGCGATAGGCGAGGTAAGCCAGCAAGAGGTTGCCCAGGAGGAAAGGGAGCTTCACGAGGAGGCGGCCCAGAGGGTCGGTGGTGATCCAGCCGAGGGCGGCCGCGGCGTAGGTCGCCGACATCAGGAGCAGCGCGAGGGGCGGGTACGCGTACCATTGTTGGAGGCTGTCCTGGCCGATGCCGGTCCACATGTAGGTGGGGCCGTCCTGGGCCGCGGCGTAGGGTGTGATGCCATGCAACAGGAATTCGCGGGCGCTCGTCTGGAACACCCACGTGTCCCAGGGGTGGGTGAACGTGGCGGCGAGCACGCATTGGAGCGCGAACGCGAAACCGTAGAGTGCAGGTCGTGGCACGCGGTCCAGCCTCGTCGTGCGCTTTGGCGGTTCGGCTCCGGCCGCGTTGCCGTGTCGCGTCTCCGACACCGCCACGCAGCAAGCCAACGTCTTTATAAAATCGGCCTTGGTTGCCTCGGCCCACTGGTGGTTTCCTGTGGCGACCGTGACCGCGTCCGTGAACGCCAAGACGACTTCCTCGCTTCGCCAAGAGCTGCTGGCGGAGCAGCGGCGCCTGGCCAAGTTGTGGGACGCCTTCAAGCGCCAAGAGGACGAGTACCGCAGCGTCGAGCGGGAACGGGACGATTTGTGGTCCCGCGTCCAGGAACTCGAGAAGGCCACTTCGGCCATCGGCGACCCGACGAGGGTGTTCGCCAAGCTCAAGGCGCTGGCGGCCGGGGC
>CAYVGY010000036.1:0-808 GCA_964451065.1 uncultured Halobacteriales archaeon
ATGGCGTTCCCCTTCTACGGAGAACTCCAGGCCCAAGGCCTCGAGATGAAAGGCCTCTTTGGCCAATGGGCGCACATGTACCCCGACCGGCCCGGCGAACACGCCAACCTCCCGTCCGGATACGGCAAAGAGGCCTACCCGGAAAGCGTCCGGTGGGACTGGGCCCAGGACCTGCGCGAATGGTTCGACTACTACCTCAAGGGCACCGGCGCCAAGCCGGAGCTCCACGTCGAGGTCCAGGACCGCGACGGCGCCTGGCGGATCGAAGAGGCGTACCCGCCGCGCGACGCCAACTGGACGGTGTTCGAGTTCGGCAACGACTTCAAGCTCAAGGGGTCGAGCGGCAGCACCGTGTCGGAACTCCAGAAGGTCACCCTGGAGATGGCGCCCCTCGCGGAGGAGATTCGCATCGCGGGCATGCCCCAACTCCACGTCACGGTCACGCCCCGCGGCCCCGGCGGCCAGATCTTCGCCGAACTCCAGGACCTGGACGCCGACGGCGAACGCCTCGGCCACGCCGTCATGGACCTGCGCCTGGCCGAAGGCGGCCAAACCCCCAAGCCCGTCGTGCCCGGGATGTCCATCGTGGCCAAGATGGAATTCTTCGCGATGGATGCGCTCGTTCCGGCGGGTCACCGCTTGGCGTTGGTGCTTACCGGAAGCGGTGAGGATTACCTTCCGTCGGTCATCAGCACGCCCGTCGACATCGACGTGTCCGGCAAGAGCGTCCTGCGCCTCCCGGGCGTCGAGCGCGGCGCCGAAGCCTTCTTCACGCCGCCCCAGGGCGGCGAGGCCGCGGCGACGAACC
>CAYVGY010000036.1:818-21225 GCA_964451065.1 uncultured Halobacteriales archaeon
TGACCACGTTGGCGCCCGAGGGAACGACGAGATTGACCGTCAGATCCTCGGCGGCGAGGCCGCGGCGACGAACCAGGAGCCGTAGTCAAGCCACTTCGACGGCGTCCTTGGCGTCGTACTCGTGCACGTCGGGCGGCGACTCGTTCACGAAATAGTGGACCTTCCGTCCTTCCCGGACGCGGCCCACCAGGCCGCAGTCTTCCAGCCGTCGGAGGTGCCAGATGGTGGCCGGCCGGCTCACGCCGGTGCGACCGGCGAGGGCTTCCTGGATGACGCCGGGCTCGCCGGCGATCATCTCGTAGAGCGACTTGGTCCGTTCGTTCTTGAGGACCGCGATCTGGCCGCGGCGGCTCCAGTCCACGGTGCCCACGGGGAAGAACCTCCGGTGGCGACCGTCGACGAGCGAGGAGATCATCTTGTTCTTCTCGAGGACGCTCAGGTGGTAGACGACGGTGCCCCAGCCGGCGTCGACCTTCTTGCCGAGGTCGGTGGCGGCGACGCCGGGGTCGGTCTGGATGGCCTGCAGGAGTTCGTCGCGCACGCGGTTGTCTAGCAGCTGGTTCTTCTGGAGCTTCGTGTAGCCGGGCACGAGCAGCAGGATTTTTGCGCCCGTGAACTTGAGGGTGGGCGCGAGGTAGACGGTCGCGAAGGCGACGAAGAGCGAGCCGCCCGCGACGGCGGTCCCGGCCACGGTGGCGCCCGTGAGGATGGACGGCGGCGTACGTCCAGCGACGCTGAGGTCGCCGAACTGGGGTGCTCTGGCGTCGCCGGCGTGCGTGGGAGAATCAAGGCCAGCCTCGTCGCGAAGCTCGGCGGGTCGGCCGGTCTCGACCGACACGCCTGCCCATTGGCAATGATCGCCGTGCATGTCCCCGATGACGGCCTCCCGGAACGGTTCTCGGTGGCGCATCCACGTACCCTGGCGCCAATCGACCTGGTCCGAGGGCGTCCGTAGGCAAGCGGGGTTCCCGTACTCGTCCGCGTTCCAGGCGTCGAAGCCCCAAAGGGCGAACGACACAGGATCGTTGGGGTTCACGATGGCGGACTGCGCGCGCCACACGGACGCCGCGGCCGCGAACGCGATGGGTGACGGCGGGAACTCCGTCGCGGAGAACGAAGGAACGCGGACCTCGCCGATGGACTGCACGGTCTTCTGGCCGTCCTCGAGCTTGGCGAGGACCTCGAACGCTTCGCCGGAGCTGACGGCATAGACGAGCCTCCACGTGGTGGATGCTGCGTCGTGGTAACGCGCGGCGGCCAACCGTGCGCCGGGGTGCGCGTCGAGCCAGGCGGCGAAGGCGGGCAGGACGGGCGAGCCGTCGAGGTCCCCAAGGTCGGACGGGTTGGTGGCGGTGACGTCTGCGACGGCGTCTCGCAGAGGGTAGGCGAAGGGGGAGACGACGCCGTCCGACGGGAACTGGGCGTTCGCGGGCGAGCGCTCGAGGGCGCCCGGGGCCAGCAGCGGGTCGGGAACTGCGGCGGCGCCGGTCCACGGGATGAGGACCGTGCCGGGCTCGAAGGAGCTCAGGCTCCGGTCGAAGCGGTTGCCTTGGACGAGGACGGGGTAGGGTGCTTCGGCGGTGACCCACGCCTTCGTGAGGCTGCGCCACGTGTGCCATTCGCCGGCGGGCTGTCCGCCGCTGGCGGGCATCCGGTAGTGGACCTGGACTTCGATGTGGACGCCGAGGGCGTCGCGGTCGTTGACGCGTCCTTGTTCGGCCACCCATTCGTGGTAGGTGATGCGGTCGACCTCGGGGGAATAGTGGCGGTAGCTCTGGTCCACGGATTCGCCGTCGTCACGCCAGCCCATGTGGCGGAGGAGTTGCGACGGCCCGACGCGCCAACCGTTCCACTCGGGGATATCGGTGGGAGCGAAGAGTTCCTGGCCCAGCGTGAGGGTGCGGCCTTGGTACTTGAGGCCGAGCAGGTCGGGATCGACGACGGGGAACGTGGACGACGTGTCGGCGGCGTTGGGAAGTGAGGTGCACTCGCCTTCGTAATCGGCGCCCACGGGGGTGGCCAAACACATGGATCCGGCGTTGGCGGCGGCGGACGGCATGTCGTCTTGACGGACGACGGACCGCGTTCCCAGATCGACGAATTGTTCCCTTAGGTGGTCGTCGTGGAACTCGCCCCAATAGTGTTCGAACCGACGCGGGGATTCCTGGGCGGCGGACGCGTCCAGTTCGTCCGGGTCGAGGGAGCCGCCATCGGGCGTGTGTCGGGGCGCGCAGTCGAAGTCTTCGTGATCCTCCGTGGGCGCGCCGCCTTGTCTCTCTTCAAGTTGGCCAAAGGCGGAGAAATACGTGATCGGGCTGGGGAAGATGGAGGGCTCGTCCGTGTTGCCGTCGAGGCTTCCGCGCCACTCGACCGGCACCACGAGGTGGCGGTCGTTGGTCGCGCCCCGAATCTCTTCCGCCGCGCCCACGCGGAAAGTCTGGGCGCCGCTGAGGCGCAGCGGGTCGTCGTCCTGGTAGTAGTCGGTGAAGGCGGGCGTGCCGAAACGGCCGCGGCAACTCTCGTCCCAACGGTCGTAGACGGCGTACGTGACCTCATCGCCGATGTGCCCCAACGGGACGATGAGGGTCTCTGGAAGGTCCAGCGCGACGCGTTCGACGCCGGGGTCCGCGATGACCGCGCGGACGCTGTCGACGAAGGCTCCCAAGGCCAGGCAGGCCAGGGCGGCAACCAGGAGTGTTCTTGCGGGACGCATGCGCGATGCCTCTTCCAACCCCCCGGGTCGCGTCGGTCCTTAAAGGGGAGTTTGGATGGGATGATTACGTGTGCGGGTCGGCCGAAACGGCCTCCGTGCCCCCGGCGGCGCGGCTACGGTTCCGGCGGTTCGTTGATCTGCTGGGTCCAGCCGAGGCTGGGCAGCAATCCGCCCGCCTTGAGGAGGCTGGGTCCGTGGTCCTGGACGGCCAGGGCGAGCGCCCGGTCGCGGCTCTCGCTGGGGCTCGCCTTCGGGTTGTAGGCGCAGCTGAGTGCGCGCGTGCATCCGTCCGTGAAGACCACGTAGAAGCGTCCGTCCTGGTCCACGAAGCCGTCGATGAAATCGAGGAGGTTCCGGCACGGGTTGGCCAGGCCGCGCAGCCAGATGCACCCGATCTGGACCGGGTCGTTGGGCGGCGTGACCTGGTGCGTGGCGAAGGTCGGGTTCGCGTCGGCGGCGTTGGAGGTGTAGGTGACGAAGAGGTGCCACGTCGTGTTGTCGGGGGCCTCGCTGGGGTCGCCGGCGTATTCGCGGTTGCCCAAGTAAGCCATGGCGAGCCGACCGTCGTCGCCGCTTCCCAGGACCGCGAAGATGGTGCCCTTGACGTCGTCCGGGTTTACCTTGAACGGTCCGTCGACCGTGGCGAACTCGTCCTTTGAGCGGAAGAGGTAGACACCGCCGTCCTCGCCGCGATTGAAGTAGTAGGCGGTCCCGTCGGGCGTCACGGCGACCTCGGGGTCGAAGTAGGTGGATCCCGTCGATTCCCCGAAGCTCCGGACGGTCCAGGTGACGCCGTTGTCCTTGGTGACGCCGACGTGGGGGACGCCGCAACCTTCGCCCATGGGGACGTAGAGGGTGCCGTCGGGGGCGGCGGTGGGGTGCCCGTTGATGCCGCCGCATTCGGTGGCGAGGGCGACGACGGTCTCGTACTCGTACCGCATCCCGCCGTCCAGGCTCATGGCGCAGTTGGTCGAGGCGACCTTGTTGTAGCAGAAGTAGACGACGTTCTCGTAGAGCGGCGAAGCGACAGGGCCCCGGTTGCGCCCCGTGGCGAGCTTCTGGTGGTCCACCCCGGGGAGGCCGCACGTGAGGGGGAAATGGGTCCAGGATTCGCCGTTGTCGTCGCTGATGATCGTGCTGCTGCAGGTCGCGATGGGGTAGTTGTGGTTGGTGAAGACGCGGTCCGTGTCGGGGTCGACCCAGAGCATGGGGTCGTACGTGTTGAACGGGTCGACGGGGACGCCTTCGGCGGCCTGGAACTCGTACACGCGCTCCCACGCGTGCCCGCCGTCGAGGCTGCGCATGGTGGAGTCGTACCCGGTGAGGAAGATGCCGCCCTTGCTGGTCACGCCCATGTTCGGCTCGGCGCCGCGGGCCCCGACGAGGACCTCCACGACGCGCGGGAAGTCTTCCGCCTCGTATTCAGCGCCGAAGATGGCCGCGTTCTCGAGCGTTGGCAGGCCCGAGAACTTGGGGATGGATCCATCGCCCGTTTCCAGTCCCGCCTCGTCCCCCGGCTCCGAAGAGTCGGCGCAACCGGCCAACGCGCCCCCCAGCATCAGGAATCCCAGCAAGACGGCCGAGCGCATGCGGGTTCGACGAACCCGTGTTTATTAAAGCGTTGTGTACGCGGGATTGCGCGCCCCCGGGCCCGGCCAGGCCTCCGACGGGTAAGGAACGGGAACGCCCCGGAGCGCTCGCAAGGATGCGGGCTCGTCGGGGCCGACTGAACCTATTTGTCCCAGTTAGGACATGCGCGCCCGGAATGCCCAAGAAGGACAAGCCCACGCGGACCCCCATCGCGCAGACCGTCCGCGAATACATCGACACCCACCCGTCCATCAAGGACTGCCTCGTGGATGGCCTCGTGAATCTCAGTGCCCTCAGTCGCCGCATCATGGAAGAGAAAGGCCTCACGCAGATGGAGGCCACGCTCGTCGCCGCCCGCCGCTACGAGGCCACGGCGCCGCGCCACAACGAGCGCCTTATCCGCCAAACCCTGGCGAAGAGCCGCATCGAGGTCACGAGCCGCGTCGCCATCGTGACCCTTCGCAACGACTTCCAGATGTACGGCAAACTCCAAGGCTTCCTTCGGAGGGCGCTCTCGGAAGGCCACGTTCCCAAGGTCATCCAAGGAAGCAAGGCCATCACCCTCATCACGGACGAGAACACGGCCCGCCTCGTGGAAGAGGAACTCGGCAAGCCCAACATCGTGAGCCTCGACAAGGGCTTCGTGGAAATCTCCGTCACGAGCCCGGAATCGATCCGGTACACGCCCGGCATCATGGCCTTTCTCTATGGGACGCTGAGCGGCAACGGGATCAACGTCGTGGAGACCATGAGCTGCTTCACGGACACGATCTTCATCCTCGACCCCAAGGACATGATGCGGGCCTTCGAGGTCCTCAACAAGACCATCCAAGGATGACGCACCTCCCTCCTGTAGGCCGCCATAGTTGTGCATCGGAAGATGGCCCCGCCCAGCCGCCAAGTCCGGACCCCTGATCCACCGCAGGAAAACCGGTGCGTCTTGTCCCGCTCGACCGGAAGCGGGCCCTCGCCCCCGAGCAGAACGTTTAAGACTCTCCCCGTCACTTGAAATACGGTTCCGCACCGGGATAGAGAGGCACGTTCGGCGGCGGCCCGTGGTGGTCCCAAAGGGGAGAGAGCGTGTTCGCGGACGACCGCAAGTGGAACATCCTCCTGGTCGATGACGACCCCGACTTTCTTCACGCCGCCAAGCGCGTGCTCAACCACTCCAACCACCTGCGGGCCAACGTCGTGACGGCGCAGGAAGCGGCCGAGGCGCTGCGCATCGTCGACGAACGGCTCATCGATGTCGTCGTCGCCGACTACCGCATGCCGCCCGACGACGGCGCCGAATTCCTTCGCAAGGTCCACGAGTCCCAGCCCGAACTCAAGCGGGTCCTCCTGACCGGCTTCGACCAGGAAGCCCTCAAACAGCACGGCGTCCAGCCCGCCGAGGTGGACCTCGTCCTCGACAAGAACGACCTCCTCGAGGACCTCGACAAGAAACTGACCGCGTTCCTCGAAAACGGCGAGTGAGGCGCGCCGTCAGACCGTCCGCTGCCGGACCGTTCCGCATGCCTGCGGTTGCGGGTTCTCCACCACGTCGGCGTTGTCGTAGGGGACCGTAAACGACTTGCGCACGAACGTCGTGTTGAGCGAGAAGTCGGAGCCCACGATCTGTACCACGGGTTGGGCCAGGTTCCCGAAGAAGTAGGTCTGGTTGAGCTCCTTGAAGGCGACGTCGTACCAGGCCTGTTCCTGATACTTCGTGATGTTGAGCACCATGGCGTCCGTCCGAAGGATGGGCCGGGACCCGTTGGCGGTAAAGAAATCCATGTCGACCTTGACCGTGCCGGTCTCACCGGCCCCGGGGCTAAACGGGATGCCGCCGGTGAAAGAGTTCCCATGGTAGAGGATTTGTTCGGTCTTGCCGGCGGTCTCCAGCGTGGCGGAGCCGCCCAGCTTGGCGGCGGTATCGGTGTGGAACGTGACAGCGACGCGGCCCCGTAGGTCAGACCAGACCGAGAGCTGGATGGCGCCCTCGCCGCCTTGGGCCAGGCAGAAGAAGGTCCGGCCAGGGGACCACGCCGAAAGGACGGATTCGGTCTTGTGGCAGTCCACGGTCGCGTTGTCCGGGTAGAGGGACCGGCAGACGGCGAGGTCTTGCAACAGGGGGAGGGTGGGGGGAGGAGGGACAGGGGCAGGTTCCTTCTCCTCGGCGCAACCGGCCAAGAACAGGAGGCAGGCGGTGAGCAGGGTGGGGGCGGTTCGCTGCGTAGGACCCGGCGACACGCCAGGGTTTCAAAACCTCTTCGGCGCCGCCGTTGAAACACCCGCCTTGGGGGCCGCACGGCGGACGGCGGGTCCGGAGCGTCCCAAGGCCGCCCCCAGGATGTCGAGACCCTCCTGGACCTCGGAACCCCCGATGATGAGGGGGGGGCAGAGGCGGACGGTGGATTCGCCGATGTTGGAGGCGAGGAGGCCGGACGCCAGGAGGCTCCTGGCGAAGGCCTTGGAGCCGCCGTTGGGCAGGTCGAAGCCTTGCAGGAGTCCTACGCCGCGGGCGCCCGTGATGTGGCCCGCCTTGGCCCAATCAGCGAGGCGGGCCGCCACCTGTTTGCCTTGCTTTTGGACGTTGTCGAGGACGTGGTCCTCGTCCAGGATGCGTAGGGTGGCCAGGCCGGCCGCCGTGGCGAGGGGGTTGCCGCCGAACGTGGAGCCGTGGGCGCCCGGCTGGAAGGCGTTGGCGCGGTCGTTGCAGAGCACGGCGCCGATGGGGAAGCCGCCGCCGAGGCCTTTGGCGAGGGCCATAACGTCGGGTTGGATGGTCGAGGCCTGATGGGCGAACCACGTCCCGGTCCGTCCGATGCCGGTCTGGACCTCGTCGAGGACCATGAGGATGTCCTTCTCGTCGCAGATCTCGCGTAGTCGCGGCAGGTAATCGGTGGGGGGGACGTGGACGCCGCCCTCGCCCTGGATGGGTTCGACGACGACGGCGCAGGTCTCGGGCGTGATCGCGTGCGCGACGGCGTCGGCGTCGCCATAGGGGACGAACGTGACGCCCGGCACGAGGGGCTCGAAGCCTTGCTGGTAGTGGGTCTGGCCGGTGACGCTCAGCGCGCCCATCGAGCGCCCATGGAAACTGTGTTGGGTGGCGACGAAGCCGGTGCGACCCCCGTTCTTGCGTCCCCAGTGGCGCGAGAGCTTGAGGGCTGCCTCGATGGCTTCCGTGCCGGGGTTGGGGAAGAACGCGCGGCCCAGGCCGGAGAGTTCGACGAGCCGGCGCGCAAGGTCGGTCTCGTTGGGGATGAGGTACAGGTTGGACGTGTGGATGATTTTGCGGGCCTGTTCGGCGATGGCTTCGACGAGTCTTGGGTGGCTGTGGCCCAAGCTGTTGACGGCGACGCCGGCAGCGAAGTCGAGGTAGGCCTTGCCTTCCACGTCCCACAATCGGGCGCCTTGTCCGCGCGCGAAGGCGACGGGTGCGGGGTCGTAGTTGGGCATCAGCCACGTGCGGAAGGCGGCCAGGGCTTCCTCGTTGGTGCGGAACGTCATCGAGCGTTCAGGCTCCTTCGATGCGGGTGCCGGTGGGGGCGTCGCCGGCAAGGAAATCTTGGAGGCTTGCGATGCGGGCGGATTTGGCGCCGCGGGTGAGCGCCGCGAGGCACGCATCGACCTTGGGGATCATCCCGCCGGTGATGTGGCCTTGGCTCTTGAGGGTTCGGACCTCGGAGGGCGTGAGGGCCGGCGCCACGGTCGATCCGCCGGGGCCTGGAACCAGGACGCCGGGGACGTCGGTGAGGAGGAGGAACGCGTCGGCGCCGAGCGCGCCGGCGATCATGGCGGCCGCCGTATCCGCGTTCACGTTGAGGACGCCGCCTTGGGGTGTGAGGGCCAGCGGGCTCACGACGGGGACGTACTGGGACTTGAGAAGGGTGTCGAGGAGGCCCGCGTGGACCTCGGTGACCTCGCCGACGTGCCCGTAATCGATGCGGTAGGTGCGGCCCTGGGCGTCGGTCTTCTCGGCCACGATGGGGACGGCGACGAGGAGGGCGGCGTCGGTCCCGGCGATGCCGGCGGCCATGACGCCTTCGCTCAGGAGTCCACGCACGAGGGCCTTGTTGACGCGTCCGGAGAGCACCATCTCGGTGGCTTCCAGCGCGTCGTCGTCGGTGACGCGCAGGCCGTCGATGAAGACGCTGCGCTTCCCGAGGCGCTCCAGGAGCGACGTGATTTCTTTGCCGCCGCCGTGGACGATGACGACGCGGTCGCCGGCCTTGCGGTGGGCCTTGATGCGCTGCGCGAAGGGCTTGAGGACGTCGGGCGCGAAGGCGCTGCCCCCGAACTTGGCGACCAGCGTGCGTCCGCCTTCCGGCACGGTTCCTCCTACGTCGTGTAGTGGGCGTTGATGTCCACGTACTCGCGGCTGAGGTCGCAGCCCCACGCGGTGGCGCGACCGCGGCCGAGTCCGAGGTCGACCTCGATATGGATCTCGTCGTTCTTGAGGAGGAGGTTGGCCTGGGTGCGGTCGAACTGGAGGGGTTCGCCGCGCGACAGGACCGAGACGAGGGTCTTGGGGTTCCCGATCTTGACGTCGACCTTCTCGAGTTGGACGGCGGCGCCGGAGTAGCCGACGGCGGCCAGGATGCGGCCCCAGTTGGGGTCCGCGCCGTGCGCGGCGGTCTTGACGAGCGGCGAGTCGATGATGGCCCTGGCGGCCTTCATGGCGTCCTTCCTGCTCTTGGCGCCGACCACGGTCGCCTGGAGGAGTTTGGTCGCGCCTTCGCCGTCGCGCGCGATGGACTTGGCCAGGTGCAGGTTGACGTGGTCGAGCGCGTGCTGGAAGGCGGCGAAGGGGAATCCGCCGTCGCCTACCCGGACACCGCTGTGGCCGTTGGCCAGGAGGAGGACCATGTCGTTGGTGCTCGTGTCGTGGTCGACGCTCACCGCGTTGTACGTGCGGTCGGTGCTCGAGCGCAGCACCTTCTGGAGAAGGCCAGCGGGGACGGCGGCATCAGTGACGACAAACCCGAGCATAGTGGCCATGTTGGGGGCGATCATGCCCGAGCCCTTGGCGATGCCGCCGACGCGAATCGTCTGGCCTCGCCACGTGGCTTCGACGACGATCTCCTTGGGGACCGTGTCGGTGGTCATGATGCCTTCCGCCGCGGCTCCGGGTTCTGGGTGGGGGAGGAGCGCGACCGCTTCCCGGATGCCTTTCTCGACCTTCTCCATGGGCAGGAGTTGGCCGATGACGCCGGTGCTGCCCACCAGGACCTCGTCGGGGCTGCAACCGAGGGACTCCGCGACGATCTCGGCCATGCGGCGGGCGTCTTGGAGGCCTTTCTCGCCGGTGCAGGCGTTGGCGCAGCCGGAATTGCAGACGATCGCCCGTGCGACCCCACGGGCGACCGCCTGCTTGGTAAGCGTGAGGGGGGCAGCCACGACCTGGTTCTTGGTGAACACGCCGGCGCAGGTCGCGGGCGCAAGGCTCGCGATGACGGTGATGTCGCGGCGGCGCTTCTTGAGGCCGGCGTAGACGCCGGTGGCCTGGAAGCCCGGTACCTCATGGATGTGCGCCTCGTGGAGCAGCTTGATGGATGGGAGGTTGCGGGCGAGGCGGGGCTGCGCGATCGTCGGGCTGGCGAGTTTGGTAATCTTGTGCTTCATCTTACACGACCACTTCGGTCTTGAGGGGTGACGGGGAGCCGGGGAGGAGGCCGGCCGTCTCGGGGAGGCCGGCCATGACGTTGAGGTTCTGGATGGCTTGGCCGCTGGCGCCCTTCACGAGATTGTCGAGGGCGCAAAGAAGGACGAGACGGCGGCCGGTGGTCGCCACTCCGATGTCGGCGAAGTTGGATCCAACCGTGTGCTTGGTGTCGGGGAGCTGGTCGGGCTTGAGCACGCGGACGAAGGGGTCTTCGGCGTACGCCTTCGCGAGGCGGTCGTGCGCCTCGGTGGCGGTGAGGGGCTTGCGGAGCGTGGCGTAGATGGAGGCGAGGATGCCGTGGCTCATGGGGACGAGGTGGGGCACGAAGTGGACGTCCAAGGGCGCGCCGAGCGCGGCCAACTGTTCGCGCATTTCGGGTTGGTGGCGGTGGACGAAGGGGCTGTAAGCCTTGGTGGATTCGTTGGCCTCGACGTAGTGCGTCGTCGCCGTGGGGCTCGCGCCGGCGCCGCTCACGCCGCTCTTGGCGTCGACGATGACGTCGCCTTCGAGGAGGCCAGCCTTGGCAAACGGAGCGAGGGGCAGCAGCGTCGCGGTGGGGTAGCAGCCGGGGTTGGCCACGATGCTGGCCTTGGCGACCTGGGAACGGAAGAGTTCCGTGAGGCCGTACGCCGTCTTTGCGAGGAGCTGCGGGGCGGCGTGGGGGACACCGTAGGCGGCCTCGTAGTCGGCGGCGCGCTTGAACCGGAAATCGCCGGAAAGGTCGATGACCTTGGTCTTGGGGTTGTGGCCGAGGATGGCCGCGACGGCGTGTTGGCTCTCCTTGTGGGGGAGGCAGGAGAAGACGGCGTCGCTGTCGGCGGCGACGGCCTTGGCGTCGAAGGCCTCCAGGGAGCCGTGGATCGCTCCACGCAGAGAGGGGTGGGCGTCGCCGAGGGCTACGCCCGGCCTGGACGTGGTGGTGGCGTGGACGAGCTTCGCCTGGGGGTGTTGGAGGAGGAGGCGCAGAAGCTCCCGGCCGGCGTAGCCGGTCGCCCCTAGCACCGAGACTCGGAACACGACTAGGAAATTAGTCGGATGGTCGCTTAAGAGCGTATTGACCGAAGCAAGAGGGTGCAGGTCACAATTGACGAATTCCGGACATGCCTGCCCAGGTCATGATCCGGTCTTGGCGACGACGGCGATGCGGCGGGCCTTCGGTTCGAGCCGGGCGGCCGAGACGGCGGCCCAGCGTCCCAGGCTGCGGGTGAGGTCCCGTCGGGTCGAGACCGGGAGATCGAGGTCGGCGGCGCGCTTCTCGATCCGTTGGAGGTCTTCCGTCGACAGGTGGCCGTCGGCGACGAGGTCGCGGATCTGGCCAAAGAGGGCGGCCGGCAACGTGGGGAATTCGTGTTCGAGGTCGAGCAGGCGGAGCCGGACGATGTAGTCGCCGATGCGCTTGTCGAGTTCGAGGAATTGGTTGTCTTCGAGGCGGCCGCGTTCGAAGCGGTGGCGGACCTCGAGGCGGAGTTGCGCCAGGCGGGCAAGCCCGGGCTCGGGTTGCGCCTTGCCGGTCGTGAACGTGCGTTCGACTTCGGTGAGGAGATAGCTGAGGCCTTGGCGGCGACGCTTCACGCGCACATAGGTGAAGATACCGGCCGCCACCGTCACGGCGATTCCGAGGATGCCGAAGAAGACCTCCCAGAAAATCCCGCTGTCGGAGCTGCCGCCGGAATCATCGGGGCAAAACTCGACGACCCCCTTCTCGGAGTCCACCTTGCAAACTTTCATGTCGTCGTCGCCTGCGCTGGCTGCGGGAGGCGCCAGGAAGGAGGTGCCGACGATGGCGATCAAGAAGAGCCAAGCTGAACCGGAGGTGAACCGTCCACCGCGCAACGGGCGTGAGTCGGCAGACCAGGCTTAAGACTTTGCGACGCCGTCGTACGCGACGGCTCCCTCCTGGAGCCCTTTTAAGGGACCATCCGCGCAAACCTTTTCCACCCGTCGAAACGTTAGTTATAAGAACGGCCGTCAATTCGACCGGCCACTTCGCCGGCCCATTCGTCGGTTCCAGGTCGTGACTCTGTGCCCACCGTCAATCGAATGTCGTGGATGATCGGCGGCCCCCAAGGCTCCGGTGTTGACTCTTCCGCCCGCATGTTCGCGCTCGCGTGTGCCAACGGCGGCCTCAACGTGTTCGGTAAGCGTGAGTATTACTCGAACATCAAGGGCGAGCACTCCTATTTCCAGATCCGCGTCGACGAGCGGGTGATCCGTAGTTCCGTCGACGACGTCCACTGCCTAGCCTCGTTCGAAGCCGAGACGCTCTTGCGCCACCTCTACGCGGGCGAGGTCGTGAAGGGCGGCTGCGCCATCTTCGACCCCAAGGACCTGGAGGTCAAGGTCGAGAACCTCGGCACGCTCGAACACCGCCTCATGCACGACCTCTTGGAAGACCTGGGCCAGCGCAACATGCCGCTCACCGTCGGCAGCGTCGTGGAGGACGCCAAGAAGAACGGCGTCAAGGCCTTCCCGCTCCCGTACGCGGACATCCTCAAGGAAATCGGCGACGCCACGGGCGAGAAGGAGTTCGCCAAGCTCCAGATCCTCAAGAACACCATCGCCGTCGGCGCGAGCTTCGGCGTCCTCGGGTACGAGGTCGACGCCGTCGAGAAGACGGTGGACGATATCTTCGGGGGCAAGTCCGAGAAGGTCCGCCAAATGAACCGGCTCGCCGTCGAGAAGGGGTACACCTACGCCAAGCAGCATTTCGGCGCACTCGACTGGCAAATCCGGCGCAGCAAGACTCCGCCGACGGGCAAGCGCATCTTCACCCAGGGCACCGCCGCCATCGGCCTCGGAAAGATCGCCGCCGGTTGCCGCTTCCAGACGTACTATCCGATCACGCCCGCCACGGACGAGTCGGAGTTCCTCGAATCCCACCCGCAGGGCAACGTCGTCGTCCTCCAGGCCGAGGACGAGATCGCCGCGTGCGCCATGGCGGTCGGCGGAGGCCTCGCCGGCGTCCGCTCCAGCACCTCCACATCCGGACCCGGCTTCTGCCTCATGTCCGAGGTCTCGGGCTGGGCCGGCATCAACGAGGTTCCCCTCGTCATCGTGAACTACCAACGCGGCGGACCCTCCACGGGCCTGCCGACCCGACATGAGCAAGGCGACCTCAAGTTCGTCCTCAACGCCGGCCACGGCGACTTCCCCCGCCTCTGCCTCGCACCCGGCGACATCGAAGAATCCTTCTTCCAGACTATCGACGCGTTCAACTTCGCCGAACAATACCAGATGCCGGTCGTGCTCCTGAGTGACAAGAACCTCGCGAACAACTCCGCCATCGTGCCGGCGTTCGACCTCACCAAGGTGAAGATCAACCGCGGCAAGCTCATCACGGAGAAGGAAGCCATCGAGGTCACGAAGGAGGACTTCCACTACCCGCGCTTCATGTTCTCGGACGACGGCGTCTCCAAGCGCACCGTGCTGGGGATGCGCGGCGGCATCCACTGGACCACCGGCGACGAACACACGACGCAAGGCCACATCACGGAAGACCCCGAAACCCGCGTCATGATGATGAACAAGCGGATGGAGAAGGAACTCACCGCTGCCCGTGAGATCCCCAAGGAGAAAAAGATCAACCTCCTCGGCAACCCCAACGCCCCCATCACCATCGTTTCATGGGGCAGCACCAAGGGCGCCATCCAGGACGCCATCGAGGCGCTCAAGCAGGAAAGCATCGACGTGAACTTCCTCCAAGTGAAGCTCATCTGGCCGTTCCCGGTGGCCGAGGTCGAAGCCATCCTCAAGAAGGCCAAGACCATCATCAACGTCGAACAGAACTACACGGCCCAGTTCGCCCACCTCCTGCGCGCGGAGACCGGCCTCAAGCCGCACCACAACCTCCTCAAGTACAACGGACGGCCCATGACGCAGGACGAGGTCGTTCGGGGCGTCAAGAAATTCCTCCAGGAAAAAGTCCCCAAGGAGGTGCTGACCCTTGGCGTCTAACAGCCCGACCGCGGCCACGAAGCAGGTCCCCTCGCCGTCCGCGACGCCCGGCGCCCAACAGAAGACCGTGAACGTCGCCCATTGGCGCGAGGAGGTCCATAACGACTGGTGCCCTGGCTGCGGCGACTTCGGCATCCTCAACGCCGTCCAAATGGCGCTCGCCGAGACGGGCCTCGAAAACCATCAGGTCGCCGTCTTCAGCGGCATCGGTTGCTCCGGAAAGATCAGCCACTTCGTCCGATCCTACGGCGTCCACACCCTCCACGGCCGCGTGCTACCGTTCGCCACCGGCGCCAAGGTGACCAATCCGAACCTCGAGATCATCGCCATCGGCGGCGACGGCGACGGGCTCGGCATCGGCGCCGGCCACTTCGTCGGCACCGGCCGGCGCAACCTCGACTTCCTCTACATCATCCACGACAACGGCGTCTACGGCCTCACCAAGGGCCAAGCCTCGCCGACGCTGCCCGGCGGCGCCAAGACGAAATCGCTGCCCGCCCCCAACATCAACAACGCCGTGAACCCGCTCGCCTTGGCCCTCTCCGTCGGGTACACGTGGGTCGGGCGCGGCTACGCCTACGACATCAAAGGCCTCAAAGAACTCATCAAGGCAGGCATGGCCCACAAGGGCATGGCGTTCCTCGACGTGTTCCAGCCGTGCCCCACGTACAACAACATCAACACGAAAGAGTGGTACGCGGGCCTCGACCGCCCGGACAAACAGCCGCGCACCTACAAGCTCGCGGACGCCGGCTACGACGGCCGCGTCAAGAACCCGACCGACCACAAGGAGATCGGCGAGAAGCAGGCCCAGGCCTTCCTCAAGAGCCAGGAGACCGAGAAGCTCGGCCTCGGCGTGTTCTACGAGGTCAACCTGCCCACGCTCGGGGACAAGCTCAACCGTGCCATCGCGTCGTACGAGAAGACGCCGCCGGCCAAGCAGGTCATCGTGGGCCCGGACGGCAAACCCGCCATGGACGTCTCCTCGCTGGTGGACGAGTTCACCTTGAAGAACTTCTGAGCGCGGCGACGCGTTCTTGAAGCCGCCAGGCCTGCGGGAACGTATGCGGCGGACCTGGGTCGCTGGACTCGTCGTCATCCTCCTGGGGGCGCCAGGCTGTGTTCAGAAGGACAAGGCGGACGCCGGCACGGCCACGACGGCCACCTCGTCCCACAGTCCGACTGAGTCGTGCTTCTACGGCCAACCCGATACCACGTATTCCCTGCCGCCGGGGCAGGTCTTCTGCGGCTATGCGACGACCTCTTCGACGGCCTCCGGCGCCCCGACCACGACCTCCTCGGGGGGCTCCTACGTGGTGCGCGTCCAATGCAACTACTTTGACCCCGCGGCAAGCGGCGCCTCTACCGGTTCGACGTTCACGTGGCAAAAGCTCTGCGGAAGCCACACCGTCACGATTCATCGCGCCGGCGACGCGGCAGGTTCCTACCTCCACGACGACGAGCTGGGCGGCGGCGCCACGCAGTTCACCTTCTCGGCCGCCGGCACCTACCACGTGTTCTGCCGCTTCCACTCCAACGGAGCGGGCGGCGATTACGTCACGGGGATGGCCTCGAACGTGACGGTGACGTGAATCGTCCCCGCAGCGCAAGGCGTTTGAGGCACGAGTCCTTTTGCCCCTCGTGGACCGCGGCGGACTCTTGAAGATGCTCACGCTCTCGCTCCGGGACAACGTGCGCGAGGTCCAACAGGTTTTGGAGGAGCTCAACGCGGGACACCGAGAACAGACCTATCCGCGACGCCTCGAGCGGCTGTTCCGCACCGTCGAGCATGACGCAAGGGCGGCCGGGTTGCAGAAATTTGCGGACATGGTTCAATCGGCGAAGGAGGCCTCCAAGAACGTGCTCGAGCCGGAGCAGACGCAACCCTTAGTGGAACTCCTAGGCGAGGCCTGCGCCGAACTGACGCACGTCGCCGACGCCCTGGACGCTGGGCGAAGGCATCGACTCGACTCGGACCTCACCGACCGGTTGACGGCGGCCGCGTCGTGAAGAGCCCTCAATAGACGTGACTGGTAGGCCCAGCTACCGTTGCCTTCATTCTGTTGAAGGTCCAACCTCCGCTCACGACGCCACCAGCCCGCCCTCCCTTCGAACGCCTGAGAACGCGCGAATCCGTCCAGCGACGGCTCCTCGTTCTGGTTGGCGCGGCGGCCGGACTTCAGTTCGCGCTGCGTGGGCTAACCGAGATCGTTCGCGCCTTGCCGATGCTTCTCTTCTGGTGGATCGCCGCCGTCTTCGTGGTCGGGGCGCCGATAATCTTCGAAGGGCATAAGTTGAAAAAGAAAAAGGGGGGATGAAGCGGGCGTATGACAGGCGACTCCATGGATACAATCATGTCGGTTTCCCTCCGTGTCATGCTGGTTGCCCTCCTCGTGGGCCTCGTGATTGTGTCGGCCGTCATGCTGAAGTAATCCCGGGCTTCGCTACGCCTTCTTGAGGTACGGCAGCCCCGTTCTCGGGTTCGTGCCGACCTTGTAGCCCGCCGGCATCTCGCACGGCTTGCCGCTCTTGGGTTTCCGCTTGGCGAAGAAGTAGATGGTCTGGATGCGGTCGCCCTTGAGCTTCACATCCCGCGTGTGCAACGTGTATCCGTCCTTGGTGTACGGCGCCATCGGTTCCCCCATCGCTGGGCCCATGGACACGGGCCTCCCATCAAGAGGAATCGCGTCGTTTAAAGGCGTTTCTTAACGGCTCGGGCGCGGTCAGACGGCCGCCACGAAGGGGCACGCATCGCAGTGGATGGCATACTCGGCGCCGGGCGAACCGGACCGCTGGATGACGCCGAAGGCAAGGGTGCCCTCGCCGCCTTCGTTGCAGGTCGGGGCGTCGGGCCGTTCGAGGCGGAGCAAGGGACGGACGCGCAACATTCAGCCCCCTCTTGGGGGGGCCGTGGCTGTAAGGGTAGGTGTTGCCGGTGGGCGAGGGAGAAAGGCCCCAGGGACGAACAGGGTTCCACGCTGATACCAAAGAACCTTTAAGGCTCCTCGACGCAGGAGGGACTACGGCTCCGACCCGCAGTGTCCCGGCGACCCCCGGGACGCGCTACCGACGGATCGGGGCTCACTAGTCCAACGGGGTCCCCGTTTCCTCCTTTCGGAGGCCCCCTTCCACTCCCCAGCATTGGCCAATCCGGAGCGACGAGGGCCATTTGCGGCGCGGGCGGCGTCTCCGCCGTGCCCCCACCGGGGTCGCGCCGGGATTTCGCGAGCAAAGTATTATCTGGGTCCGGCGCGGAAACGTGGGGCTTGCCATGCGGCTCCTCTCTGGTAAGACCGAGGTTGTCTTCCTTCGGTTGGCCGCCGTCGGATCCTTGTTCGCGGCTTGGGGCCTCGGTTTCGCGTACTGGTTCCTCTAGGGAACTCCGTTCGCGAAGACCGCGCCAGAGGGTCTCGGTCAGCGTAGTCCGAGGCCGCGCCTCTGACCGACGGCGCAGGTCGCGTCCTCAGCAGAGTTGGGCGTACGAGCCCGTCGCGATGGAGACGATGCGGCCGTCGTCGCCGCCGGAGCCGTCGAACACTTCCTCCATCACTTTCACGTTGAGGTTGCTGGCGCAGAGCTTCTTGCTGCCGGCGGTGCCGATGCCGTACCCGTAGCTGCCCTCCATGACGTCGTCGGCGGGGTGCCCGGGGTCGCCCGCGGTGCCGCCGTTGAGGTCGCCGGTGTGGCCTTGGCCGAGGCAGTGCCCGAACTCGTGGGTGATGACGCTGTACATGTTCTCGTAGTTGAAGCTCCGGCCGGTGATCTGGCCGCTCAGCTGGACCGTGCCGATGGTGGACATGAGCACCATGCAGGGGTCGCCCGACATGGAGACGCCGAGGACGGGGCCCGACGTGGGGTACATGGCGACGACGATCTCGGGGTTGGTGAAGGGCGAGCCGGGGTCGCAGCCGAGGATGTGGTAGTTGATGACGACGGTCTTGAGGTTGGCCGAGCCCCACGTCTGGATGGCGGTCTTCCAATCGCTGATGGCGTCGCGGGTCGCCTGCGTGTAGCTCGACGTGCAGGGGTTGGCTTCGGCCGGGCTGAGGTTGTTGAGGACGAGGTTGTTGTTGAAGATCTGCCCGTGCGGCGACGGGATGACCTCGGCGCGCAGCGTCTTCTGGCCCCAGTCGAACCACACCGGTTGGTCATACGTCCCGTCGACTTCGTGCGTGGCCTCAATCGTTGGCAAGGCGGCGGTGCAGACAAAGGCGGCCGTCACCAGGAGAGCAACGTTTCTCATCTCGCCAAACCCCGGACCGGCGAGGAAGGACCGGGCGCCGGCATCAACGTTGTGGAGAGTCGTTTCTAGCCGTGGATGTCCGGAACTGGAGCGTCCTGCCCCTCCCGGCGGCCAACCGCAGCGCAAGTTATTTCTAGCCGAGGCGCAACGCGCGTGTCGTGGCAGCACTGCTGACCCGGACACACATTCGCCCGCTACGGGCGATGGCCCACGTCAAGGGCGTCCCGGTCGGGCTCGTGCTCGCCCTCTGAGCGATCCTTCACCGGACCGCTCTGTTTTGGCCTCCCGCTTGGGCGGCCAACCCGTTTGGTGAACCCCATGAAGAACGTAAACCACCCCGAAACGCTGAACCCCCTCGGACGAACGATCGCGGACGCCTTCGCGCAACCGGACAGCGACTGGCCCGCCGGGTATTGGGAAAGGAATCGTCCATGACGGACGCCTCCCGCCCCGCCGACCCCGACGTGCCCACGCTCGTAACCCGTCGGTGGGCCCGCATCCTCAACCACTACGCGGCGCTGCACGAACTCGTGCGGCCGTGATCGCGCTGCCCACCACCAGGAAGGACGCCCGGGCCGGGGAACCCCCCGCACCGCCCCCGGCCCGGCGGCCTCCCGGCAATTACCGTTTGGTTGCGGACCCCGACTGCGTGGTTGTCCCCGGGTCTAGCCCGGGTTAGCGGCAAGCGTACTCCGGTTGACGGACGGCGACGGAAACCCGGCGTGGACGCGGTAGTTAATCCCCAACCTAGGATTTTGGGGGAGTCATCCGGACGCCAGATGTCTCGACGATAACGGGCTGATGATCGCTTTGGTGGGTTCCCCGCTCGCCGATCCGAAGGGATTGGATCACCGCGGCGAGGGGCTTCGATGCAAACGCGTAGTCCAATTGCCACGGCTTGTCGAGTCGGCGAGTATGGTAAATCGTCCGAACATGACTGCAGTTTTCACCATCGTAGCATTTGCAGCCCTCAAGACGGGGCCTGCCGTCCCGGGTAGCATGGAAAACGTCGACCATTCCTGACTCCACCAATCGGCGGAACACCAGTGCGTCGCGGGCGACCATCTCGTTGGACCCCGGGGCGGCCCACATGAGTTGCGTGCTTGTGTTGAAGTCGCCGGCCAAGTACAACAAGGTGCGTCGGCCGGCGTCTATGACCGGAGTCACGTCGCTAAGAATTCGATGAAGAGTTGTGTCGCTTAACCCCGCTCCGTCAATCCGTCCGTACACCGAGATTAGCCGAAACGGCGTG
This sequence comes from uncultured Halobacteriales archaeon, assembly GCA_964451065.1. Taxonomy (GTDB): domain Archaea; phylum Thermoplasmatota; class E2; order JACPAO01; family JACPAO01; genus CAYVGY01. Next base: position 20,221 of record CAYVGY010000036.1, read on the forward strand.
GCTCCAACTTTTGCATCCGCGACCAGGCAGCAGCCTGGGTGGGTTTGCGGAATTTTGACCTCCCTTCCTCGGCACCTCACGGACCCGACAACTTGGGGCATTCTAGCTCGGCAGTAGATCGCCACGCCCGTTCCTCGCCGGCCGCTTAGGGGGTCGGCAACATGGACCGCCGGAATCCCGGCGGGTGGCGGGAGCGCTTCCTGGAGCAGGGCCATGTCTGCCCCCAACTCGTCGACAAGGTAAGGCCAGCTCGTCTTGGCGCCTTTCATGTTCCAAGAAACAAGTCGCAATCCGCAAAACCTTCCTGCAAGTAGTTGCATTCGCGGAAGCCGAACCACCTTCAAATGCTTGAGTCGTTACCGACGACGGGAGACGCCGCCAAACGTCCCAATCTTGTCTGTCGTGCTCCGCCGCTCCAAAAGTCAGCCCGCAGGACCGGCGGTACACCCTGCGCGAACCGCAATCTGGCCGCGTGGACGCATAACCACAGTCCCAATGCAGCCACTTGCGCCGCGCCGGCCAGCGACGCCGGTTACTAGACGCATCGGCCGGGCTCCGATTCTATGCCTACTGACTGCGGTTCCTTGCGCGGGGTCAAGACCCGCACCCGGGTTCAAGGACGCGGCCGCGGACCCCGGAACCTTTATGACGGCCCGCGCGCGCTCCGGATTGCTGGGCTTCCATGCGGGCAACGCGTCTCCTGTTCGTTCTCGTATTCGCCGTCGCGGTCTCCGGCTGCATCACCGAGACCCTTCCGACGGAGCCCGCCCCCGACCCGCTTCCCCTGAATCCCGTCACCTATGAAGCGATCCGGTTCGACACCGAACTCGGCACCCTCACCGTCATCCTTTACCCTGAATCCGCTCCCAAGACCGTCGAACTCATGCAGACGTACATCGCCGAGAAGTATTACGTAGGCCGCGAGTTCGGCCGCGCCGTCCCAGGCCACGCCATCCAAATCACGGACAGCCTCTACACAGGCGCCACCGACGACAAGCGCACCGT
>CAYVGY010000037.1:0-2635 GCA_964451065.1 uncultured Halobacteriales archaeon
CGCGGCAGCCTTTGTGAGAAGTGTGGGGTTTTGCATGTTTTTGGGGTGGGCGAGCTGCGGATCCCGTTCGCATCCGTCTACATGGCTGTAAGCGGCCGGTACGAGGCACCACGCGGGCCGCAGCTGAGCCAGGAGCGTCCGGGCCGCGGCGTGGTCATTTGAGTCGAACCTCGTCAGGCCGGGCACAAGCCGATTTCGATAGGTTCCGTGAACGCGGTGCCCGGCGGAGGCAAAGGCTTCACAAAGGTGGGTGCCGACGAGGCCGCTTGCGCCTACGACGAGAACGTCCATCGCCTTCACCGGTCGACGCGTTCCCACTCGTACGGGATGCCGGGATCGTGGGCCGGCCGGCGCTCGATTTCGGTGGGGTCGTGGGGAATCGAGGCACAGTTGGCGACGAGGGCCGGCCGGGTCCCAATGCCCTTGAAGCCGTTCCATACTCGTGGCGGAATGATGACCAATTGGTAGGCGTCCTCGCCGGAGAAGATCTCCTGGATTTCGCCGCGGGTCCTGGAGCCGGAACGGTCGTCGTAAAGGACGAGCTTGATCATTCCGACAGGAACAGCGTATCGGAGAGTCATCTCCTTGTGGAGGTGCCAAGCCTTGACGGCGCCTGGGTAAACTTTGCTGAAGTAGATCTCGCCAAAGTCACCCGCTTCGGGTTCGTCGCGCCGGAACATGTGGAGTACAGACCCCCGCTCGTCGGGAATGCGCTTGAGCGGTCGCACAACGACGCCGTCGATCACGAGGGTCCTCCCATCAGGCGAGCTTTGTACCAAGCAATCGTGCGGCGGAGCCCGTCCTCGAGGTCGAAATTGGGCGTCCAGTTGAGGACCTTGCGCGCCTTGGCCGCTGAAAGAGCTTGGTTCGGGATTTCGTTCCTCGCGGCGCCCGAGATGCGAGGTTGGGGCGTGGGAAGTCCCACGAGCTTTCGGATGAGCGTGACGATGTCCATGACCGAGCGAGGATCCTCGTTGCTGAAGTTGAACGCCTCACCTACGACATCGTCGCGGTCCATGGCTTGGGCGAGCGCGAGGACCGCCGCGGCGCCGTCTTCAACGTACAGGTAGTCCCGGATGGGGGTGCCGTCGCTTCGTATTTCGACGGGCTTACCACGTAGACAGGCACGGATGGTCCCGGGCACGAGCCGATTGTAGTTGAGGTCCCCGGGACCGTAGAGGTTTCCGCACCGGGTGATGGCTGCGCGCAAGCCGTAGGTCTTGATGTACGCCTGCGTCAAGAGGTCAGCGCAGCTCTTGCTCACGTCGTAAGGGTGCCGGCCCCGGAGCGGCAACTCCTCAGTGTAAGGAAGGAGTTCGTGTTCTCCGTACGCCTTGTCCGAGGACGCCACCACGACCCTCGTTACCAGGGACGCGCGCCGAACGACTTCTAGAAGGGTCCATGTGCCACGAATGTTCGACTCAAACGTGGAGAGCGGATTCCGGTTCGCGACGCCGACGATGGCCTGAGCGCCCAGGTGGAGCACCGTGTCTACCTCGTAGTCGCCGACGGCCCGCTCCATGGTTGGGTAATCCGTCAGGTCGCCGGGGATCAACGTGACAGCGGGTCCCTCGGCGTGCATGCGAGAACGGGGGACGAAGTCCCGAACCAGCGCATGCACGTTGGCCCCGGCGATTGCAAGTTTGTCCGCGATGTGGCTTCCCAGCAGGCCGGGGGCACCGGTCACCAGGACGTTTCGATCCTGCCAAAACCGTTGGAACTCTTGCGTGGCGGCAGTTTCGGCCACGGCCCGGGCCGCCATCACCACACCTTCCATGGCGCCTTTCCCGAGGCCCAGAGTACGTTCAGCCGCTGGTAATCTCGAAGCGTATCCATACAGTGCCAAAAGCCCCCATGGATGAATGCGTGGAGCTCGCCCTCCGAAGCGAGCTTTCGGAGCGGCTCTTGCTCCAGGACGCAAGCGTCCACGTCCTCCACGTAGTCCAAGAAACGGGGCTCAAACACAAAAAAACCCCCGTTGATGTGGCTGTCCTGGACCTGCGGTTTCTCCCGGAATTCCCTGACCTTGGTGTCCTGGAGGGACAGCTCACCGAAGCGGGCCAGAGGGTGAACGCCCGTCACGGTTCCCAACCGACCATGCTTTGCGTGAAACCGTGCAAGTCGTCCAACGTCCAGATCGGCCACTCCGTCCCCGTACGTCAGGTGAAACGGCGCGCCACCCAAGTATCGCTCCACGCGCTTTAGACGCGCCCCAGTCATGGCCTCTTCGCCCGTATCTGCCAGGGTTACGGTCCATGGGTGCGAATTGGCTTGGTTATGGATTTCGATGGACGTGCCGCCCCCAAGTCGTACCGTGATATCGGATGAAAGTGCTTCGTAGTTGAGGAAGAAGTTCTTGATTTGGGCGCCCTTGTAGCCAAGGGCGAGGACGAACTCGTCGAAGCCGTATTTGCTGTAGATGCGCATGATGTGCCACAGGATCGGCTTGCCTCCGATCTCAAGCATGGGTTTCGGACGCTGTTCTGTCTCCTCGCGCAGTCGTGTCCCCTTTCCGCCGCAAAGGATGACGACCTTCGTGTGCTCTTTTCGGCGCACCGGTCCGGGACCCGGGGCGGGGACGCTCGGGCTTGTTTTAAACGCTTGCGGAACCAAGGAACGAGGCGGCATCAAACAT